>CP027241.1:0-370000 GCA_002999035.1 Lachnospiraceae bacterium oral taxon 500
CTGCCGCAAAAAACTTTCGCATTTTATCTGTTACGACTATCTCGCAGCCAAACTCATTGACATTGGCAATCATCAGCATTTTTTCGCCGCTTTCAGCTAAAATGCCAATCTCCAGCTTTCTGGCTTTTAAGGCTTTTAATTCTTTTAGCAGTTTCCGGTACTCTTGATTTGTCCGTTATCTTGATTTTCGTTTTCATCTTGGCACCCGAAGCCTGCGGACAGCATTAAGCAGTTCCCTTTCTTCGCCCGACAGTTCATTCTCCGCATAGGTCTTACTTAAATCCGCTAGGCTTTCCGCTTTGACATTCGGATTTTCCGATAGGATTTTACTTTCCTATCAAGGAAAAGCCGGATGACATAAGGCATGCTTTCTTCCGTAAATGCCCGATTGCAGTACCGGCTGGCAAAGTCTAACCAATACCTCTTCAGCTCATCCTCGGTTAGTTTACTCATGAGCAGCTGCCTCTTCTAATAAAGCAATCACTTCATCTCTTTTTGCTCCTGCCGAAACATTTAAGCCTTTTTCTTTGGCTAACTCAAGCAGTTCTTCTTTTTTCATTTCTTTATAATTTGTTACTTCCTCCAGGTTTGCTCCCTCTGTCGCAGGTTCTTTTTCCGTTCCTGATTCTGCTTCCCTTCTAAAGCCTCCACAACTTCTGCCAGTCCAGAAAAATCTTCCGGTCGAATCGTAAGTTCCATGCCTTTCGCTGTAGATCGTTCCATCATACTGTACGCTTCCTCTGATTACTTTTGCTTTCATTGCCGCTCCTTTCTTAAATCATTTTTTTCCCAATCAAAAAAGGGCTTACTGATTTTATTCAGTAAATCCCTTTTTTGATTAACTCGCTTTTTTTGTGATGATTTTGTCTTTTAGATGATTTTCATCTCCAAGGCTGTTTTTGCCAGATTAGCAGAGAAGAAAGCAGATTTGACAATTTCATTCCCTGCTGAAAACCTACTAAAAAGATTAGCTCAATGCTCCATAAATTTTTTATCCAATAGTTCCATCTTGAAATATTTTCCCAAGCAGACCATTTTCTTTCATTACCTCATAGTTCGGATCGCTTTTATCCACCTCTGACGCTTCTTCTGCTTTCAGCTCAATATCTCCAACATTATCTATCAAAAAGTAAAATCCTTTTAGCTCTGACCTTTTAAGTAAATAATGTTCTGATAGCTGAGAAATCATCGCTTTTGCCTTTTCTACCTTAATATCTCCGTCCGGCTCTGCAAGATTTACTTGGATTTTCCTGTTTTCTTTATCAACCGTTACTTCCTTAATTCTTTCATCTGAATAGGCTTTTTCCAGTTTTTTTGTAATCCTCCGCCTCTCTTACTTCAATCACAAAATTATTTTGACAAAGTCCTTATTTAGTTTTTTTCTATTCAGCGAAACGTTTCCTACGCCCTCCGAAAAAATAACTCGACTTTATCTAAATCTTCTCGCTTGGCTAAGAATTCATTTGCCAGCTTATTTGCGATTTCTTTGGCTCGCACTTCATCTGCAAGCTCTGCTTTTTCGTTCGGCTCATCACCTGTTGTCGCCAAATGCAGAGTAAGCGTTTTGTTATCTACATCCGTCTTGACATCTTTGATTTCATTTTTGGAAATAAAGTTTGCTGTCAGAATGGCTTCGTACTCTTGGCGGAGTTTTCATATCCAGTTTTCCTGTTAATTTCTGATATAATGTATTAATTACAATCACAGCAAAAATGCCCCCACACACAAATCGCAACCATTTTCTCTTTTCTTTTTTTCCTTTCCGTATTTACTTGCTTCATAAAAACCTCCCTGTAAAAAAACTATTATATATACTTTACTACTATAACAGTTTTTTTACAGAATTTTAAAGCCTTATTTCACCTTTGCCAATCAAGATGTTTTCCGCTTCCGGGAAACTCGGCAGCACCGTTGCCACTGCCTTTGTCCATCTCGCCACCGGGTCAGCCGTCCGATAGATCATTGCCAGCACATTTCCGACTTGCTCGGTATCAACGCCCCGTTTCCGGCAAGCTCAAATTTCTTCCGCCGTTAAGCCGTACACCGTTTCGCCAAGGAAGCCGTCCGGCATCAGCACTACTTTATTGGCGTTCAAAAAATCGTAATGTCTGATAAGTTCCATTCGCCTGCTCTTTGCGGTACTTTCGCATCATAGGAAGCAAACTTTGGAAGCCCTTGCTGCTCTAAAAATGCATTTAATTCTGCCTTGGTTACCAGCTTATTGGTATTCCCGAAAATATTCTTCCGCCACCTTATCATGCCGAAGCAGCAAGGAAAGTACCGAACTACTCGTTAAGGCACGGGTCGGAATCACACCGGTTCTGGCGATTACACTGTCTGTCCAGTCGTAAATATCTTTTAGCGGATCAGAGTCGGCATGTGTCCAGGCGGAGTTTCCGGCATTGGTTTTCAGCGCATCGCTTGGTACACCATAGTCAAGTGTTACATTCACGCCATTTTCATTCACTGCCAATTTTCCGGTAGTCAACACTTCCATCCGCATTGCTTCTGCTCTGGTTAAGACTGCCAGCACCATGGTATCGACATCATTAAAAACCTGTTCCTTGGCTTTTTCAAACTCCTTATTGGTTCGAGGCGTTTGCAGCTTAATTAAAAGCTCCTCATCCATTCGGATTTTTCTTTTGACCAGCGCAAGCCGTTCTTTGACCGCCTCGAGGGCATCTCTGGAAGCAATTTCACTTTCTGAATTAAAGGCATGCACCGAAGCTGAAACCGGCAAGTGGCTACCGCCTTTGATATATTCAAGGTCAATTTCTTCAATTTTTTTCTCCGGAAAGAGAGTTAATCCCAAAAACTCCGGGAACTTCCTTTCTTTTAAATAATCCAATAGTACTGCGGCTGAAAACACTTCTTCAAACTTAAATAATCCCATATTCTTCTCCTCTCCTTACATGAACTTAATTTCTTTTAATGCGGTTTTCGCAGTTTCTTGCGGCACTTCCGGCAAGCGGCCTGCTAAGACAATGCCGGAAATTAAAAATGCTCCAAATCCATCTCCAGCAGTTACATCTACATCTTCCAGTAAAATTCCCTTTGCCTGTGCATCATTGCTTGGCAAGATGGTACCTGCCTTAACAATCTTTCGCCCCTCAAAGGCTACTCCTTTGCTTTGCGGTACAGCCCCCGATGCGGAAATAAACTTTTCACTTTTTAAAAAATTAACAGTTTCCCGTAAAATTGTTGTTTGTTCTACTTTCATAATCATTCCCCTTTCTTATGCCCACGGATTGTTTGCGGGTCTAGCTACTTCATTTCTCTTTTCCGCATATCCCTTGCCGGCACTTGCTTTTTCAGAACCGGTATCCCCGGTTTTCATGGTTATGCCTTGAATTCTCTTATTGACTTCCTCTTGCACAGCTTCACGGAATGCTTTCCCAAACTCCTTAATATTAGCGGTCATTTCTTCTTTGGTTTCGGAAAGATTTGTAAAATATCCGGCAAAGGCCGATGGAATATGATTCTTAAGCAGCTCATCCTTAACATCTGCTGCTCTTTCTTTTTGCAGCAATACTTTTTCTCTTTCTTCCAGCTCAGCTGCTTTCTTCTTTTGCTCCTCGGCGGCTCTTTCTTCTTTGGAAAGTTTGGAAAGCCGCTCATTTTCTACCTTTTCATTTTCCCAAGCTGCTTTCATTTCCTCAACTTCTTTTTCCGTAAAAGTTTTGGCGGTGTTTTTTTCTTCCTGAGCCAGCTGCTTGTTTTCTGCACCGGTTGCTTTTGTTTCATTGGTGTCTTTGGTTTCCTTCGTTTCCTCGGTCGTTACCTCTGTGTTTTGATTTTCCTGATCCATTACTTTCTTCCTTTCCTGGTCATTTTTATGCAATATAAAAGAAGCCTACTCTTGTAAGCTCCTTATTGTTATTTTATTCGATTCCGTATTTTTCTGCAATTCCTTTAACTTCTTTAACCAAACCTGATGCAGTGCTTTAACCTCCACCTCAAGTGGATGATCTAAACCCGGTACAGGATGCTCTCTCATTTTTTCACTAATTTTCCTGTTTTCCTCCGCATACCATTTTATTAGCTCATCCGACTCTTCTTTATATGTCATTCCTTCACCTCCTCAAAAGTAATACCTATACTTTCCTTTAATTCGTTCATAATATGATATTGCCTATAATCGGATAATTTTTCTGGTATTTCTTTATTTCTCGCTTTATCTCCATAGGCAAACGTAGCTTCCTGATAAGCTTCAAGAACTTCTGAACCTGATAATTGATCTTTATAGCTCATTTTAAACCGTCCAAGGTCGCAAGTCAATTGCATTTCTTTTAATTGATACTGATATAGTCCTTGAATGTCCTGTTCACTAAAGCAATCTCCAACCCCACTCCCCGGTGGATGGTTGTGAATTACAATTGCATTTTTTAAGTTATCCACTCCGATTGTAGTGATATTGACATTTGCCGAAATACCGTCGATATAATAGGCTTTGTTATTCTCCGCTATAACAATAGCCTTTTCAATATCCCAGTCCTTACTTTCTTTGGCAAAATCCGAAAACAGCTTATCAATCTGCTCTCTATCGTTATAGTCAATATCCTCTATCTTGGTGATAATGCCGTCTTGACCGGAATTGTCGGCTTCGTACTTTCCCGAACTAAGTCCTTTTCTTTCCTCCTCCAAATCTATCGCCTGAAAGCACCGACAATTGATATCATGTTCGGCATATCCGGTCAGGTGCGGAGCTTTTGCTTTTCTCCCCTCCGGCAAAGTAAAGTCTTCTTTATACCCGACCGTCTGTCCTTCCATCTTGATATGGCTCACTTTGTCGATTGCTTTCATCCCTCGAACTCTCTCATCCTTGACTGTTCGCCAAGTCTTTACCATAGCAAGTCCCGCTTTATCAAACTTATCTAGGGTTTTTTGCTGTGTGTTTGCATATACCCTTGCTCCCTCGGTTCGGATAATTGTCATCGGCTTTCCCACATCAGTGCCCAGCTCATTTTTTAAGCTATCGCTTAATTCCTTATACGTCTTGCCTTTTGCCAGTCCATCCGACAAAGTCTTATTCACCGAGTGAATGATATCATTCCGATGCTTTCCCAACCTCTCTGCCCAGTGAAAGCCTTTCATTTTTTCGTTCACAATTTCATTAATATTTAATGGCTTTTGAATGGCATTTAAAGTCTTACCGTCATCGCCTAAAAGCTTAATCTGAAATGGAACGGCTTTTTTATTGCTGTTTGCCGCCTGAAAAACAATATGAAAGGTATTCTTCTCCGCTTTCATTCCCACTTGCATAAGAAAATCCTCGGTTTGCTGCTTATTATTCTCATACAGCTTAGAAAGCAGCTTATCCATAGCTGACAGCATTTTCCGCTTGGCACTGTGCGGAAAGGACTTGTCGCTTAGCTTTCCGTCCTTTTCGTAGCGGTCAAATTGTTTTCGCAACAGATTTCTTGCTTCTTCTAATGCTTTTCTATATCTGACAATCAGCTCCTTTTGCTGCCCTTGTACTGCTTTTTCAAACTCCATCGCTAAGCGTTTAAACTCATTCGGTAGATTCATAAGAAACTCCATCCAGATCAACATACGCTGCTTTTTCTTCTTCGATTTTTTCCAGCTCCGTCTGCACATTGTCAATGATTTTTAAGTGTGAAAGGGCTGTCTGCTTGGAAACAATGTTTTGTAGCATTGTAACAATTTCTACATTTTCTTTGTCATTGACCGGGAGATTTCGTTGAAACTTAATATCAATATCCCGCCAGTCATAGTTGTTTCCCAGAAAGTTTAGATACCGGCAAATGATTTCCAGCCGCCTTTGCAAGCTTTTTTTAAATTTTCTTTCTTTCTTAACCGCAAGCTGTTCCAGTCCTAAGAGTTTATACAGCATAGCAATTCCCGATGAATTCCCTGCAAAATTTTCATCGGATAAATTCGGAACCATGGAAAACTTATGAATATCATTGTCCAATCGCTCCGAAATATACTTCGTTTCCTCAAAATTACTTTGTTTTTGCAAAAATCCGGCTTCTCCTTTTTCTTTTAGAAGTAAAACCCTTAACTTTCGCATTTTCTCAATGTCTGATTCGTCGGTTTCGTCCATCCCGATGAGATACATATAACAATTGGCAAAGTACTCTAAATTATTCATACTATCTGATCCGGCTTTGTCATACGCATCAATCAAAGTGATGACTTTCTCAAAATCTCCTTGTTTTTCTTCGTTATTCCAAAATTCAATTACCGGAACCATTCCAAAGAAATGTTGTACGGTATCTTCCAGTAATAGAGAACTGCCATTTTTAGTATAATATCGTATTTCTGATGCTGTGTAGACTTCTATCTTTCGGATTTTCTTTTCGCCTGTTTCATAATCATACCAACGAATCGCAAAACGGATTTCCGGTGATAAGGCATAGTCATACACACATAGCATCTGTTCTGCTTGTACTTTTGCAACTCTAAGCCTTGGGCGCTTGTTTTTATCAAAGTCTTTGGCATCTAAATACACGATTTCAAAGCAGCGCCCTTTAATCGATGTCTGTTTGGCAACTTCCAGATTATGCTCTTGCTCATCCGTATAATCCAGCAAATCCTGTATTTCTTTCATAAAGTCATTGTTTGTTGCGGAATAAGTTACCGGCTTTCCAATAAAATAACCCGTTGCCATATCCGTAATATAGCCAGAATAGGCATTTGCCAATTTATTATTAATTTTTCCATCTGAGATGGAGGCTCTGCTTAAAATCGCAGTGTCATTTTCATAATACTGTTGCAGCTTTAAAAAGCGCTTGCCGTAGTCTCTTTCATAGCGGTTAATCATCTTTATAATCAATTTTTCACTGATTTCTTCTTCGGTGCGATACATATAGCCTCCTTTCTTTAAAATAAGCCAAATTTACGAATGTCAAGCAGTCGGTTCTTTCTTTTGCGTTTGGTTGCCAGTGTCCTTACGCCTTCTAATGCATCTGGCCCATCATCGTGTGCCGCCATCGGGAAATATTTTAACTGCTCCAGTAGTAGCTTTTGCTTTGCTTGGAACTTAATATATTTGTTTTTAATATCTGGCTGCAAAGTTTGCACACGCATGGTTTTATCCGATGATTGCTGCACCTCTGTAATTGGCAAATAGATTCCACATCTTGCGCTTTCCTTTGCCAGCGCTTCTTTTAAGAACCACTGGAATTGGTTGGTTTCTGCACCAAAATCTTTATACTTCTTGCCGAACTCTTTCCAAATCCAGACCGCTTTATTAAGCGTGTCCATAATAATTTTATCTGGATGTCTTCTTTCGATATCTGCATCTAAGACATACATATAGCCAGTTTCCGTGTCCAGCACCAAAGTAACAATTGCACTGTAGTCGCTTTTTTTTGTTTTCCCCAGTGACGGATCAACAAAAGCATAAAACCAATACTTTGCCTCTCGAAAGTCGAAATCAAGCGGATTAAAGTACTCAAACCATTCTTCATTGAATAAACAATCTTCTGGATTGATCGGTTCATTTTGCAGCTCTGAAAAAAATGCCGCCTCACCTTCGGAAACTTTGATTTTCATTAGTTCCACGTAGGGAAGCTTTTCTTCCCAAAGAACCTTTGTGCCTGCCAGCATTTCTGATTTATTCTTTTCAAAGAATTCGTTTGCTTTCCGTTCTCTGTCCTTATCCGACAGATTTGTGTATATCGTTTCCCATGTATCCCAAAGCGGAGAAGCCGAAAAACTTTCCACTGCTTGATATTTCATGCTCTGATAGGCTGCATTTTTTAGCACATCCGCCAGTAAGCTATCATAATGGAGCATCGTGCCAATGAAAATAAAGTCTGTATAACTATCTCCAGCTTTACTAACTGCCTTATAGTACCAGTCTTTCAGTTTCTTTCTTTGCTCTGCCGTTCTTACCAGTTCATCGTTTTCGGTATCATCTAATACAATCAAGTCCGGCCGCCACTGTTTATGCTTTAAACCACGCATTTTTTGTGCTGCGCCCTTGGCTTGCACCTTAATTTTTGATTTTGTTACAATCACATCTTCCCGCCAGATTTTTCCAGAAAGACTTCCAAAGTCCGTAAGAATCGCTTCATTTTCTTCGATTTCTTCCTTAATCGCTTCCAGAAAGCCTTTGCTTTGGTCGTAAGTATCTGAAATAATGACTATAAAATGCTTATAGGCATATAAAACCGCATGAAGCACATCTTTAAAGGTCAGATTGGTCGATTTGGCATGACCACGAGGTGCCGCCACCACTCTTTTAACGCCTTGCTTTTTATTAACTTCTTTTGCGTTTCTGATTGGATTTATATTTTTTAAAACTCCATTTTCCCAGATATCATCTAATTCCTCATGAAACTTCGGTGATTTTCTGCTGAAAAAGTGCGGAAAGTATGCTCTTCCAAAGTAAGAGAGATCAATAGCAGCTAACTTTTTTCGAATCCCGTCTGAGCCGAAAATAGGCTTTCCAGCAATGTACTCGGCATAAAGTTTTATTCTTTCTGGACTATTATCTTTTGCAAGATATTCTTCGAGTAGCTTTCTCTGAAGTATGTCATATTCTTTTTCATCTTGGCAGACTTCATCTACTTCATGCTCCAAAAAGTCTTTTAAAAGCCTTTTAACAGACTTTTCTCTTACTTTGTTTTTCATCTTTTCCTCCTTCCCAAAAATTCACCCCGCCTAATTTGCGTTTCTTTCAAAAAAATGCTCTATGCGGTCTGTTCTACCTGCAAGGCATTTGAAAAAAATTTGAACGCATTTTGAACGCTTTTGAACGCATTTTTTGATATCCTATCTTGAACCATTTTTTTGCATGGTTTTGACCGGAAAGGAGAGACCCATTTCCGGCTTTTCTTTTTTGATCCCTAAGGCATTTTCTTCGGAGCGAATCAACGAAGATGGTTTCTTAGATGCTTTTTATGATCTGGCAGGGCAGAAGGGCAGTAACCGTCTCCCCTTGAAACGGCAGCCTCAGCCGTACTGTCCCTGACCGGTGTAGCACCTTATCGACATAAGGCGCCAGTTCCTCAATATTTATCTGCCAAGTGCCGTCCGCCTCTTTCCTTGCCGTAACATCCTGCGGCCGACTAAGCAGCCGAATATAGGCAGCTTCTTCTTTCGATATCGGTTCTGGCTTTTCTCTCGGCAAAAAATGCAGCACATAGGGGACTTTTCGCATTGCGTAGTAGTCGGTATCCGTTAGTTCCTTTAAGGACAAGAACACATACCCCGGAAAATAAATGACTTTTTTAAAGGTAACCGCACCGCCCCGGCGCTGCGGGATTTCCTGCCTGGGCACATATCCTTTATAACTGCGCTTTTTTAGTTCCCGCCAAACCTCTTCTTCTTTTCCGGTTAAAACCTGAAGGACATAAATCATTTCTTCTCCTCCTGTTTTTTCTCATTTAAGAAGTCGCTGACCTGTGCGTATAAATCCGGTCGTTCTTTTGCAAGAGCATCAAAGAACGTTTTATTGACCTTTTCATACCCAGCTTCTAAAATGTCTTGATTCTTCAGGTCAAGATTTTTCTTATAGGCAGCCGTCCGAACAAGATTATTAATCTGAGTCAGCAGCTTATCCGGCGAAACAATCATCAGCTCCTCGGCGGTTAATGTCTGAACCCTTTCCATCATCAAATGAGAAAGCAGTCTCACCATTCCCTCGGTGGTATCAAGATCAGGGTATCTGTCCATTTCCTCTGCAATTGCCCGAAAGTTTTCTTGTGCCAAACGAAGGGATTGCAGGCTTGCCTTTAATCCTTTTGCATGCCGCCAGACGGAGGCGATTGAAATATCAAATCCACTTTGCCTTATGAAGTCAACGATTTCTTTATAGGTAAAATCATTGCGAATCATCATCTCCACCGCTTCTTTTAAGTCCACAGGAAGCCCATCTATAATGGAGTGCTTTCGATTTCCTGCCATAACTACACCTCTACGGCTTCATCGGTAATGCGATACGCCGCCAGCTTCATTCCCTGACCGCTAAGCGCAACTTCTAAGTCTTGTCTGCGCCGATCTTCCCAGCTCGCCTTTTCTCTGCTTCGCTTCTTTCTTAATTCTAAATATCCGCTTTTGATTAAAAAAATCATGCTTTTGTCAAAGTCATATCCTGCCATGTCATTCTCCAGTGCTGTCCGAACCACTTCCAGTTCCACCCATTCTCCCGCCAGGATATTGACTACTCGGATAATTCGGCCATTATTGCGGGCAAAGCTTTCCGCTTCCAGCTTACGCCTGATTTCCTGCTCAAAGTCCATCATCTTCTCCTTTCCATTTCCGTGATGATATCCAAGATTTTTTCTACTTTATTATCAATCTTAGCCATCTCCCGGATAAAATCTTGTTTATGAATATAGTTGACGCGCACCTCATTGAGTTCTTCCTGCAGTTTTTCAGTTTTTAAGAGAAGATTTTTAATATCTTCCTCATTGCAGTTCTTTTCCAGCTGGCTGACCCGTTTTTCCATTTCGTCAAAGCGGTTCATCGTCCGGTTAAAAACCCAGGAGACGACCGCGCCAACAATGGCGGCAACAGCCGGGATCATAACGGCAATTGCTTTAATGATCTGCATGGTGGCTTCGTCAAACATTTCTTTTTTCCTTTCTCCTAGAATTTTAAAAGCGTTATACTCATTGCAATCAGTATAACGCTTTCCTCTAAACTGCGCTAATAAAGCGCTTTAGAAATTGAGTTTAAAAATCAAAGGCAATCTGTCCTTGAAGGGGACTGTTCTTTTCATCTACGATTTTTCGGATTGCTACTTCCGTTAAATTGTATTTTTGCGCCAACACTTTATAATCGCCTCGAAATTCCTCTCTGATTTTTTTATCCCTTAACGTTCGTAAAAAACTATCTCGCTTGTAGACGTATATGCTGCTGCCGCCGTAGACTTCTACAAGCTTTTTGTAGTTTTCAATGCCAATCAGCTCTGCCAAGGCTTTTTGCTGCTCATCGGCAATATCTTCCATCTTCAGCTCATCCAGCACGCCAAGCTCCTCCCTCTTATTTTGTTTCCAGTATTTGTTTCTTCTTTGCCGCCTGCAAATATCGCTTTAACATTTCAATTAACTTGTTCCCTTGCTCTGCGGATACCCACGAAAACGGATTTTTTACATCAGCATCCATGCTTAAAATCTTTTTCATTGCCCCGCACATCCTCTCGCCAGCTGTTTTCCCTTCCTCGCTTGGGGAATGCTCCATAATCTGATACATCAAACTCCACGCCTTTTTTATCTGCCCGCTGCTCATCCGACCAGATGCATTCTTATTTTCCACCTCCTGCAAAAGCCGCCCCCGGACTTTTTTATATTCGGCCTCTGTCAGTTTTTTTACAGAATCTTTCCCGGTAAGCCCGGAAACGATTTGATGAAAATTATCTTCCTTATTTCCCGACTCAAGAAGCCCTGCTCTGGCTGCAAGGGCATAGAGCTTGCTGATTTGTTCTTTTGTGATTGCTCCCATGATTATTCCCTACTTTTCATAAGTCAGTCCCAGTGATAAGCTGTCCTCAACAAAAATACATTTCTTCAACGCTTCCATATCTACTGATTTCAAATCAAAAAATCTTGTGACTAATTCAAAATTTTTCTGCTCTCTAATTGCATCCAATTCTTCCTCTGCTACTTCAACCACTCCGCCACTCGCCAGCAGCTTTTTATCCGCTGCATATTCGCCTTTCAGCTTTTTTAGCAGTCTTTTTCTTTGCTTTTCCTCTGTGATGTCTAAATTGATAAGCAAGATTCGCTCCAGGTCGTGTTCCTTGTAATCGCCAAGATATAACAGCATAAGGGCCTCTTTAAACTTTTTGTCAAAGTCATATTTGATCTCTTCTTTTTTGCTTGCCTTCTCTTTTACGATGTCGCCAAGCACTTCAACAAGCCTGCCAAAGTTATCAACTTCCATCTTTTGTTTATATCCTACTTCACAAGTGCCAGAACTGCCAAAAAATTGCAGGAAGCGGATGTTTTTATTTTCCAGTTCCCGAAGGCCTTCCGCTTGAAGCGTTGCCTTGACCTCATTCAGTTCCGCTGTTTTCGCTTTAATTTGTGCATCTAATTTCACCGCTTGATCGACTAACTCTCTGATGTTTTCCATTTATTTTTTCTCCTCTTTTCCTTTCATTAACTCCATATAGAAATGTAAAACCAGCATTATCCTGATTATGCTTTTTTGTGAACTTTGTTTCGCCTCTTTACCTATTTCCCAAAGATTATATGCTACCCCAAGCTCTCTCATATTCTCTTCTTTAGAAAATATTTCTGCAATATCGGTGCATTCTTTTATAATTCCCTTTTCATTTCCGAAAATTTTCAGCAGTTCTGAAATGATTTTTTCAAACCTTTCCTTGTGTTCTTCTTTTAACTCTCCAGCCCTTGCAAAGTCAAGCACAAATTGCGATGCATCCGCCATCAAGCTGACACTAATATTAATTTTTAGCCCCATTTTCGTCCTCTTTTTTTGCCAAAACCGCCTCTATGCAGTCTTTGCAGATGAATTTACCTTTTACTTTTTTTAATTCTTCATTTGCCCCGCAAAAAATACAACTTCCTTCAATTCGCTGAATGAAAAAATTTCCTGCTTCGTCCTTCTCAATTTTTACCTTTTCGCCTGCGATAAGCCCCAACTCCCGCCGCAGGTGGCTGGGAATGGTGATGCTTCCGGTTTTACTGATTTTCTTTTCATTAATCATTTTCTTCTCCTTTTAAAATCTGCTCTGCTTTTTGAATGACTCCCTCACGCCGGGCTCTTCCGATTCCCGGTACACCCTCTAACGCTTCCTGATAAGCGGCTCTTGCCTTTCTTTCCCCCTCAGCCCGCACGCTCTCCCAATATCGATCCATCTGAGCATGATCCATTTTTTTGATTTCCTGATACTTCTTCCGGTTTAATTTCATCGCTTTCCTCCTTGATTTCCTGTAAAAGTTCTCCCATGCTCCGAGCAAACGCCGGGACGGCATAAACCGATAGGTACACAGCCGGCAGAAGAAATATCTCGCCGCCAAGAGCAAAGTAGCCTCGCCGGGAAAGCTCCGCCTGCATACAAACTACGGTCAATGCTATCCCAAGCGCTGTCGCAAGTAAAAATCGTTTCATTTTTTCTCCTTTCCGGTAAGTTTAAATCATCATATGCATGTGCTTTGCCATACTAACCAGCCCCTCATAAGTAATATTTTCATTATCATAGGCATTTGAAAACAGGTTATTCGCTCCCCGGATTGCTTCCCTTGACTGCGCAATTTTCAACATAAAATCAATTGATTTTTCATCCGTCAGCTCCGGGTAAAGCATTTGAATGTCTTTCTTGCGAATATCTGAAGTTTGGAAAACCGGCTTTTGAATGGTTCGGTTGGCAATTTGTTCAAACACCGCATCTTGCCTGCCGCCGAACCTTGTTATCGTTGTACTATTGCCCACGAACACGATTCCTAAGGTCATGTTTCTATCAAGGAAATAGTCCGAAAACCCTCGAAGCGTTTCAATCACCTTTAAAGACAAATGCTGTGCTTCGTCAAATACGAGTACCATGCCGTCCCGAAGCTTTTCCAAAATTGCCATGTACATATCGTCATTGGTTCGTACATTGGCAATGTTGAGCTCCTTACAAAGCTTTTTTAATATTGGTTTAACGGTATTTAAACAAGGATTAGCGGTAATCCAAAGGCAAGTGCCTTGGCTTTCCGCTGCATATTTACGGATAGCTCTGGTCTTTCCGATTCCGGCTGCCCCCGAAATAGCTAAGAGCCCGCCTTTAATCTGAGCATTCCGAATATAGGCATAAACGCTTTCGGAAATGGATGTCGGCACATAGGTTTCCACCTGCCGTCCGGCTTTGGCTTCTTCCTTGATTTGAAAGTAATTTTCCAGAATCTCATACTGCTTATCTTCCGCTCCGCTGTATTCTCCTTTCCTTAGTGGTGTCATAATGCTGGGCGAGATTCCGACCAGTTTACATGCTTTGGCTTGGCTTCCTACTTTTTGAACCAGATTATCAAACTTTTTTAATAGATGTTCTTTTTGTTCTTTTTCCATGATAGCTCCCTTCTTTAAACTGCATCAACATCAATTCCTGTAATTTGCTTAAAAATTCGGCGATCAAAGTTTGGCATTGACATAATCATTTCTTTGTTCTCTTCCTTTAATTTTTTCCACCACTCATTAACCGTTTCCGTATTATCCATTTCTCTTAAATATCCGCCCGTCGTTTCTGCTTCTGGGTGCTTCTTTCTTTCTTCGTCGGTCATATCGCTTAGTTGTACATACTCAAGAACTTTCGGCATATCGCTTAGAATCTTGCGTGCTTCGCTGCATACCCAGTCCCTATACGTCCAGTCCGACGGCTGATTAAAGAAATATATTTTCTGTTCCTCGGTATTAAAACAGCCGCTGGAGAAGTCACACTCATTCCAGTCACCGCTGTTGTAATCACCACTGTTAAAGTGCCCGCTGTTATAACTTCCGCTGTTAAAATCTCCACTGTTAAAATCTCCATCGTTAAAGTGTCCACTGTTACAGTAGCCACTGTTGTAGTCGCCGCTGTTACCACTTCTGCTGTTGTAGTTGCCAGCGTTTTCGTCTCCACTGTTGCAGTGGCCGCTATTATTATCTCCACTGTTATAGTCGCCGCTATTTCCCTTACCGGTATTTCCTTTTCCGGTATTTACGATTGCAAGAAGTTCCGCCCACGGAATCTCCCTAACGATTTCCAATTTATTCGTACAGCATTTATCACCAACTTCTATCACATCGCCATAGCTGATAACTTCCGCTACGTGATTAGCTGGGTCAAAATCATAATAGTTAAAGCAGTGCCCTGCTTTTTTGCAAAAATGCATGCCTGCCCCACACATCGAAAGGACTATGTTTTCTTCAAACTTGCCTGGACAAGTATACTGTTTTCCCATACAAGTCCAATCGGGATTAAAAACCTTATACCCCTTTATGGGTTCTGCTTGCTGCTTTCTTTCTAATTCGGTCATCCTCTTTTTCTCCTTTCTCCATTCCGGTTCATTCGGTCAATGTCAATGACAACCGCATTGTCGGTGCCGGTTGCTTGATGTAGCTTCTTTTCTTCGTATCTTCTGACTTCTACCAGACTGCTCTGCTCAATCAGCGTTCCTTCTGTGAGCCTATGCGCTTTTCGGATTTGCAGATCCAAAATATCAATCTTGGTATCCGGCCGCATATTCGCAAACATATCTTTGGCATACTGTTTCACTGATTTTCTAACACTTGCTAACTTTTCGTTTGCTTCGGCCAGTCTATCCGTGTCGCTTTCAAGGAAGTTTAAGAGCAACGTTCGTTCCACTTCCCATGTCGCCATATATCTGTCTTCCATGTCGTAAATGCGAACGCTGGATAAATCCGTCGGATCATACCGGACAAGAACTTCTCTGCCAAAGTGCAGCCATGTATCTGCTGCCATAAAATAGATTTTTTCTTTTGCAATTTCCAGATATACCCCTTTTCTTCCAACTTTCTGCTTTTTCCCGCGCAGCAGAAAAAGGTCAAGGTCATCCTCTGTCATTAAGACTTGTTTTATGTGTTTTAACCCCTCATTAAATACCTCTATTTTGGTCATGCCTTGATATTTCCGCTTTTCTGCGCCGCCATAAGGCTCGCAGTTTTCTTTTTCGATTAAAAGCGCCAAGTCGTCCCGAAGTTTGGAATCCGTTGGAATATTCCCCTTTTTGATTTGGCTTTTCAGGCTCTCCGATCGCTCGGTAATGTTGCCGCCGGTGTAAGTGCTAAACAGCTTACTGATATGTTCCTTAAAGCTTAAGAAAAAGCGCTCGACCGGCTTTGCTCTAGCATTTTTGACCTTTGCCGTCCGAATCTCTATCCCCATCCGGCCAAGAATGGTAAGAGCGTATTCGATTTCATTCTCCGGTTTTTGGCTTCGCTTTCCCCGACCGCCAAAGTCATAACTCATAAACTCGCTACCGTTGTCGGCGTAGATTACTTTCGGCACACCACAGCGCTTAATCCCATGCCGCAGGGCAAAAAGCGTGGAGTTAATGCTGGGATCATTGGTAATATTCCAACCGGTTAAAATCCCGGACTTCGCATCCCAAAAGGCCGTTAAATACATGCGATGCTTGTCTTTTTTTCCATTATCATAAGCACTGATAATATCCAGCGTGTGGTTATCGGTTACCCAGACATCATTGACCTGCAATTCGTCATAGGCTCTTTCAATATATGGCAGGCACTCGTCATCCAGCGCTTTCGCACCTTGGCGCAAATAAGTCTGGACTGCTAACGGCACTTCTTTTTCTAACTTCCGGCGAAAGGTACGCTCGCTGGGCATAACTTCCAAAAAATGCGGATAAAACTCTTTTGTCCATTGAAGTGTGTCCTTGTAGACCTTCGCCAGTGCCGGTTGTCTTTCATCGAGATAGTAAAACAAAAACGCATCCCAAACTTCAGCCGGCATCGAAGAATTTCCTTTGTTCCAACCGCCACGCTTATCCAGTAGCCCTTCATAATCACCGTTGCGGTAAAAGAAAAACTTCCGGTATAATACGCTGCTGCTGACCGTAAGGTTACTCCCTCTACGAAAGAGTTCCGCATTAATGGTCGCAATAATATTTTTATCTGCTTCGGTCTTGTTGTGATATAGTGCCCGTTCGGTCTGCCATTGCTTTAAGATTTCAATCCATTCCCGGATTTCTTCTCGCTCCCTTTCATTAAAATCCGAAAAACTCTTTTTTTCTTCCTTTAACCCCTTGCCGTAATGAGCAGAATCCTTTGCTTCCGGTAAAAATAATTCTTCTTGTTTTAAATATTTTCTTTGCACGCTCTCCGGCAGATCTTCCAGTCTTATGAGATATTCGGTTTGCCCATTTTTTTTATTTTTCTGCTCCAAGGCTATAAGACTATGTTCTGCAATTTTTCTTCTTACTGTCCTTACGGAGCAATCCATTAATTCTGCTACTTCCTTTACGGTCAGCACCTTTCTTCCTCCTTCCCCTCAACTCTTCTTTGCAAGGCTCTTCTTTCGATAGCATCGTAATCCTCTGTCCGCTGAGAATAGCTGTTAAAGCTGGTCTGCTTTATTCCTCCGGCTTTTCCCGGTGTTTTATCAGATAAAGGATACACACTTTTCCAGCCGTTCATAATACTTTGATTGATAATCCGTATCTTTTCTTCCTTACTCTTAGCCAGTTCTTCTAATCTTCCGAGAAAAAGCCGAGCCGCCCGAACGGTTAAGGCCGCTTTGATTTTCTTGCGAAACTCCATAAACTCCAGCAGGCACTTTTGCAGTGCGGCATCGTCCGTGTACCCACAAAAAACTTCGCTAACGGTTTCCGGCTTTTCCTGATTGGTTTGCTTAGCTCTAACCGTTTCTTTTGCTGGTGCTTCTTTGGCGGATAAGAGCAGCGCCTGAATACCGGCTAAAATCTCTTTGATTTCTTTCAATTCCTGAATGATTTCTTTCATATCGGCCTCTTAGATTACGGATTCCAGTTCTTTGGCTGGCCATAAAATTTCATTGATTCTTTGGCGGTATTTCCAACCGCCCCGCTCTCCCGTAATAATATAGGTTAAATATGCCGGAGCAATTCCTAACCGCCCCGAAAGCTCCACTTGTGTCATTCCTAATTCCGTTAATCGCTTTTTTATTTTGATACCGTATATAGTTTTTTTCTTCATTGTTCTTGCCCCTTTCCTACTGCTTGTGATATACTTTTTTTAAATCATTTGTTAGTTAAATCTTTAATCTGATATTATTATATATCTGTTTATGAATAATGTCAATACTATTTTATTTGTTTGTGAATATTTTGGGAGGTACTTATGCAACTACAAGAAAAAATCAAGTCTATTCGTTTAAATGCCAATCTGACACAATCGGAATTTGCCAAAGAATTAGGAATCTCTCAAGGTAGAATAAGTGAAATCGAGAAGGGAAACCATAAACCATCTTTTGAAACTTTACAAGCACTTAAGGATAAATTCAATGTTTCGTTAGATTGGTTATTTAGTTCTGATAATTCATCTTCAGATAATCTCATTGAATTGTCCGAGTTTGAAGCCAATATTTTAAAACTAATCTCTCAGTTGCCTGACAGGGAAAAATATAAATTAGAAGGAATGTTAGAGTATAAAGTTGCTGAAATGAATGAAGCGAAAACAGAAGAAAAAAAGTATTCCGCCTATACTTTTTAAAAGGCCATTTATGACTATTTTTTGTTAATTTTTTAATCGTTCATATACTGAACATAATACCGGAAAACCCGCTAAAATAACCTGACGGCCACGATGTCCGCAGTTACTTAAAAAATGTCCGCAGTGTCCGCAGTAAATTTTGGCTTTTAATAAACTTGTTAAAGTTGTAAAATCCTTATTTGAATGGGTTTTGAACAGTTTTTTATTTTCTTATCCTACTTTCGGGGAATTTCCGTGAGAATTCTTGGGAATTTGGATAGATTTAAACGGTTTTTTAAGATTTGAATGGTTTTATTTTTTCTTAAAAACGTTTATTTTAATGGTGTTTGAACGTTTTTAGGATGATTTTTGAATGAAATTTTAATGCTACGATTTTTTGAGAATTTTAAAAGGAGCTTGTCCGATTTTTTTCTGACAGCTCCTTTTGGGTTTTTCGGTTGTTTTTCGTTTTTTCACATTTGAATTTCGTTGATTTTTAGCCTTTTTTCGGGGTTTTTCTTTTTTTTACGGTTTTTTTCGGATGAAAGACTTTTTTTCTATTATGTGTGTCAGATTACATTTACTGTTCCTGTGGTAATTTTTATTAAGTTGTTAGTTCTACAAACTGGGATTTATCGAGCCGAATTTATCCACTGCTTTAGTTCCTCCGATAAGCGCTCATCAACTTCAATCCTCGTCTGCTTACACTCTTTAGGATACTGCTTTGCCTCCTTAAAAGCCATGCTGATAAACAGCCCGGAACCCACAGGAAGAATGCCTGTTAACATGGTCTGCGGAAAAATAAAATGCGTTCCATGTTCATAGGTCATGAGAACTACACTGTTATCCGCGTCCCTTTCTTTCAGCCTGTTTTCCATTCTACGAATGTATTTACAGGTATCCCAAAGTACATCATCCTCCGCACCAATCAGCAGAATGCGACCCTTTATATTCTCCACCTTTATTTTCTCGGCTTCCTGCACGGGATGCCTTTTCTCCGATTCATCGAACAAATCGCGACTGGCAACCATCGCGCCACGCCGTTTGGTTTCCTCAGATATTTTCTGCCAGTATTCCGGATGGCGATACGCATAGGGCAGATAAGGAAGCGGCTTACCGTGATATGAAACAGATGACTCTCCGTCTCCCGGACGTTCGTGAGCCCCGTCTTTCCCATCCTGATAAAAACCTTCCATCACAAAATCAGAAGGAGAAATGGCTATCGTAAGCGTTATTTCCGAAAAGTATGACGCTGCGACAAGCGCAAGCATACCAGTTGTCGAGGCACCCATAATACCGATTTCTTCATTGCCCATCGTCTTCAGAAATGCAAGTGCCTTCTCAAAACGTTCGAGTGGATAGTTATGGTGACCGTAATCTTTTGGGGCCGGTGACATTGTGAGGACGTTCAGACCTTTCTTTTGAAGCCATTTGACGCCACCCTTTGCCATCATGTCTTTTGTATCATCACCAAGCATGGCAATCATGCAATATTTACTGCCGTTCGGATTCGGCCAGTATACGCCGTTATATCCATCTTTCTCTATTGTTTTGATTTCTTTCTTCATGGGAAAGTTTCTCCTCTTCAACTTCAAATTTGTTTATCTATATTGACTAATATTATAGCATTTTTTTCGATATTTTTCTACTGTCATATTTCTCTACTCACTACTATTTACCCTTTGAATGTATAACTTTGAACATTTTATCTTGAAATGTTTCCTTACTCTTTTTGTCAAAATATATCTCTGTTACAAAGGTCTTTCCGTTTATCTTTTTTGTTAGAATACCGTCAGGCTTTGGGTGGAGTGCTTGTTGTTCTGCCTGTATTTCTTTAATATCTGTTTTCTCATTTTCTGCCATTTAGTTCTTCCTTTCGACTTGCACAAAAAAAGATTTCCTGTAATTAGGAAACCTCTTTTCATATTGATTGGTATTTAGTTTTAGGTTATTGCTTGTAGTAACTTCTTTTTTGCTCTGTATTCTCTTGCTTTTAATTTTTCATACTCTCGACACTTTTCAAGATTTTTGGCTCTGTATGCTTTTGAATATTCTCTATGATAGGCTCTTGATTTTTCTTTCTTTGCTTCTTCTATTTCTTCCCTCATTTGTAGCATTTCTTGTTCTGTCGGCTCTATCTGTTTTGTCAGTTCATTTTCAAATTTTCCGATATAGTTAAAATAAACCTCTATTCGTTGAACAACATATTTTGCTCTTTTTACATCTCTTTCGTGGACTACGATTTTACTGATAAACTCATTGATAATGTTAGGGGTAAGTTCTTCAAAGTTTGAGTAGCTTTCTGCAAGTCTGATAAAATTTTTTGTCCTTTGGCTTGCATTTTCACATTCGGATAAGCGTTCTTTGATTTCTTCTTTTTCTTCTTTTAAGGTGTAGTATTCTTCTGCATACTTTCTTGATAACTGTTCATAGCGTTCCGTATCCATATTTCCAAGTGCATTATCTTCATAGAGCTTATTCATCACTCTTTCTATCTGTTCCATTCGGTCTGTGATTTGTGGCATACGCTTTTGGTTCTTCTTGACTTCTTCGGTTTGCTCTTTATACAGACTATCTTTCACAATTTTTTCAAACTCTACTTTATTTTCTAAAGAATACTGTGCTATGTTTCGTAAAACTTCGGCAATATTTTCCATAACTTCATCTACATCAATGCGATGTGGGGAGTTGCATTTAGGGTGCTTTGCTTTTCCTTTGGCATATTCACTGCAATAGGTTACATGCTGTACTTTTCCGTTTTTGTGTATGGTGCGAATGTGCATTTTTGTTCCGCAATCTTTACAATACATCAGTCCTGAAAGTGCGTGAATTTCTCCATCTCCGTTTGGTCTTTTTACAGGTGCGTTTTTTAACATACGCTCTACATTTTCAAAGGTAATTCTATCTATAATCGGCTCATGCACATTTTCTGTTATTTGCCATTTGCTTTTATCTACATAATGGTTTCTCTTATCTCTGTAATGCTTTTCGGTCTTGAAGTTGACTACATCGCCACAATACTCTTGTCTTTTCAGTATGCGTGTTATGGTTGCTTTGTTCCAGTTGTATCTGTTTTCTTCATTGAGAGGTTTGCTTTTGGCTGTTCCTCTGTCTTGTCGTTTCATATAAAAGGTTGGGGTTAGTATTTCTTTTTCTTTCAGATAAACGGCTATCTGATTTCTGTTTTTCCCCTCCATAAATAGCCTGAAAATGAGTTTTACAACTTCGGCAGCTTCTTTATCAACGATCCAATAATCTTTGTTCTCAGGGTCTTTTATATAGCCGTATGGAGCTTCTGTTGCGACAGGCTTTCCGTTTGCTCCTTTGGTCTTAATTCCTGTCTTTACTTTCTTGCTGATGTCTCTTGCATACCACTCTGACATGATGTTGATAAAGGGAGCAAATTCCAATGTGTTTTGGTCAATGCTGTCTATTCCGTTATTGATAGCGATAAAGCGTACATTGTTTCTTCTAAATATCTCCATCGCATTTCCTACTTGGAGATAATCTCTTCCCCATCTTGTCATATCTTTCATGATGACAATTCCGATTTTGCCTTGCTCTACATCGCTTATCATCTGTGTATAAGCTGAACGGTCAAAGAACCTACCGCTTTCATCATCGTCGATATAATGGCGAATGTTTATCAGCTTTTTATCTCTTGCATACCTTTCTAAAAATGCTTTTTGATTGACAATACTATTACTCTCGCCACCATCTCTATCTTCATCACCAACTGAAAGGCGGGAGTATAGTGCTGTGATTTTGTTTGTGTATTCTATCATGGCATTATCCTCCTTTTCTCGTGTCTATATATCACTCCTGTTCAGTTAATATTATGCAACCCATCTTGCTGAACCATACTCTTTTCCTTGCCTGAACTTCTTGGCATTTTTACCTTTGGTATAGATAATGAATTTAATTATAGCAGCAACAACGATTCCTGTCAGTATATCCATAAGGTGTACGCTTGGAATAAAGCTCATGGTATTAAGTTCTAATATTCCTTGAAAGATTTTGTCTATCACATCACCACCGGTATAGCTTCTTACATGATGAGAGAAGATGTTGCCTAAATAGAAAAATGCAAGATAGGGAATGTTTTGTTTTACAAACCTTGCCTTATCCTGCACTTTGAATAAGCCTTTCATGTCTTTTAATATCTTATCTATCACGAGTCTTTTCACCTCCAATCAAAAGTAATAGGTAGTGCCTGCCTTTCGGTGTTACAAAGGTCTGTATCCCGACCGCTTCGCTCCCTTCTTTGCACCATTCCTTTACCTCAAAATATCCTTTGTTGTTCTTGGCATAGGGTAGAAGTCTATTTTTCTTATCCCGATAAATAAGTTCCTTGTCTATGAGGAATTGAATGAATACTTTTTGCGGGATATGAAGCTCTTTTGCTGTATTTCTGAAATTGGTAAGCAGATGGTTATTCACCAATTCATCAAAATACTTAGCTTTCGGCTCTAAATCTTCAATCACTTTTTCTTTTTCAGTAATGAGATTATTGGCAAGAAGCACCGCATTGGCGAGTATCTCTTCTTTCGATAAATTCTCTTGATTTCTTATATATCCGCCATTTTTGCGAATGCTCGGAAGCACATCTTTTGTAACCCAACGCTTAAACTCTTTTGCCTGTAGCAGCTTGGAAGATAGGATAAGAGAGTAAAGACCGGACTCGTTGATTAAGGTTACTTCCCTCATTTGACCTGCGTACCCAATTTGGGAACGCAGCTTATCTTCTTCATCTACATGAACCATAACTGCTTTTCTATAATTGCTGTACCCAAGCAATTCTGCGATTTCATTTCCGATAAAGAAAAACTCACCGTCTTTTTCAATTACAGTGAGTTTCCCGAATTTCATATTTTCAAATGTTATCAAGCTGCTCATAGGCTCTGCTCCTTTTGTTTATTCTTAACTTTATCCTTAGAAACAGTATTTTTTGCCATCTCTTTAAACTTCTCGATATTTTTACGAATGGATTCTTTCCGTTCCGTTTTTCTTTCTGATCTTGCAAGAGCATTTTTAAAGGCTTTCTCCATCATTTTCATATCTTTGGCTTGGAAAAATACGGCGTATTTTCCTGTTTCTTTATCTTTCATGACGGAAAACTTAACCCCGTATTTATTCAGCTCTTTTTTCAGTTCTTTCAGTTCCGCTTCTTCTACCGGTATTTCTTCCAGTTGCCCTTTTTTAGCCATATCTTTGAGCTTGACTTCATTTCCGTTTACTTTAACGAGTTTTTCAAGTCCTCCCAGTTTTTTTGCTTCTTTCATCAGTTTTTTCAATAGGGCTAAAAGAAGTTTTCCGGTTACTTTGGCAGCTTTAATCTCAAGGTTTAGTGTCTTTCTTGCAATTTCTTCGTTAATCAACTTCTATCACCTCCGTTTAGTAATCGTTCTTTATTTCGGTTTAACTTCTCTTTTTGAATCATCTTCCTGTAATCTTCTCCGACAACCATCACCGGAATACACATCTCAATAATCCTTGAGTAAATACGCTGATATTCCACACTTTCTGTGCAGTTTGAAATGGTGTCGTAGGAAAGATTGGTTGTAAATATGGTCGGTTTTTGTTTCAGGTATCTGTTATTGACAATGTTATAGACCTGTTCTTTGGCATAGCTGGTATCTCTTTCTATTCCCAAATCATCTAAGATGAGAACGGAAGTATTTACAAGCGATTCGATATACTCATTTTTATCAAAATCAAATCCGCTTTTTTGAAGATTGTTGATTATCTGAGCAAAGTTTCTTATCTTTACACTTATCTGATACTGCTCTATGAGTGCATTGGCAATGGAGCAGGCAAGATATGTTTTTCCGCTTCCGACTGAACCATAGAATAACAGTCCGATATTTTCCTTTTTCATCTCCTCATACTCTTTTACAAAGTTTTTTGCAATGGTAAGACTCTGATTTTCCTCTCCTTGATAATTATCAAAGGTATATGACCACTGAATAAGGGAGGCAAAACAACTTCTTTTTAATCGCTCAATCTCCATCTGCTTTTCTCTTGCCTTTTGTTTGGCTTCTCTGTCTCTGTCGCACTTGCAGGAAACTTTGTAGATTCTCTTTTTACCAAGCATCTCTAAGGCTTTTCCATCTTTTCTTTCATGACAGTTCTTGCAATAGGCGTGTCCGTCTTTGATATATTCTCTTTCCGGATCGTAGGAATACTCGGTATCCTCAATCATTATTCTTTTCATCTCACTCATCATAAATGCTCTCCTTTGTCATATTCTGCCCATGTCGGGATATTGGATGGCTTATCCGCTTTCTTAGTTCCCTGATCCTTATAAAACCATGAAAGGATTGTTGCCTTATGGTCTTTATATGTCTTTCCGGTACTTTTGATATACGCTGACAACCGTTGAATGTAGTTGTCAAATTGATAGCCTAATATCTCCTTTAGTTCTTTTGTTTCTTTTTCTGTGAGAAATACATTTTGAAATGTGCCAAGTCCGGTTTGCCCCTTACTAAAATCAGTATTACTATAATCAGGTTTATTTATATTAGTATTACTACTGTGTAGATTCTTCACTTCTTGAAGTGTAATTTCTACATTTCTGGAGTGTAAATTCTTCACTTCTGAAGTGTAATTTTTACACTCGAAACGAAACACACTCATAAAGTCTTTCACATAAATGATGTTCGGCTTTCCAAGTCCCTGTCTTTTTCTCTCAATCAGTCCGATTCCCTTTGTGTTGGCATCAAGCTCATTTAGAATCTTTACCGCTGTTTTATTCGACTTGTTTAGCATCTTCATGATTTCTTCGACGGTAAACACGATGTAAACTCTACCTTGCTCGTCAATCCAATCATTTTTGAATGACAGACTTGAACGCTCTAATAAACAGGCATAGAGTATTTTGGCATCGGAAGATAAATTTTTATATAAATCTTCGGTTACCAAAACCTTGGGTAACATATAAAAGCTAAATCTCTCCGTATCCCGATTATAGAAATAATCAAAGTCCATCTTTCACCCCCTCCCTTCTTTAAAATTTCCACTAAAAAAGACGATAGTTTTATCTATCGCCTTTGGTAACCATTTTTATGAAATTTTTTAGATTGATTTTATCGCTTCATTGATTCCTTGTATAAAAGCTATGATTGCTGCTCCAATCATCGGTATTCCGTAAGGACTTAGCAGAAATCCAAGGATAAGTGCTTCTATTGCTGCTTTTGTATCGTGTAGCATAAAGAACGAGCCTATGGCAACAAATACACACATCAGCATAAGCAAATATAGGATTGCAGTTCCTACGCTAAGCAAGAATGTCAGAAAGGCAGTCAAAATGCTTAACAGCAAACTGATTGGGAACAAGATTATTTTTATTATCCATCTCATAAAACTCTCACCTTCCTTGTATCAGAAAGGCTGATGTAATGGCTTGAAATATTTTTACATACCATAAATGCCTCCTTTTAGACCTGATTGTTTGATTTTTACAATTTTAAAAATAAGGATACAGTGCTGAAAGCCCCGAATTATCAAGCTTTTTTCTCTGTATCCCTATTATATCTCAAGCCCACCTCGTATGTGTTAAACTATTTTGTCCATTGGACACCTCCTTTTGATATTCTTATGCGGTTTGCAGACCTGCATTCATTATATCATTGGAGGTTTTTTGCTTGAAGCTAAAGCTTCCTTCTCCCCCAGCACAGCTGGGGGGGTTTTTGTTGCTAAAGCATACCAAAAATGCGCCCGCCCGAAAAAACGGACAAGCGCATAAACAATTTATTTTTCTGTTATACTCCGCCGGGAAAGTTGCGTGATTAGTTCTCCTCTCCCTCTTTCAAATGCTTTTTCAATATAATATACCCCAGATAAATCCCTGCTAACGCCAGCACAAAAGTAATAAATGTCGCCAGCACACCCATAATTCCTTGCGTGAATTTAATCTGAGCGTCCATCATTTCCGCCGTCATTCCGGCTCGGCCAACCCAGTGCGCCTTGTACTGCTCCAGGAAAAACCAAGATGGAACAATCGCGCCCCAAGCCTGTCCTACATGCATCAAACCGGATGCCAGCGCCAGTTTCCATACCTTGACAGTTTTGCCATCCCTGGAAGCAATAAAATCAGCCACTGCCGCCATAACCAGCGAACTGATTACCCATGGGAGATATCCGCCGCCCAGCAGCCAAAATATTACCATCAAAATACCTGTCATCAGCGTAAACTGCCACATCTTGCCTACTTTTCTGGAAAGAAAAACAATCACCGCACCGGCAAGCAGTCCGCAGGCTCCCGGACTGATGGCATGGCCGAACGGGCCAAGCGGTGTAATTACAGCCATTGCTATCATATAAAACACCATATACAATGCCGTCAGCAATGCAACAGTTACCACATCTTTCATTTTAAAATTATTTTTCATCTTGTCCTCCAAAATTAGTTTAAGTTTTATATTGCAGCATAAATGCCTTGCAGTTTTTGCCATACCTGCCTGCATTCCTATTGGGCGCCGCTTCAGCGCCGATAAATTATAAAGTCTTGCCTTATAGGCGTGATATGCGTTCCTGCTTTATAATGCTGCCGCCATATTTTCAAATATCCCGTTCAGTTCCGGCAAAGTATCGTCTTTCAGCGCAAAGTCTTTCTCAATTTTTCCGGCCTTAAGGTAAATAATCCGATTGGCCACATTTCTGATAAATTCATAGTCATGGGATATCACCAAAATCGCAGCGCTTTCTTTTAATCTTATGATTTCCGCCGCTACCTTTTTCATCGAAGCAATATCCAATCCGCTGGTCGGCTCGTCAAAAAGAATCACCGGCTTTTGACAAAGCACAGCCATACCAATCTGGAGCCGCTGTTTCTGTCCGCCGCTTAAATCAAAAGGATGTTTATGCCGGTAATCATACAGCCCCAAGTACTTAAGAGTATCTTCAATCGCGGTTTTATCATTGGTGACCAACGCCAGCTCATTAAAAACCGAAGTGCCGAACAGCTGAAAATCCGGATCCTGCATGATATAAAACGGCAGTTCATCTGCTTTAATCTCGCCCTTATCCGGTTTTAGACTCCGGCATAAGAGTTTGGCTATCGTCGTTTTCCCGGCTCCGTTATTCCCGACCAGGACGCTGACTTCCCCTTTTTGAAGTTCTATATTGATATCTTTTAAAACATTCTTATAGCTGACATTCTCAAGGCAGGCCACCTTCTCACCAGCCGGGCCGCTCTCCGGCGCAGGTACATCCAGTTCAAACAGTGCAAAGCTTCTGGTGTCATATTCACTTTGTTTAAATTCCATTTCGCTTGGAAAGCATCTTAATTTGCCGTTTTCCATTAGAAAAACCCGATCAATCAGCCCTTTCAAATAATAAAACCGATGATCGGCCACTATCACAGTAAAGCCGGCCTCCCTCATTTCCGCAATAATCTTTCCCAATTTGATCGCATTTCCATAGTCCAGATTGGCTGACGGCTCATCAAAAATGACCACCTTTTGGTTGAGTGCCATGGCGGAAGCCAGCGCTAAGAGTTGTCTTTCCCCGCTGGATATTTCAAAAATATTTCGATCCAAAAGCGAATGAAGCCCGAACTTTTCCGTCAAAGCGGTCAGTCTTTCGTCCATAAGCTCTTTTTTCAATCCATAATTTTCCATCGGAAAAACCAATTCCGCCGTGGAATTGGTCGTAAAGAACTGGCTTCTCGGGTTCTGAAAAACCGATCCTATCTTTTGGTTCAGTTCAAACATTTTAAGCTCACTATATTTTTTATCTTCAAAATACAGCGCTCCGTTTAACCTGCCCTCTATCGTTTCCGGAATCAGACCGTTAAGGCATTTGAGCAAAGTAGATTTGCCGCTGCCGCTGTCCCCGGCCAGCAAAATAACCTCGCTGCCTTTAATGGAAAAATCAACATCCTTTATGCCGTCTTTTGACTGTTCATACCAAAAATCCAGCTTTTCAGCCCTTATCATCTCGTCCATAATCCTGCCCACACAATCCCAATTATTAGTATCATCAGCAGCAAAGCATCACTTGTTCTAAACTTCTGTTCATAATAAGAAGTTCTTTTAATATCGGCGTCGATTCCTTTGACCAGTCCGGCCGAGGTTACTTCCTCCGCCAAGGCGGCACACCGGAAAAGCTGCGGCACCACAAAGTATTGAAAACTCTCTACCGGCCGTCTCCAAGTAAATGCAATCCCTCTTAGCCGCATCGACTCCTTTATATAGCCAAACTCCCGCTTAAAAGTCGGTATATAGCGCAGCGTGATAATCACTGCTACCACTAAGCTTCTTGGCAGCGGCAGCTTTTCCAGCGTTGACAGCAGCTCGGCCGTGGTATAATCCTTAAACAGAATAGTCGCCATCATCAAACATGGCAAGAACTGCATCAATATACTTAAAAACACAAGCGCATAGCCTGCCGGAATAATATCCATGAAAACAATACAGCCTGCCGCCTCTGCCGCGTATATCGCCATAAATATCAGCGCCCTTTTAACCTTGCCTGCCAGCAGCAGCACCAGCGAGGCAAACGCCATCAGAATGTAATTAAGCGGAAAAGCCGCCATAAATATAAACAGTGTCGGTATCAGGATATTAAAAAATAAAACCAGTGACGGATTTATTTTTATTGCTTTCACTTTCATAAAGTTCCTCGACATACTTTGTTGACAGCACAAGTTTCAAATTACTCTCTTCCCCTTCCCTGATTGGACAGAACCATCTTTTTAGGCTGGTTAGCCGTTCGTGCAGAAACACACCGTTTCAGCATGAAAAAGGAAGGTTAGTTAATACTAACTTAAAACAGTCTACTCTTTTTTAGGCATTTCGTCAAGGAAAATATTTTAGTTTGGCAGCTTATCCTCTGGCCTTAAAATCCTGGTCAATTTCCTCTTTCCACACCCCTTCGGCAAAAACAGAGCCGATTTGAGCGGAAGGGCAGCGTCTGGCACAGGATACCGCTTTTTCCAATACTCGATAATTAAGTGCCGTCCCCTTGGCATCGCTGTAGAAATTAGCCGCCCGATCCCGGTCAATGCCCATACCCTCGGCTGCTTTGATCGCGTCAATATTCGCTCCCAGAAAAAGGAATTCCCAGTTATGTTTCTTTTTCTGACGCTCAATCATTTTCTTAACCTTGTCAACACTGTATTTGGTACTGGCATTTTCCAGCCCGTCGGTCGTAATGACAAACAGTGTCTTGGCCGGCCGGTCTTCTTTTCTGGCATGTTTATGAATATTGCCGATATGATGAATCGCTCCGCCAACCGCATCCAGCAGCGCCGTACATCCTCTGACATAGTACTCTTTTTCGGTTAACTTCGGCACATCGCCAATCTTTATCCGGTCATGAATGACATCACAGGCATCATCAAATAAAACCGTTGAAACAATCGCTTCTCCCGCTTCCTTTTGCTGTTTCCCGATCAGCGAATTAAAACCGCCAATCGTATCCGACTCCAGGCCGCTCATCGATCCGCTTCTGTCCAGAATAAACACAAGTTCCGTTAAATTTTCTCTCATAATAAATCCCTCCGTAAACTGGCTGCAGCGTAAGCTGCGGTTTTGTTAGCTTCTGAGATTATTATAAACTTATGAGCAAATATTCGGTCACTTGTCAGGCGACATATTGCCCCCAGTTCAGGCAAGCGAATAATTCTATTAGCGCTTTAAGAGGCCTGCGTCCCCAAGAGCGGCTCGCCATGCTCAAACAGCGCCACATTGATTTCATAAATATCGTATGCCTCTCTTTCAATAAAATACTGCACGATGACATCCTGCTTGCTGCATGGCGATAACGCCAGTCCCGCCCTTGACAGCAAATCTCTGGTATCGTCCAAATTAAGCCGCAGCGCAATCGCCAGCGCTAAGGCCGTGGCTTTGCTTGGATTTTTGGTAGTGCCGCACTTTAACTTAGAAAAAGCTTTTCGGTCCAAATTGGCTTTTTTCTGGACTTCCACATCGCTCATGCCTTTGGCATCGGCAAAGGAAAATACCAGTTCCATAAAGGTTTTATCCAGATTATTAACCACATCGTCAAGGCTTCTTGCCGCCGAAGCCTTACAGGCCGGCTCCGCTGCGACTAACTCAGCCATGACCTCATTACTCACTTTACCCAGTTTGGGGCTTTCCCGTCTGGCTTTCCTGTCTCTGACCGCTTCCGCCATGCCGCCGGTAAGCTCCCGAAAAATCCTGCTCGCCGCCGGCAGCGGCGGAGTCAGCCACCGCTGCTGACTTGAAACATGCCTGCCATACTCCTCTGCTTCCTGTTCGGCCGCGTAATTATCATTAATATAAGCGTCAATATCGCCATATAATTCCGCAGACAGGGAAAAAGCCTTACGGTCAAAGACGACCAGAAAAATTCCCATATCATGCTCCGCCAGACAGCGTTCAATCTCTGACAGCGCGATTCTTAAAGCAATCCCCTTGGGAAACCCATAGTGGCCGGATGCTAATAAAGGAATGGCCAGGCTCTCTATTTCATGTTCAGCCGCCAGTTGAAACGCGCTTTTATAGCAACTGCGGATAATTTCTTCCTCACCCGCATTTCCCCCTTGCCAAGCTGTCCCGGCGGTATGAATAATATATTTAGCCGGCAGTCCATATCCGGGAGTAATGACGGATGTGCCCGGCTTAATAGTGCCAATCTCCTGTCTTTTGGCCAGCAGTTCTTTTTCGCCGGCGGCCTGATAAACCGCCGTATCAACTCCGGCACCGTACCCGGGCATGGGATTGGCGGTATTAACAATCGCGTCAACCTGCATTTTCGTAATATCATTGCGGACGATTTGAAACGGCATGATACACTCCTTTCCGTAAAACGATACCCTAATCTATCTTGCTAAGAGGATGCTAGTTTTATCATACCGTAAAATTCAAAAATTGAAAAGAGCCAACCCAATTTTGACCTAAGCGCTTAGGCAATACAGCGGCATATCATAATTTTATCATCAAAAGGCTTCACTCCCTATTGACGCAAATCAATAGCCGGATAATGTTTTGAACGGCCTGATACAAAAAGTCATTTCCCTTGCGCATGGCTTCCTCCAACGTTACCGGCCGGTTGATAATGCTAAACGCCGCGCTTAACCCGCGGTTATAAAGTTCCTCATAATCTTCTCCGAGCGAACCCACGACGGCAATAACGGGAATACTATATTTTTTTCCCAAAAGGGCAATGCCGTTCGGCAGCTTGCCAAATAAGGTTTGCCGGTTCATTTGCCCTTCGCCGGTAATAATCAAATCATAGTTTTCTGTTGCGATTTTGCGCTCCACTTCAATTACCTGACTGATTAACTGAAAGCCCGGCTCTAACCGGCAGTTTAAAAAACTCAAAAAAGCAAAACCCAGACCACCGGCCGCTCCGGCTCCGGCGGCAGCCGCTTCTTTTTTACCGGTAAAGCTTTCCACCTGACGGGCATAATTTTTCATGCCGCTTTCCAGCCGGTCAAGCGCTTCTGAATCCGCTCCTTTTTGCGGCCCGTAAATATAAGTCGCTCCGTCTTTGCCCACTAACGGGTTTTCAACATCACAGGCAATTCGGAACAAAACCGAGCCCAGCCCGGCCGGCACCTTTTGACCGGCAATGCGACAGACCGAGCCTAATTCCTGACCGTGTCCGCTTAACTCATTTCCATTTTCATCAAAAAATTGATAACCTAAGGCCGAAAGCATTCCCATGCCACCGTCATTGGTCGCGCTGCCGCCGATACCCATAATGATTTCCCGGCAGCCATGCTCAATCGCATCCAAAATCATCTCCCCAACACCATAAGATGTGGTCTGTTCGGGGTTTCTTCGCTCCGGCGGAACCAGATCCAGTCCGGCCGCTTCAGCCATCTCCATAATCGCCGTTTTCCCGTCCGGCAAAACCCCATATCGGGCAACATGCGCCTCCCCCAGCGGATTGCGAACCTGACATTCGCGTATTTTGCCGCCTACATTATAAATAACGGCTGCTACCGTGCCCTCGCCTCCGTCTGCAAGCGGCAGAGTATCGATCCTGCACTCCGGAGCAATCTCGGCAATGGCGGCTTTCGCCGTCTCACAAAATTCCCTGGCACTGATGCTCCCCTTAAAAGAATCCGGCGCAATCAGAACTTTTTTCCGAAATTCACTTTTACTCATGCTGCTCATCTCCATATCTTATTTATGACTAACATTCCCACTGATATCTTTTCATATCAACCCATCCATTCGCTTTGAACCGGACACCCTCATCCAGCAGCCGCTCCCTTTGCCCGTAAAAATGCGGTGCCAGGCGACCGGCGTGATTGACCACCCGATGGCAGGGATAATCGCCATAAAACTCGGCCCTACTCAATACCTTACCAACCAGACGGGAGTTTTTGCCTTTGCCGATTAACCTCGCAATCTGACCGTAAGAAGCGACCTTGCCCTCGGGAATTTCCGCCACAACAGACAGAATCTCATAAATCAAAAGTTCATCCACTGTTTTTCGCCCTTTCCTGCCCTTCCGGTTACCCGGCCATATTGAGTCTGCCCGGGAGTAATAAAAGTAAAACTGCCGCCCCGGCAATTACCGCGCTGACGATATAGCGCAAAGAAACTTCCTGACTGCCGGCGGCCGATAATAAAAAGGTAAACAGCGGTGGCAGAACAGCCCCTAAATTACTGACAATCATCACCGCTCCGGCATTGCTGCGGCCTTCCGTCTTTCCGCAATCGGCCGCTGCCAGGAACAGATAGGGAATCACCGTTCCCAGCGCTCCGCCGGCCAGCAAACTACCCATATAAATCGCCGGCAAAGAGCTTCCCCAGCCGCATAACAATTGTCCGGCTGCCAACAGCCCAAAGCCGGCCGGCAAAAGATAATTTTTCAAAACAAGGCACAGCTTAGCAAAAAACGCCGCCGCTACCGCCGCGCCTGCCAAAACACAGAACCCGGCCGCACTCGCCTGCGCAAATCCTCCTAATCCGGCCGCAGTAATCAGCATACTCAAATTAGAAGAGGTAATACCCGATAACCCCGAAATCAAAAAAACAATTCCCAACACGCCCGCCAGGCTTTTCCGGCTGTTTTCTCTAAATGCCGTTTGGGGCACCGGTGAATCTGCCTTCGCCTTATCGCCCTCGCTCCCGACCTCCGCCGGCAGCGTCAGCCCGGCCAGCAACAACCCGGGGATAATCAGTAAACTGGCTAAAAAGGCAAACCGCCAATGAAAATGATCCGCCAGATAACCGCCGAGAACAATCAAAAGCATCGCTCCCAGATAAGCCGCCATGCTTTGCAGGCCGATTGCCCGCTGTTTTTCCTCTCCCTGAAAAAAGCCGGTAATCAGCCCCACCGCCGCCGGACAAACCAGGCCCACTCCTATGCCTGATAAGACTGCTCCCGCCAAAAGCCAACCGAATGAGAAAAAATATTTCCATGACAGCAGCCCGCCGGCGGCAAATAATGCACCACCGGACAAAATAGCCGGCCGGTAAAGACCTTTTTGACATAACCGCTCTGCTGCCCCGCCGGCGCAAATCACGCCCAGACTGACCGCCGCCGGCAATGTCTGCGCCAGAAAGCTCCCGTTTTCCTGAAATCCGAGCGCGATCGGGGCCAATACCGGCGTATACAGGACTGCCCCCATCTGCACCAGCGATACCGCCATTACGGTCAGCATCAGCCATCTTTGCTTCCGCTCAGCCTTCATTCTCGCTCAAAAGCCTCCGCCCGCACTTCCGACAGCATATATTTGCCAATCCGTTCGGGCCTGCGCTCAATCCATTCACCGCGGGTAAAATCCGGCACCGGCACCGCCTGTCCGCCCATTGCCACCGATTGCTCCGATAAATAAGTCACCGCCATCCAAACCGCCGCATCATAAACATCAATCGGCGGCTCGCCGTGCTGAATACTGTCGATAAAGGCGCACAGCACCAAATAATCAATATCATTATGCCCTTCTTCATGGGAAATACCATGCTTCTCCACATGTTCTTTCCACAGAGGATGCCGGTACCTCTCCCTATATTCCTCCAGCGCTACCCATTCATGCATTTCGTCCTGGCCGGTGACTCGCACTGCTTCCGGTTCGATGTAGATGCCGCCGGTATCTTCTACCCACGCGCCCCGGGTTCCCTGAATTTTGCCGTTGCGGGAATAGGGTCTGGGCAAACTACAGCCATGCGTCAGCGTAATCGTTTCCCCATTGGCACATTTTAAAATGGTGGTGACAATATCGCCCTGATTCCAAGATAAATCCTGTACGTCCTGAGACTGATTGCTGCGTCTGGCCCAATCCCGCAAACCTCTGGCCTTGGAGGCAACGGACACCAATGACAGCAGCCGGTTGCCCCGGTTAATCCCCAGCAGCTTACAAATCGGCCCTAATTGATGCGTCGGATAAAGCTCTCCGTTCCGGCATAAAAAATTACGCATCCGGCCATGCTTTCTCTCCCGCCCGGTTACAATCTGCTCCCGCAGATCATGCTCATAGCCGCCCGCCGTATGCACGATTTCACCGAACAAGCCCTGTTTGGCCATATGAAAAAGCATCAGCTCATTGTCGGCATAGCAGCAGTTTTCCAAAAGCATACAAAACTTTCCGGTTTCCTCACTGACCCGCACCAGTTCCCAGCATTCCTGTTCACAGGTGGCTCCTCCCACTTCCAGACCGACATGCTTGCCGACCCGCATCGCATCTACCGCAATCCTGGTATGAGTCGTCCATGTGGTAGTAATAATAACCGCATCCAAATCCTGCTTCAGCAGCTCCCGATAATCCCGGCCGGTCCAGGGGCGCCAGCCATATTTGGCGCAAAGAGCTGTTCCTTCCTCCACCCGGAAATCATAAGTATCACAAATCGCAGCAACCTCAATCCCGGCTATTTGTCCCAGACTGGCAAACAGCACTTTCCCCCGTTCGCCCAGCCCAATCATACCGATCTTTATCGTCATCAGGCTCGCCTCCTTTTACGCTTCGGCATCCCAGGGCTTTCTTTCCAGCCACTTGCCGTTGGTAAAATCCGGAATCGAAACCGGCGCTCCGCCCCTGGCAATACTGTCCTCGCTCAGACAGGTTATGCTCATCCAGGCAGCCGCGTCATAAACGTCAATCGGCACAGGGGTTCCGGCCTTAGCCGCTTCAAAGAAAGCAGAAAGCACCAGCCAGTCCATCCCGTCATGACCGCCGCGGACACCTTCGCCCATATATTTCCGCCACAGCGGATGCTCATATTTATCAAAATATTCTTCCACATTATTCCATTTTTTATGCCATTCAAAATCAAACTCATTATCCTTTTCATCCAGGAAAATGCTCTTGTTTTCTTCCATATACAGCCCCCTGGTGCCATGCACCTGAAGACCGCGCGAATAATGGCGGGGCAGGGTCGTATCCAGTGTCAGGCTGATGGTTTCTCCCCGTGCACATTTAATGATGGTATTGACAATATCGCCTTGCGCAAAAGGATAGTCGCTTTCTCTATAATCCGCCCCCTTTTCCCGGCGCAGATATTCTTTCAGACCGGCGGCCTTAGACGCAACCGACACCAGCGACAGCATCCGGTTTCCCCGGTTAATATCCAATATATTGGCAATCGGCCCCAGCTCATGCGTCGGATAATTTTCACAGTTGCGGCCCATATAATTACGGAACCGGTAATGGCGGTCCTCCACGCCGTGGGCAACCTGCTTTCTCAGATCATGCAGATAGCCGCCCTGGCAATGCACCAGTTCGCCGAAAACCTGCTGCCGAACCATATTTAAAAGCAGCAGCTCCTCCCGTCCATAGCAGCAGTTTTCCAAAAACATACATTCCGTCTTGGTTTCTTCATAAGTATGAACCAACTGCCAGCACTGATCCAGCGAATATGCGCCGCCCACCTCAATGGCCGCGTATTTTCCGGCCCGCATCGCTGCGCAGGCGATTTCAATATGCGACTCCCAGGAGGACATAATAACAACAGCCTGCACTTCCGGCATCGCCAAAATTTCCCGATAATCTCCGACCGCCTTCGGCTCAGGCTGCCCGGCATCCCGAACCAGCTTGGCCGCCTGCTCGCGCCTGTCCTCATAGACATCACAAACGACCGCTACCCGCACATCTTTTCGCGGCAGAATACAGCCTTCCAATAGACCAACACTTCTTCTGCCCAGACCAATAACACCAATACACAACTCTTTGCTCATATTGTTTCCCTCTCTTTATCTAATAAAATTTCAATTTTCAGCAAAGTCCCCTTGCCTTTTTTGCTGTAAATTTTCATACTCCAACTATCGCCGTATAAAAGCGCGATCCGTTTACTGACATTAAGCAAACCCACGCTGTCGCTGGGAAAGCTTTCCGGTGTTTGCAGCTGCTGCCTGAGCTGTTTCAAAGCCTCCGCCTCTATTCCTACGCCATTATCCATGATGTTGATTAAAAGCTTTCCGCCATGCCGGTGAATTCGGATGCGGATAACCGAAAAGTCTTTTTTCTCCTTAACTCCGTGATAAACCGCATTTTCAATCAACGGCTGCAAAATCAGCTTCGGCACTTTATATTGCTCCAATCCGCTCCCCAGTTTCCATTCTACATTAAACTTGCCTTCATAGCGAAACATCAGGATATCCACATAAATTTGCGCCAGCTCCACTTCTTTTTGCAGGGAAACGGTTTCCCTCGGATTTGACAGCGAATACTGAATGATCGCTGCCAGATTCTCCAGCATTTGGGAAACAGAATTGATCCCTTTCGTCAAAGAAATGCTTTCCCATTTAATAACCTCCAGGGTATTAAACAAAAAATGCGGATTAATCTGAGCCTGTAGTGCCACCAGCTCCATCGTCCGCAGCTGATACGCCTGCTCCCATATCCGGCGCTCCAGTTCTTGCGATAAAGCATAGTCTGTCAGCGTTTTCTGCATGAAATAATCATAAATATCATCCCGCTGGCGCAAAGGCAAAAGCCCTTCCCCCGCACTGTCCCTCATATTTACAAATGCAATCGCCGACCGTGCTCTTTTATAGCGCTGCCGCGCCACCAAAATACTGGCTGCCGTTGAAAATAAAACTCCAGCCAGCAGTACAATTGTTAAGCTGCCGATCACGTTTCGGATCGAATGAAAAAGAACTTTTTTCGGTATGACCAACGTATAGGTCCAGCCAAAACGCCTGGAGCGGAGGGAGTCAACAATATATTCCCGCTCGTACGTATCTGCCGGCAGCCATGCTTCTTCCATTTCGGGATAAGCCAGCAAAATGTTGCCGGCTTCATCCTGGACAATAAACTGCTGGCCTTCCATAAACTGCAAAGGCTCTAAAAGCGAAAGAATTTGCCTTTCCTCGACATTGCCGACCACCATCCCGGTATTACGGAAGGAAAATGGGTCAATCGCCCGATAAATACTAATCACCGCTAATTCCTTTTCAAAATCATAGCGCCGGAGACAGCGCCGCTGTGCCCAGATTTTCTTACCGTTTTGATACGGCTTTGTTTCATACCAATCGGTATCATAATAACTGTCCAGACTGCAAACCTGTTCATCGGTTGAGCTGATAAAGCGCCCATACGGATTTTCTACATAAACATAGGTTGAAAACAAATAGGAGTTAGAATGAGAAATACTGGAAATATATTGATAAAACCGCTGCAATTCCTGTCTTTCCTGCCAGCCCAGCTCACCCTCTAAAATATCCTGCATCGTATTTAACATATAGGTATGCCGAGTCAGCGCCAAGGCCACGGCATCGACATTGCTCATGGTGATATCAATCGCCGCCTGCGCCTGCCACAGCATATTCCGGTTATTTTTCACCATCCGGTCAGCCGAATCTTTCCAAAACAGCAAACCGGCTATGACAGCCATTAAAATACTAACAAATAAAATCGGCAGAAACATTCTTCGAAACTGCTGCCAAAAAAGCTGGTGCACCGTCGGCGGCGCAAGAGATTCCCGGTTTTTCATCATAGCTTTTTCCTATATTCGCTTGGGTTATTGGCATAAAAGCGCTTGAAAATTTTAGTGAAGCTTTTCTGGTTGCGGTAGCCTACTCGCTCGGCAATTTCATAAACCTTTAAATCCGTTGTTTTCAGCATTTCCATAGCCGCTTCCATCCGTACCATCAATACATAATCATAAAAGTTTTTGCCGGTTTTGGCTTTAAACATTCTGGAAATATAATACGGGCTTAAATATACCAGCTTGGCGATTCCCTGCAGGCTGATATCCCTGTACTGGCTGCGGACAATATCACACAGCCGCTCCACGATTGACCCCTCAAAGCTGCTGCTTTCCGGCTCCAAAGTATCTTGCTGCCTGCTGCGGGCCGCATCCAACTCTACTTTAATTTCGCCGAATACCCGCGCCAGCTCCTGATAACGGGTCGGCTTCAGCAGATAATCCTTGACCCCGTATTTCATTGCCCGCTGCGCGTATTCAAACTCCGCATAACCACTAAGAAGAACGACACGCAGCTCCTGCATGCCGTTCTCCCGCAACATCTCCAGCAAATCCAGTCCCGATACCCTGGGCATCATAATGTCACACAAAATGATATCGACAACCGACTCTCCGCTGAGAATATAATCAAATGCTTCCTGTCCGTCCTCTGCCAGATATACCACTTCAAACCCCAATTCATTCCAGGGGAAATAATTGGCTATCCCGTTTCGGATTTTGTCTTCATCGTCCACAATCATCAAGTGATACATTTTTCCGCCCTCCTGCCGCTGTCTCATTTTTGCATTTTTCCGCCGCTCCCGCCGAAAGTTCAAAAACATTTTTTCCGGCGGAAGCCGCTTGCTTATATGATAGCACAATTCAGCAGATTAAGGAAGACGGTTCTTATCATTTAAATTTAGAGATTGTATCATTGGCAAAGCTTTCCAAACTATCCAGCATTTCCTGAGTGGAGATTTTTCCATATGCATATGCTTCCTCCAGCCGGACATATTCTGTTAATATTTCCAAAAAGCCCATCGGATATCCCATCGGCGTTCCATCGCCCGTATATTTTCCGGCTTCGTTGACCAAGTCTAACTGCCGTTTTTCCCAATCGGCCTTATTCTCCTGTGCCATTTTCCGGATCTGAGAATTGGCCGGAATACCACGCTCAAAGCCCAAAATACCGGCGGCTTCTTCATCATTGATCAAGTAATTAAGCACAGCGGCTGCAGCTTGCGGATTGGCACTTTGGCTGGTAATACAAAATACCTGCGACGGCTGATACCATGTTACTTTGTGATGATTGCCGAAAGGCGCTAACACTGTTCCCCATTCAAATTCCTTCTGTGCAGCATAGCTTGCCGCCGCTGTTGAGTTGGTAATCTCCATTGCCGAATAGCCCATGCCAAAACTGGAAACACCGGCCGGATTTCCGGCGGCAACTTCCGGCGGAACGCAGTATCCCTCATCAAGCGGCTTTTTAATGTATTCCAGTGCCGCTTTTCCGGCTTCGTTATTAAAGGCTGCCGCCGAAAGATCATCATTCCACAGCTGTCCGCCAAAATCAATGACATTGCGTTGAAAAATAGTCTCAAAGCCACCTGTGGCTACTGATATTCCCCAAACATTTTGATCTCCTGCCGCCCGGGCCGCATCGGTAAACTCCTTGGCTCTGACATAAACTTCATCAATCGTCATGCCGGTAACCGGATATTCGATTCCATACTTGTCAAATAAAGTTTTATTGTAATACAGAAATAAGGTATTGACACCGGTCGGAATCGCATAATATTTGCCATCCACCTTATAGGTATCCAACAGCGTTTGATCCAGCTGAGAAATATCCAAAGTGCCGTTATCGATAAACTCATTTAAAGGCTGAAGCTGACCGCGAACAATATATTCATTTACTGCTGCAAAAGAAAGCTGAACCAGATCCGGCGCATTATTTCCTGCCATTTGGGTCAACAGCTTATCAAAATAACCTCCAAAACCGCTGTACTCATACGTTACATTTAGACCCGGATTTTTTTTGATAAAAGCATCCACCGCTTCCACTGTGGCCTTATGCCGGCTTTCGCCGCCCCACCACATAAATCTCAAATTGCCTTCCACCGCTGCTTTCTCCGACACCTTTGCTTCCGGCTCCGTTTTTTGAGTTTGCTTCTGTTCAGCTGCCGGTTTCTCTTCCGTTGCAGGCGGGGTTGTTTCTTTGGGCGTTGTTTCTTTTGCCGTTTGGCATGCCGCCAAGCTCATAAGCACTAAAACGATGCTTAAAAAAAGACTGATTTGCTTTTTCATAAATGATTCCTCCCCAATTTAGTCAAATATTTTTTAGCTTACTTTTCCCGGTGACAGCATTCGCGCTTTCCGATGATCTCGCTTTTATCCCTCCTTCCTGATATTCTCCTTCTTCCGGTAAAAAGGCTTTTAACCGCCCGGCCGTACATGCCGGTGAATCTTATCCTTTCAAACCGGAAGTGGCAATTCCTTCCACAAAATACCGCTGCGCCGAAAAGTAAATGATGATGCAGGGCAGCACGCTAATCAATGTCAGTGCCATCAGCGCTCCCCAGTTAGTCAGCGAGGTTCCGTCAACAACGCTATTTAAAATTAAAGAAACCGTATAATTTCGAACAGAACTTAAATAAATCAGCTGCGTTAAAAAATCATTCCAGGTCCAAATAAAGGAAAAAATCGCCACCGAGCAAAGCGCCGGTTTGACCAGCGGCATCATAATGTTTACATAAATGCGAAAATACGAACAGCCGTCTATCTTGGCGGATTCATCAAGCTCTTTGGGAATCCCGCGCATATACTGAATCAGCTGATACACAAAGAAAGACTGGGTTGACAAAAAGGCCGGGATGATAAAGGGTAAAAAAGTATCCAACCAGTGCAGCCTGGAAAAAATCAGATAGGTCGGAATCAGCAGCACCTGCGACGGCACCATCAGTGTCAGCAGCACCAGCCGAAAGACCAGCCGTTTAAACGGAAACCGCATTCTGGTAATGGCAAATGCCGTCAGCGAGCAGGACAAGATATTGCCCAGCGCCAGACTACCCACCAGAAAAAATGTATTTGCCAAAAAATGGCCAAAGGTATATTGCGGATTAATGTTCCAGCCGTTTTTAAAGTTTTCCACCGTCACCTGTCTGGGAATAAAAGAAAAATTAGCCGAAAAGATTTCGCCGTTGTTTTTAAAAGCACTGCTTAGCAGCCAAAGCAGCGGAAATATCATCACAAAAGCCCCGGCTGTCAAAAACAAATGGGAAAAAAGGTTATTTCTTCGTCTTTTGCGCATCTTTCATCCCCCCTAATTTTCATAATAAACATATTTTTCGGAAAACTTAAAGGTAAGGGCCGTGGCAATCACAATAATGCCGGTCAGCACCCAGGCCAAAGCTGAAGAATAGCCCATGCGGAACTGCTCAAATGCACTCCGGTACAAATGCAGCACATAAAAATAAGTGGAGTCAACCGGCCCGCCGCTGGTCATGACATAGGCTTGGGTAAATACCTGAAAAGAGCCGATCATATTCATAATCACGTTAAAAAGAATAATCGGACTGAGCATCGGCAGGGTAATGTGCAGAAACAGATGCCGGCTCCTTGCCCCGTCTGCTGCCGCCGCCTCGTATAACTCGGTCGGGATATTTTTCAGCGCCGATAAAAAAATAACCATGGCGGAACCGAACTGCCAGGCAGAAATAAAAGATAGGGTACCTAACGCCAAATCCGGATCAGATAAAAATCCAACCGGCGCCAGCCCCAGATGCCCCAGCAACTGATTGATAATGCCAAAATGGCTGAACACCATTTTCCAGGTAATTGACATCGCCACGCTGGAGCCCAATATGGAAGGAAGATAATAAATCGTCCGGTAAATTCCCATACCGGCCAGCCTTTTGTTTAAAATCATGGCAATAAACAGCGCAAAAGCAACTTTAGCAGGTACCGATAAAAGCACATAGCGAAACGTTACCCATAAAGAATGAGCAAACAGCCGATCTTTGGTAAACATTTCCCGGTAATTGGACAGCCCCACAAACTGCGCCCTGGTAAATATATCGTAGTTGGTAAAGGAAAGCCCGAAAGATTGAATAATCGGCCAAATCACAAAAATCAAAAAGCCCAAAAGCCAGGGCAGCAAAAAGAAAATGGCTTCTTTGTCATATTTGGATCTGCCTCGCTTTTTTTTTCATATCATCCCCTCCTTAACAAATATTATAATTCCGCCGGCGGATTGCCGCAATTGATATAAATTGTCCTTCTGGGGGAGAAATCTTGCCTCATATATAGCGAAGGGTATTATATTTGCTGTTTTATGGCGGCATTTTTGCTGCATTTATTGTTATAATTATATTTAAAATACAAAAATAATCTTCAAAAAAATAATATTTACCAATTCGTTTGCTTTTCAGATACAATTAATTAGTAAATATTACCATTTATTAAGAATAAAAACCAGTATCCAGTATTTATCCATTCCCTGCGGATTATATCTTAAACCGCTCCGCCGAAATATCCATAAACTCAATTAAATCCTCTTTGAGAAACATAACCATATAAATCGGCAAATACGTCAGCTTTCCTTTTACTTTCACATTGTCATTGGTGAAAACATAGGCTTCTTCGATGGCGTACTCTTTAACACTCATCACATTATCCAATGCCGAATGCTTTTCATAATCCTTGCCGCTTTTTACTTCAATCGGCAGCACTCGGCCGGCGTGCTCCACCACAAAATCCAACTCGCCTTTTTTCTTACTATTATAATAATACAGCGGGTAGCCATGGGCATACAACTCTTGGGCTATCCCATTTTCATAAACCGCGCCTTTGTTAATATCCTTTTCCTGACTGACAATTTTTAATTTACATGCCTTGCCGTATATTGTAGTCAGCAGTCCCACATCGGAGAGAAACAGTTTAAATAAGCTGCTCTTTTTATTCAATAAAAGCGGAATAGTCGGCTCTGTAGCATTAAATACAGCCAAAGCAACACCCGCTTTCCAAAGCCAAGTAAAGCTGTCCGCAATCCGGTCGTAGCGCAAATTCTTTTTTATATCCGCAATCATAAACCGTTTATTTTTTTCATTTATCTCCGCCGGAATCAGCTCATAAATATGGGTAATCATCAGCTTGCGGTTTTCTTCCTCATACTGTGTAAAATCCAGTTTATACTGCTCGATAATGGCTCTGTGTTCATCTATGACATCATCAATATTGCCGGTAGTTCGATACTTTTCAACCGCTGCCGGCATACCGCCGATAATCAGGTAAAGCTGAAACATATCCATGATTTTACTATGGATCACTTCATCAACCGGCTGCCTCGCCATAAAAGCACTGCGCAGTTTCTCTATGACTGCTTCGTCTACATTAAATATTTGCAGAAACTCTTCAAAGTCCAGCGGATACATCTGAAGCGTCTGCAAATAGCCAACCGGTGCTGACTTTAAATTCACGATTTCCACGCCAAGAAGCGAGCCGGAGAGAATATAACGAAAGCGCTTATCCTCTACCAGAAATTTGATTCTGGTAACGATTTCTTTGTACCTTTGGATTTCATCAAAGAAAAAAATGGTCTTTTCGGGAATGATTTTCTGATTGCTGTATAATGACAGCTTTAAAATCAGGTCATCGATTCCGGCTGCTTTGTCTAAAATGTCAACAATCTCCGGCTGCCGGATAAGATTAAATTCAATATAATCGCAGTTAGCCAGCTTTAAACATTCCCGAATAATAAATGTTTTGCCGGCTTGGCGAACTCCATAAATCAGCAGCGCTTTTTCACTGTCTTCCAGCCATCGCAGAATGTCCTTTTCAATTTTTCTTTTCAGCATGGTTCAAACCCCCACTCCTGTTTTGTGCGTTTTCCATGGTCATTATACCTCTTTTTCGACACTTTTGCAAGGCTTTTAGAACCTTACTTCGACACTTTTCCAAGACTTTAGAAGACAAATTTTGACACTTTTCCAAGGTTTTATACCGTTCATTTTGACATTTTTCCATAAATTGCTGGTTTCCTTCCCAGACCGGCAGAAAGCGTTTTGTCAAATACTTTTTTTGATTTATTGACGATTTTTTCTTGAAATTTGAGCAGCAAAAAACAGTAAACTTTTTTTAATTTACTGTTTCTTAAATTACTATACTTAATTAGATAAATTATAATTTTTAGATTTAAACATAATTCTATCCATCCCATCTCATTATATTATTCCCAAAGTGTATGCCGTGCATATACTTCAAATTGATTCGGCCTATCATCACTGAAAAAAATAACTTCTATATCATAGCTTTTCCAAAGTATGTAGGGATAGGTCTGCATTTTGATAGAATAATGTCCTTTTACTTTCCGTTCTTGATAACTACTCGGAGAAAGTGAAAATGCATCTCTCACATTTTCTTTTTCAAAATAGTCCAAGGATAATTCGGAAATATTTTGATTGCATATTTTGACATGATTCATCATATCGGTCTTTGAGGTTGTGCCGAAGTATGTAATAATACAATCTTCAAGCTTTGCTTTGTCTTGATATTTTGGTGTCAAATTCACATATCCGTATCCTTTTCCGTCTTTGACAAGCTCTGCCGCTTCGCCAAAGACATAATGGCTCTCTCTTTTATTTTCAACGGTGTCATTTGAACTTCTTCCGGAAAAACGAAAGCCGTTTGAAAGCAGATCTTTTGCTGTTGTATGTCCGATAACAATCTCATATCCGTCCACTTGCACCGTAGGTGCTTTTACGGGCAAACCTGTAAGCATAAATGTTAATGTACAGGCGAATATTGACATTAGAAGCATGCCAATGACCGCATTTGCAGCAGCTGAAGATTTACAGATATAATTTGATTTTTTTATAGCGGAGAGTATATGACTTAAGAGCAGTTTCCCCAAAGATAAAATCGCTCTCATGGCAACAATAATCAATAATTCTGCATATGTCCAAAACCTCACTTTATTATTGGGAAAGTATTTACCGTAGAAAATAAAATAAGTTGCTATACTGGCTATTACTACTCCCAAAATATAGAAATTAACTTCATTTAATGCATATTTATCTGTGAAATCCTCATATATGTCCGCACCTCTTCTTTTTAGAGCATGTCCTATCGAATACATCCACTTAGGTACTTCTCTGTTGTTTTTTACTGCAATTACAAGACGAATATATAAAAATATTGTAAAAGCTAAGGTAAGGCTCATTGCAATAAAAGCAATCAGACCGCATATAAAAAATCCTATTTCAATCCTCTCCTAACTTCTAATTTGAAGCGCGCAAGCATAAATGAATGCGACCGCAAAGCGGGCATATTCATTTTGCGGCGCTTCACCGCCAGAAGAAAAGCACGAAGTGCGGCAAATGCGCAGCATTTGATCTGGCGGTGAAAACTGAAATTCGTGTTACTGCAGCCCCATCAGGAAAAATGCCAAAGCCATAATCGGCAAAACAGTCCAGCCGATATATCTTCCTGCAATTTCCCAATCGGACGGCTCCGCATGGTCTGCATTGCGAATCCGAAATGCCAGACACCAACGGAATAACTCATCTGCGAACAAAATGGAAAACGCATTGAGAATGCAAATGAACACGGCTCCAAACCATGCAAATCCTTCGCCCTTATGGGTCAGTTCGGGATCACCCATCAGTTCCAGTATGGTAGACGCCGATGGCTCCATGGGGTCGATTACATTCCCGTTTTCATCTCTCCTGACTCCATCACCGGCTACATAGGAAAAACCAAGGTTATCTGATGTCCCGTCTTCATTGTACAACCAATAGAAATCCTCTGTTTTCAAAACGCCTCCGCGAAACAGAATCTCTTCTCCTTGGCGGAGCTCCACGCCGGTCATATATTCCGCCATCTCCTTATTTTCCGGAATTGCCGTCGGATCTTCTTTTGCGGTATAAGGACCGTAGGTTTTATCGCCGTACCGGAAAACAACGGTCTTATCCTCAGACACCGTAAAATATGCCTGTTGACCGTGAATCTGACCGGAATAAACAGTGCTGCCGTTTTCTTGGCTTGGGACAAGAATTGTATCTTTGTATGCAAATCCGACCCGCTGAATCGTCACAGGATAAATCACTGCAAAAACCAAAACCATAGCCATCATAAGTATTAGGACACACTTTTGATAACGATTCAAGTTTTTAATCTTTTTCATCGTTCATCTCCTGTTCCATGCTGATTTATTTCCTTCACCCCTTACGACATTATAGCACATTTCAGTCCGGTTTTATAGGTCTGATCCTTGTTTTTTACCTGTGCTGGTTCTTTCAGATATTTCTTGGCACTCTCAAACGAAATAATCTCGGCGGTATGCTCATTATAGAAAGTCTCTTGCCGCCGCGTAGTCCGCTTCGGTCATGGCCCGCAGGTAAGAAACGCCGTCCTTTAAGTTAACCCGCAGCAAAATCATTGTTTTTTCTTCCGACGGATAATCCAAACAAATTCCGGCCGATTTTAAATATATCATGATTTCGGCCGGATCAGTCAGTATCGCTATTTTTTCCTGCCGGTACTTCTCCCAATCCCCTCCCCAATAGCATTGATCCCGGACTTCCGTACCCGGCAGTCTGTAAATTTCAACTGATTCAACTAAACTTTGGATATCAGTCATTTCCCGGTATTTCGGGCTGTTGTCTGCCAGCCAGCGGCGCAGCCGCGGCACGCTGCCGTAAAAAACAAGGTCTTCTTCCGGGCTTGTTTCGGCCGTGGACTCCGGCTCAGCGGCCGGAAACTTTTTATAATCCAACTTCGGCTTATACTCTCGAACAAAAACAAACCGGATTGGGATTTGCTCCAAGACCTGCACCTGCTCAGCCCTTTGGCCGTGAATATTGACTTTTTCCGGCGACTTAGCCGCCGCCATAATCTCCTGCCGGATAACCGCTAACAGCTCCTGCATCTTGGCGCCGCTAAAACTGTCCTCAGCTCGGGAAGCTTCGGTACTAACTCGAATCCCGACCAAATCGGTCAGCGTCTTTTCCTTCAGCACTGGATAAGCCTGCTTCAGCGCTTCCTCACTCTTGCTTAGTTCCTGCCAGTCCTTTTTCACGGCGCTGCCAGCGATACTATACTCCCGGCGAACAATCTCGCCATTTTTCAAGAAATAACTGAACCGAAAATACAGCGGGTTGGTATCCTTGCTTCCGCTCCCCCGGTTTTCGAGCACATAATGATGAATTTTTTCCACTACAGCAATATTAGCGCTTTCTGTAAATTTATAAGTATTGCGATATTTCCGGTCATAGCTTTGCGAACCGATCAAGCGGTCAATGGCCGCTTCCGTGTCCGCCCAGGACGAATGAACGGTGATACTTACGCTCTCGACTTCCTCCGGCGCCGGAATTCTCCGCTCATAGCCGAATAAGTCGGCGTCAATCAGTCCAATCACCGCCAGCGTAAGCGCTAAGGCAAGGAAAGTTCCCCACCATGCTTTTTTCAGATAAATGGTTTTCCAGGCAATCATCGCCGCCACGATATAGCCCAGCACCGCCCCCAGCGCCGCTCCGATGTAAAAAGTGAATACATCGTCGTGCAGGCGAACGCCTACGATCCCGGTCAGCACCACCGTCATCAAAATGACCGCGCATAAGGTAAAGCCAAAAATAAAGATGATTTTTAAAAAGCCAAAGCCAATCCAGTCCCGATTATTTTCCATTTTTTTATAACGGTACAGCAAAAAGGCCAGAATAAAAGCCACAGCCGCATAAATACCGATAAAAAGCAAAAAGTCCACGGCAATGATCTCATCCCGATTTAGGGAAAATATCTTGTCGATTAAGTTCAGTTTCCGGAAAAACCGGGCAAGGGAACTGTTTCCGGCAAAACCATACAACAGATGTTCCCCGAAGTAATCCACTGCTCCGGCAAAATACACCGGCAGGACATAAAAAATGATCACAAATAAAATATGCCAAATCACCGAGCCGGTAATCATCCCCATAGCAATACTAATGCTGTAGTTCGCCAGCGCCAGCAAAATCATCGCTATCCCCCAGCTCAGAATCACGGTAAAAAGTTGCTTTTCCTCCCGGAAGCGAAGCACGCCAATCACCAGCGACAGCAGGATATTAAACACCAGCGGAACTAAATATAAAATCAAACCGGAAACAAACTGACTGAAATAAATTTGCGTCTTAGTCATCGGCAAGCTCAAATAAAAGGCTATGCCGTTGTCCGTTTTTAAAAAGTGATAAAAAACCACCCCCAGTGCCGCCGGCACCAGAAAGATAAAAATTTCATCATTCAGCGTGAAAACTGCGCTTATCCACTCCTTAACCTGCAAAAACAGCAGCGGATATCGCAAAAACAGATAAATTCCCCACAGTAAGGAGATCACGCCATACATCTTGATATTATTTTGGATCAATGCTTTTTTACAAAAGGATATTTTGGATTTCATAGCCCTCTCCTCCGATCTCATAAATAAATATTTCTTCCAGACTAAGCGGAATAAAGTCAATAAACATCGGTTGATAGGCGGCAAAGGCTTTTTCGATTTCTTCCTCTCTGCCGCGCACCACAAAGGAATAGACCCGGCCGGTATGACTGCTTTTCATCACCTTAAAAGGCAGCGCCGCCGGATCAATCTCGGTTTGTTCGGAGGCAAAAGCCATCTGGACCTTATGGATATCGCCTTTTAAATCGTCCAATTCCCGCTCCAGCAAAACCTTTCCATTATGCAGAATACCAACGGTATCACAAATATCCTCAAGTTCCCGTAAATTATGCGAGGACACCAGTACCGTCATCTCCCGACTGCTGACGTCCTGCATCAGCAGTGACCAGATTTGGCGGCGCATCACCGGATCCAGCCCGTCGACCGGTTCGTCTAAAATCATCACTTCCGGCCGGGCACAAATCCCGAGCCACAGCGCCGTTTGTTTTTTCATGCCCTTGGAAAACTGATTGATTCGTTTATTTTCATCCAGCTTTAGTACCTGCCGGACTTTATGATATCTTTCCCAGTCAAAATCCGGATAAATACCGGCGTAAAACTTAGCCATCCGTTTCGACGAATACATGGAAAAGAAAAACAAATCATCCGGCACATAAAAGATTTTTCTTTTCATCTCCGGATTGTCATAAATATCCTGTTCCTGCATTTTAATCGCACCCTGTTCCTGCCGGAAAACGCCCATAATCGTCTTTATCAAAGTGGTTTTGCCCGAACCGTTCGCGCCGACCAGACCATAGACCGAACCTTTTTTGATTGACAGGTTTACTCCCGACAGCGCAGTAAAATCTCCGTATTTTTTGGTTACGTCCATTACTTCAATCATTGTTTTCCTCCTTCTCCGCCCAATCCAGGTAGCTGCAAATCTCCTCCCGACGCAGCCCCAGCCGATAGGCTTTTTCCACTGCGGCGGCAATCTCTTTCAGCACCCTCTCCTGCTGCTCCTTCACTTTAGCGGTCTTCAGTTCCATGACATAATTGCCCTTGCCCGGCAGACTGTATAAAAATCCTTCCTGCTCCAGCATCCGAAACGCCTTTTGAATCGTATTGGGATTGATCACCAGTTCCGCCGACAACTCGCGAACCGACGGCAATTTTTCATCCGCCTGCAAATCACCGCTGATGATATTGGTTTTAATATTTTGCACGATCTGCAAATACAGCGGCGTCCGGCTTCGTAAATCAACCTGAATCATCTTCGCTCACTCCTTTTTCCTGACTCGGCATTATCTTTATTGTATTATCTGAGCTATCCGTTATATCTGTTCTATATCATATAGTACAGTTATTATAATAAAAAGGAAAACGCTTGTCAAGGTTTTTTCTGAAAGTTTAAAAATATTACATCCTTATTTTTCTTTTCTTTGATGTGATACAATCAAATAGCGATCCGCCGCTCTTTTTAATGTCAAAACGGCTTTGTCACTGTAAAGCTTTAATTCATCCCCATTGATTTCTCCGCCGCTGCATTCAAAGAATCCAACTCCAAAATCACTGGAATAAACATAAAAGCTGTCATACGGCTTTCCCAGATAAAGCGTTTCGCCGCGCTTAGTAATATCTTCACTGACAATTCCCATATAGCGTGTCAGCATATTATCTACAAAGGATTTGGGCAATCTCCGCACCGGCGAAATCGTATCTTTTAATTCTCGATTATTAAAAATACCGCCTGCTGCCTCTTTCAATTCAGCAAACTCTTTTTCATCCGCCTCATTGCCGGACAAAAGCTCCTCTCCCGGCAAATACCAAGTAAATTCCCATAAACCCATTTCCTCCGGAGTATCATAGTAACTATTAAAGAAATGGCAAATCGGATTGACAAACATTTCTCCTTCCTTGGTCGGATGCTGCAATAACTGTTCAAAGGCTGTCTTTACTTCCTCTACTTCCTCTGTGGTCAATTTTCTTTTGCCTGTTTCCTTGAAAAAAGGGAACACAATTCTATCCAAAGGATATTCTGCTGCTTTTTCTACTTCTGCCGGAACATCCAGCATTATCTTTTCTCCTGTTTTTTCCGGCATCACCACTTCTAAAGTCGAATGTTTTGGCAATGACTCTCTTAGGTGCATGGCTATGTTTTCCATTTCAAACTCACTAAATCCCTTTTCTGTCAAGTTAAGAGCTTCTTTACGACTGTCAGGACAGAGCCAAATATGCAAGCCGTCTTCCTGCCGGCTGATAATCTTTGCTATTTCTCCCAAATTGGTTTCAGCAGTTTCCGGATTATACATTTCTTGCTCCGTTTTCTTTCGATTCGTACCGGATAAAAGATTATAGTAGGTTTTGCCATCTTCTTTCCACAGATAAAGTTCCAGTCCTTTAAAGGCGGAAATTGCCTTACCATAGTGAAAATGTTTTGGCAGCGGCGCATTGCCTTCTTTGTATTTCCATTTTTTAAGCCAATTTGGGTTTCCGGAATAGTGGTCACCATCAATTACCCATTCCGTTCCTAAATTGCTGACATGGTGGATTTTCCCGTCTTTGGCAGTTATAAATAAGATAATTGTCTGTCCGGCAAGCGGTTCCGGATTTTCCAGATATTTCCCCCGGCTTTGACGGATGAAATCTATGATTTCTTGCCATTCCTCTTGTGCAAACAGTCGATATCGCTCTTTTTCAGAGCTTGGCTCTACCAATAATTCAATCTTTTCAATTTCTTCCTTTTTTAAACTTTTGGCCCATTTCATACTCTCTCTATCTGCCGGTATTTGCGTCAGGAAAAGAATTGCCAAAACCAGTATGATAATCCCCCCCCCCATAATAGTAATGGATTTCTTATTTTTTTGAAAATATCCTTCTTGTTTCATTATCTGTATTCTCCTTTCCACATTCTTCTTGCCATCGACCATGCAAAGAAGTTATCCCTCCTTCTCTATCAAATCCAGTAAATCCTTGATGTCCTTACGAGTAAGTTTTTCCTCTTTGACAAAATTCAGAAGCATATTTCGAGCCGAGCCGTCAAACACTCTATCCAAAAAGCCTTTCCGTTCCTGATTGATATATTCTTCCTGTGTTACCGCCGCCCGATAGCGAAACGTTCTGGTCTTAATTTCCTCCGTTTCCACAGCGCCTTTTTCAACCAGCCTTTTTAAAAAAGTCTTTAAGGTGCTATTATTTCCGGATAAACCCGATAAAATCTCGGTCGAAGTAAGCTCTCCCTGCTCCCATAAAAGCTTCATAATCGGCAACTCCGCCTCCGCAATGCGTATATTCTTCATGCAAACCACCTCCATTGATTACATTTGTAATCTCGTTTTTAGTTTACACTTGTAATCTCGTTTTGTCAAGATTAATTTCAGCAATACCGTAAATCTTTTAAAAATAAACTTCTTTTTATAAGGAAGTGCCTCGCAAGTGATATCATATATCCAATTTTACATGGAAACTCAAAACCATCCCCTGTTGACAACCCTGGCCAAATATGATATTTTAAAGAAAAGGAACTATTCACGCACAGAAAGGAGCGAAATGTACAATTAACAATATGGACAAAAAAACAACAGTCACGCCCATTTATTTGGGTTGTTTTCATTGCCATATTGTGTAGATTTCGCATTTTTTCCGGCGGCTTGGTTTCCCAAAAAATTCCACCAATTTGAGAAAGTCATTCCTTGCCGGTTATAACTTTTTCAGAATATCCCTGATATCCGACCGGTTATATCGGGATACTATGGATTATGGATTGTCGAAGTCTGCTTTTGCCAAGCAGACTTTTTTATTTGGCCGACAGGGGCTGCAAATGACCGATTCCTGTCATGGCTATCCTAACCAATGATCCCCTGATGCGAATCTCCTGTGGCAGAAAGGAGTCGTATGCTGATTATCAAAGACCTATCCCTGTATTTAAAGCAAGATCTGCGGTTAATTATAAAAGATTTCAATTTTACGTTAAAACCGGGAGATAAAGTCGCCCTGATCGGTGAAGAAGGAAACGGCAAATCCAGTCTGTTAAAGGCAATTTATCAGCCGGATTTGCTGACGTCCTATATAAAAATAAGCGGACAAATTTCGACAGTCGGCGAAATCATCGGCTATTTGCCCCAGGAATTACCGGCCGCCTGCCGAGATCTGCCGGTCTGCAACTACTTCCGTCAATCCTGCTCCGTCGATGAACTCGACTACACCCATTATTATCATTTGCTGGATATGCTTGACTTGAAGATTGACGCTCTGACCTCGCTTGCCATCGTTCGCATGCTTTCCGGCGGCGAAAAAATCAAGCTTCAGCTGCTGTGTCAGCTCCTGAAAAAGCCAACTCTCCTGCTGCTGGATGAACCAAGCAATGATCTGGATCTGTCATCGGTTCGCTGGTTGGAAAACTTTTTAACAGCACTCTCCATCCCTGTGATTTTTGTTTCGCATGATGAAACCTTGATTACCGCTTGTGCCAATACCATCATCCATTTTGAGCAGCATATGCGCAAAAAGGAGTTTCACTACTCCGTTTCCCGATTGGAATACAGCGAATATAAGGACACTCGTACCGAGCAGCTGCAGCGCCAAACCCAGCAGGCCAAAAAAGACAAAGATGTCTTTGACAAAAAGCGGGAACGCTTTCAGCAGATATTCCAAAGGGTCGAACACGAACAAAATGTGATTTCCCGCGCTGCTCCTTCGGCTGCCGCCAATCTTAAGAAAAAGATGCATTCCCTGAAATCAATGGAACGAAGGCTGGAAAAAGAACAGCAGAACCTCAGCAAACGCCCGGATTTTGAAACTGCGATTCTGCTTCACTTTAACCCCAACATCAACTTGCCTGCCGGAAAGCCGGTTTTAAACTTAGAGATTCCGGAATTAAGGATAGGCGACCGGGTCTTAAGCCAAAATATCCGGTTGAATATTACCGGACCGGCTAAAATAGGTATCATCGGACAAAACGGCTGCGGCAAAACCACTTTACTGCGCCGGATTGTGCAAGAGCTTTCCGCTGCCAAGATTCCGCTCGGCTACATGCCTCAGGATTATTCCGAAACCATGCCCCCGGAAAAAACAGCGCTTGATTTCCTGATTTCTAGCGGCAGCAAGGAAGAATACAGCAAAAATGCCACCTATTTGGGAAGCCTTAATTTTACCTATGAAGAAATGAATCACCCCATTCGACAACTATCCGGCGGACAAAAAGCTAAGCTGTTCTTTGCCAAGATGATTTTGGCCGAAGCCGTTGTCTTGATATTGGATGAACCGACACGCAATTTATCCCCTTTATCCATGCCGAAAGTGCGCAATGCCTTGAAGGATTTTGGCGGGGCGATTATTTCCGTTTCGCATGACCGCAGCTATCTGGCAGAGGTTTGCCAGCAAATCTATCGCCTGGATGAAAAGGGACTGCATCTTGTCACATAAATACAAAAAACTTTTCGCAATTTTTTAAAAAACTCTCAAAAATTTACTATTTGCTTTTTTGCCCAAAAGCGTTATAATAGGAATGGTTATGTTTGTCAGCGGAAACGATTGGAGGAATGAATGATTACGATTCAAGAAGTTGTGACCAAAGCGCAATGGCGAATCTTTGCGAACTTTGCCAATCAACTTTATAAAGAAAATCCCTATTATGTACCGGAACTGCCGGGCGACGTGCTGGAAGCCTATTCTCCCGACAAAAATCCGGCTTATGATTTTTGCGAAAGCATTTGCTTCTTAGCTTATGAAGGCTCTTACCCGGTCGGGCGGATTGCCGGCATTATCAACCATAAAAGCAATGAAAAGTGGAAGCAGCAGCATTGCCGCTTTGCCCACTTTGATTTTTTAGATAATCCCGATATTTCAGCCGCTCTGATTCAAGCCGTCAAGCAATGGGCAGCCGGCAAAGGCATGACCCACTTAAAGGGACCTTTAGGCATGACGGATCTCGATCACCAGGGGATGCTGATTGAAGGCTTTGATGAATTGGATATGTTCATTACCATCTATAATGCGCCCTATTATATCACCCATATGCAGCACCTCGGCTTTGTCAAAGATGCCGACTGGATTGAGCATCAGATTATGCTGCCGGAAGCAGACGACCCCAGAATTGAGTTTATTCATAAGCTGGCTGCTAAAGTAGCAAAACGCCACGGTTTTAAACTGCTGCATTTCCGCCGCAAAAGAAAGCTGGTCAAGGAATGGGGCAAAAAAATTTTTGAGCTTTATAATTCCTCTTATGCTCCGCTTTACGGCGTAAGCAGCCTGACTGACCGGCAGGCGGATTACTATATCAAAACTTTTCTTAGTTTTGTTAATCCCAATTTTATCAAACTGGTCGTCAATGCTGATATGGAACTGATTGCACTTGGGGTTGCCCTGCCGTCTTTATCAAAGGCTCTGCAAAAATGCGACGGCAAATTGTTTCCCTTCGGCGTTTTTTATCTGCTGGATGCAATTCGGCATAATGACATTTTAGACCTTTATTTGATTGGTGTCCGACCGGAATATCAAAATACCGGTGTCAATTCGCTGCTGATGGACGCGATCTTAAAGGAATGTGAAAAGCACCAGATCAAGATTGCCGAAACCGGGCCGACTCTGGAAAATAACCTAAAAATTCAGGCGATGTGGAAGCATTTCGACAAGCGCCAGCATCGGCGGCGGCGAGCCTGGATCAGTGAAATATAAATCAAAATCAGAAAAGGAGTTTTCATGTTAAAATTATTTTGTTTTTACGGTTGCTGTGAAAATAACGGACATCACGGACATCATCATGCGGCAGACGAAGACTGTGGCTGCGGCTGCGGCCATTCTCACGGCGCAGGGGAATACGAAGAAGAAATGGCTTGTGACTGCGGCGGCTGCGGCTGCGAGGACGACTCTCACGGCTGCGGCGATGGATGCGGCTGCGGGTGCGGCGGGCATCAGCAGGCAGTTTTAATCAGCTTTGACGATGGCACGGAATACGAGTGCCCGGTTTTATCCATCTTTGATGTCAACGAGCAGGAATACATTGCCCTGTATCATCCGGAACGGCAAAAAGCCTTGCTGTATCGCTTCAAGGAAGATTCGGACGGCATTTTCTTAGAAAACATTGATGATGAAGAAGAGTTCCAATTTGTAGCCAAGGCTTTTCAAGGTTTACAGGAATAACACAAGTAAAAAGGGGCTGCTGCAAAATCTATATTTTGCAGCAGCCTCTTTCTTTATTTAACGCGCTGTCGACGCATATTTTTATTTTTCTCAGTCCATCCACGACATATCGCTCGGATTTTTTTGAAACTTTTGCAGCTTACGCAGCGAACTTTCTTCAATATAATTTTCCTCAATCGCCGCTTCTACCAGCTCCTCATAATTACTGAGCGTATAATACGTCACTCCGGCCTCGGCAAACGCCTGTTTCGCCTTCTCCAGACTGTAGGTAAAAATAGCCACCAGCCCCAGCACCTCGCAGCCCGCTTCTCTGGCTGCTTCCACTGCTTGCAAGGACGAGCCGCCGGTTGAGATCAAGTCCTCAACTACAACCACCTTCATGCCCGGATAATAATAGCCTTCAATCTGTTTGCCCTTGCCATGCTCCTTGGCCTTGGAGCGGATATAGCCGGTCGGCAGTCCCATTTCCCAAGCGCAAATCGAAGCGTGCGGAATACCGGCCGTGGCCGTTCCCATCAGCGATTCGCACTCCGGAAACTTTTCTTTAATGATCCGAATCATTTCCCGGATAACAGCTGCTCTTTCCTCAATATAGGAAAGCACCAGCCGATTGTCGCAGTAAATCGGTGACTTGATTCCGGATGCCCAGGTAAAGGGCTGCTCCGGTGACAAACTGACCGCTTTAATCTTTAACAGGTTTTTAGCAATTTCTTTCATCTTATTCTCCTAAAAAGTCCTTTTTAATTTGCCGGTACGCCGCGACCGGATCGGCTGCCTTTGTAATCGGCCGTCCAACCACGATATAATCTGAACCAAGTTCTCTGGCCATTTGCGGTGTCACCACCCGGGCCTGATCACCGACTTCGGCATCTGCTGGCCGGATACCCGGTGTAACCGTGATAAAATCTTCCCCTAAACTGTCCTTAATTCGCCGTACTTCCAGTGCCGAACAAACTACTCCGTCTAAGCCGCTATTTTTTGCATTTTGGGCATAGGCCAAAACCGTGTCCTCCATTTTGGCTGTAATCAGCAGTTCCTCCCGCAGCATATCGGCGCTGGTCGAGGTCAACTGAGTAACCGCAATCAAAAGCGGTTTATTTGCCGCCGGATACTCCTTTACTGCCTCGGCCGCTGCCTGCATCATCTTACTGCCGCCGCCGGCATGCAGATTCATAATATCCGCTCCCAAGTTTAAGCAGGACTTCGTTGCTCCGGCCACTGTATTGGGAATATCATGAAACTTCAAATCCAAAAATACTTTATGCCCCTGCTGTTTAATTGTTTCCACAATCGACGGCCCGGCTGCGTAAAAAAGCTCCATGCCTATCTTTACAAAAATCGGCTGGTCAAACTTCTCAGTAAAGGCAAGTGCCTGCTGAGCACTAGGAAAATCCAGTGCCACGATTACATCTTTTGCATTGATTTGATTCATTGCAGTTCCCTCCTAATTATAATACGGATATCTGATAAATCCTTGCCCAGAATGCCGGCATTGGATTTCCATGCTTTTGGCCCTTATATCCTTTTTTCCAGTTCAGCCTTTAAATCCTCATAGCCTTTTTTGCCCAAGAGTGCAAACATATTTTTCTTATAAGCCTCTACACCCGGCTGGTCAAACGGATTGACTCCCAGCAAATAGCCGCTGACGGCGCAGGCTTTTTCAAAGAAATAAATCAACTGGCCCAAATGAAAAGCATCCAGTTTTTCAACATGAATCAGCAGATTTGGCGTACCGCCGTCCAAATGCGCCAATAACGTTCCCTCAAAAGCCTTTTCATTGACAAAGTGGAAACCCTGACCGCTCAAATAATTGAGGCCGTCCAAATCCTCCGCTTCCCGGCCGATCGTCATATCGGCTGCACTGTTTTCAATATGAATGACGGTTTCAAACAAATCACGCCGTCCTTCCTGAATATATTGACCCATCGAATGCAAATCCGTGGAAAAATGCACCGCCGCCGGGAAAATACCTTTGTGATCTTTGCCCTCGGACTCACCGTAAAGCTGTTTCCACCACTCGGCAAAGAAAAACAGCACCGGCTCATAATCCACCAAAATTTCCGTGGTCTTGCCTTGATTGTACAAAATATTCCGAGCCGCCGCATATTGATAGCACATATTTTGGGAAAAATCCGCATTGCTGTATTCAGTTTGACCGGCCTGCGCGCCCCGCATCAGCTCATCAATGTCAATACCGCTGACGGCAATCGGTAAAAGCCCTACCGCGGTTAAAACCGAATACCGGCCGCCGATATCATCGGCGATAACAAAGGTTTCATAACCTTCCTTATCGGCTAAACCGCGCAGCGCTCCTCTGGCTTTATCGGTGGTTGCAAAAATCCGGCCGGCGGCTTCCTGCTTGCCGTATTTTTCTTCCATCCAGTTTTTCAGCACCCGAAACGCAATCGCCGGCTCAGTGGTTGTACCCGACTTCGAGATTACATTTAAGCAAACTTCTTTGCCCTCCAAAAAATCAACCAGCTGCTTTAAATAACTGCCGCTGATATTATTGCCGGCATAAACAATTTGCGGTGTCCGGCGTTTTTCTTTGGACTGCCAGTTATAAAAATAATTATTCAGCGCATCAATCACCGCCTTAGCGCCCAGATAAGAACCGCCGATGCCGATTACCACCAGCACATCCGCCTTTTCCTGAATCCGCCGAGCAGCCTGCTTAATTCTGGCAAACTCTTCCTTGTCATAATCGGTCGGCAAGTTCAGCCAACCTAAAAAGTCATTGCCTGCTCCGCTCCGCTCGGACAGCTCCGTATGTGCCGCCATGGTCAGCGCCTGCATCCTGCCCAACTCGCCTGCGTCAATTCCGCTTTTGGAATAGTCAAACCGTATTGCCATCATTTCCTCCTCTTTGCTTTTTGCTGATTATTAACTCAACTCTGTCAAAATACTTTGCCTTTGGTGTCATCATGCGCAGCTTTCCGTCATTTCAAATCCACGCCAAGCTTATTTCTCAAAACTTTTTCTATTTTTTAATATGAGCAGGCAGATAAGCCGAGTTCTGTCGTGAACGATCATCTATCTGGCTTTACCGTTGCCGGTAAAATCTAGCGACCTACCTAAACCTCGCGGGCAGCTTACGGTTTGCTTTGGTCTTGCTCCGAGTGGGGTTTACATATGCCCTCGCTGTTACCAGAGAGGCGGTAAGCTCTTACCCTACCTTTCCACCCTTACCTTACTTTGTGTAAGGCGGTTTATTTCTGTTGCACTATCCTTGGAGTCACCTCCACCGGACGTTATCCGGCACTCTTGCCCTGTGGAGCTCGGACTTTCCTCACCGAAAAACGGTGCGATCGTTTTGCCTACTCAAATTTATTTTATTCCTTTGGCGCTGACTGCGCAAGTTTTTTTGATTTCTTTTTTCGAAAATATTTTATCTTTCGGCCTGCCTGGCCTCCGACCTCTGCTTTCACCGGCGAATGAACCGGCTGCTGATTCGGTTTTACCCCTTTGGCCGGTTTTTTAGCCTTGGGCGGCACCGGCTGTTTTAAATGAATTTCCGATTTCGGATAAATAATCAGTTTTTCCTTGGCCGCTCCGGCTGTTTTAGCCTTTTCCTGATGCTTATTAGCCTTTGACTTCGGCAGCTGTACTACTGCTTTGCCCGTTTGTTTCGGCTGATTGGCCTTTTTCGGCTGATTGGACTTTTTCGCCTGATTGTTCTGACCGGTTATTTGGGGACTTATCTGGCCAGTCATTGGCTTAACCGCCAACCCAGCCGCTTCTTTCGATTGATTGACCCAATCGGATAAGCTCTTTGTTTTAGCCGGAACAACCGGTTGATTCGCCGGCACCTTGACGGGGGCTTTGCCCTTTTTGAGCTTTTTGGTCTGCTTCGGCTGTTTGACCTGCTTTTCCTGATTGGTTTGTTTCGGCTGTTTGGTTTGCTTTTCCTGATTGGCCGGTTTCGCTTGGTTGGCTTGTTTTTCCTGACTGGCCGGTTTCGCTTGGTTGGCTTGTTTTTCCTGATTAGCTTGTCCGGTGGCCGGCTTGGTTTTAGCCGGCAGCAGTGACAGATTGTCCAGCGCCTTGACTGTTTCTTTGACCTGATCAGTCTGTTTCGACTGTTTGGCCTGCTTTTCCTGATTGACCTGTTTCGGCTGTTTGGTTTGCTTTTCCTGATTAGTCTGTCCGGTGGCCGGCTTGGTTTTAGCCGGCAGCAGTGACGGATTGTCCTGCGCCTTGGCTGCTTCCTTGGCCTGCTTCGTTTGGTTGGCCTGACCGGTGGAAGGCTTGGCCTGCGGCTTCGGCGGATGAACTGCCGCTTGTTTTCGCTTTTCTTCCGCCTTTAAGCGCAAACTTACTTTTTGCGGCTTCTCCTTTATTTTCAGCAAAGTCGGCCGTTGATTCCCGCTTTCCCGGCTCTTTCCGTTCTTGCCGTTTTCCCCGTTTTGACTATGATAGGTCGTTTCCGACTTTTGCGGCTTTTCCGACTCCTGCCAATTTTTATCCACCACGGCTCCGTCATAGGAATACTTATCGGTATCCTCCGGCCGAATCCACCGGTGATAACCGATGGAAAGCACTTTTGTCAAAACAAAAATCGCGGCTAACAAGGCGGTTTCCCATTGAATATAAAATACCATCGACCGGCCCTCGCCGCCAAAGCGATAAAAAGCTGCCAGGCCGCCGGCAAAAAGGACTCCTGCCAGGCCGATTAAACCCTTTTCATATCTCAGCCGGCGCATATAATTTGCTAAAAACAGCAGCCCCGCCGCCGCTCCGATCACAATGAAAGGCCAACTGCTTTCCCGAAAGCCCAAAGTCAAAAGCTGCAAGACCAATAATCCTTCCAGAAAAAAGCACCAGCCCTGATGATTATATTTATTGGTGTAAATTACCGACTGTTTGAGGAGCAGGGCCGATATCAGTATCCACAGCAAAGCCGATACCGGTACCTTTAAAATAACCGGCAGCCACATGGCTGTCATTAAAAACAGGCTTAACAGATTCGTGCCGTAATTTTTAAAGAACTGATCCCATTGCTTGGGAAAATAAATCCGATTCAGAGTCAGGAAGCCGCCTCGTGAGTTTTCCGTCAAAAATATAATTGCTAACACAAAGGGAAGGCTGATCAGTTCCAAAGCAAAGTTTAACTGCACCTGCTCATAATTAAAAGTATTCAACTCCAGTACCAACGCAGAAGCGACAATATTGCCGATAATCATCCGCCCGTTTTCCGAATAAAAATTATTCGTAAAGTTCGGGGATCTTTTGCGCAGAGCAACCGCCGCCTGCTCATGATTTACAACCTGCACCGCCAGGCAAAGCAATGCCAGCCCCGGAATATATGCAGATTGCCCGATATCCTCCAGCACCTTTAGCCGGAACAATATATACAAAAAGGAAACAGCTATCACCGCCCAAATCAAAACCTGCGTTTGATCTTTATTTTGCTTCATAGCTTATTATACGCCCCCCAACTTACCCAGGGGCCAAAACCGAATCCATACCCGGCCTTCGATTTGCTCCCGCTTAATGCAGCCAAAGTCACGACTGTCATAACTCATCCCCCGATTATCGCCTATCACAAAGTACTGACCGTCCGGCACGGTAAAAGGATACTGAATACTGTCCTTGGGATAGGTCGGCTGCTGGGCATAGTCTTCCGCCAATTCCTTGCCGTTGACAAAAACCTTGCCGTCTCGAATATTAATCTCATCGCCCGGCAATCCGATCACCCGCTTAACCAAACGGGTATTGACTTCTCGCCGGAAAAACTTAGCCGCCATGTCCTGATACAGGCGGACAAAGCGGGCACCGATCGACGGATCGACCGGATCCTTGATAAATACAATAATATCACCGGTTTCAGGATTACCGAAAGCATAGCTCAATTTTTCCACAATCAATTGATCGCCGCCAATCAGCGTTGTTTCCATCGAGCTTTGGCGAACCTGCGATAAGGTAAATACAAATATATTTAAAAAGTTGGTAATCAGTAATGCAATTACAATTACTTTAATTAAATCCAGTATTTCCCTTTTCCAATTAAACTTTTTTTCCTCCTCGCCCTCCGGAGTGGGCGCAGAATCCTGAACTGCATTCGGCTTTTTTTCATCCGACGGGCTCAACAAATCCTGAGAACTTTTTTCGTTTTCCATACGTCACCTCTTACATCATTCTATTTTATAGCAAAGCGCTTATTTACAGCCTCTTTGCCATTATACTACATTACCCGGCAAGTTACAAGTACCGGCTAAATCCAGCTTTTATCCTATATCAGCAGCATGGCATCGCCAAACGAAAAAAAGCGATACCTTTGCCTGACGGCTTCGGCATAAGCCGCTAAGACAAACTCCCGACCGGCAAAAGCACTGACCAGCATAATTAGGCTTGATTTGGGCAGATGAAAATTGGTAAGCAGCCCATCAATCACCCGAAAAGAATAGCCCGGATAGATAAAAATATCCGTCCACTTAGAGCTTTCCGCTAGATAGCCGTTTTCGTCAGCTAAGGATTCCAACGTCCGGCAGGCCGTTGTTCCGACCGCAATCACCCGACCGCCGCCGGCCTTGGCCTGATTGATCAAATCTGCGTCTTTCTGCCGGATCTGGCAAAACTCGGCATGCATCTGATGCTCCAAAACATTTTCCGCCTTAACCGGCCGAAAAGTTCCCAGCCCGACATGCAAAGTAACAAAGGCCAAACTGACACCGCGATTCTGAATTGTTGTCAAAAGTTCCTCGGTAAAGTGCAGCCCGGCCGTCGGTGCCGCCGAAGAGCCCTTGTACTTACAGTAAACGGTCTGATAGCGCTCCTGATCCTCCAAGCGCTCATGAATATACGGCGGCAGCGGCATCGTGCCTAATTCGTCCAAAACTTCCTCAAAAATACCGTCCAGTTCAAACTCGATCAGCCGGTTGCCGTTCTCCAGAACATCGACAATCCGGCCGGTCAGCCGACCGCCGCCAAAACTCAAAACCGCTCCGGTTCTGGTTTTTTTGCCGGGTTTAGTCAGTACTTCCCACTGTCTGTCGCTTTTTCTGGTCAGAAGCAAAACTTCGGCTGCTGCCTTTCGGTCTTTAATTTCTCCGATCAATCTGGCCGGCAGCACCCGGCTATCATTTAAGACCAAACAATCGCCCGGCTGCAAATAATCCAAAATATCGGTAAACTTCCGGTTCCGGATCGTCTGCTCCGCCCGGTTTAAGACCATCAGCCGCGAATCCGACCGGACTTTCAGCGGCATCTGCGCAATTAATTCCTCCGGCAGGAAGAAGTCATAGTCCTGCGTTCTTCCGGCCAGAGTATTTGTTTTTTCCATCATCTCAATCTCTCAGTCTGATTCCGTATGCCGTTTCGAGCTTGCGTAAAATTCGGTCAATCACCTGATTGATTTCATTTTCCGTTAAGGTATGATCCTTACTCCGCAGCTTTAAGGCATAAGCCATTGATTTATAACCCTTTTCGATTTGTTCCCCCTGATACAGATCGAACAATTCCGCTTTTTCCAGAAGCTTGCCGGATTCGGTCCGGAAAATTTCTTCAATTTGAGCGGCCAGCACTTCTTCTTTGACCAGCAGTGCCAAATCCCGGCTGACTGCCGGATACTTGGGAATTGCTTCGTATTTTTTTGCCGGATTGATGTTCTGGAAAATTTCATCCAGTTCCAGCATCAGCAAATAAGTTCTGGCGCCGATTTCATAATTTTCGGCAGTCAGCGGATGCACTTCGCCCAAATAACCCACCGGCCGCTCTGCCAGCAAAATATCGGCCTGCCGGTTCGGGTGAAAGAAGGAATGTGCTGACGGCTGATAGCGGAAGCTTTCCCCCAGTTTAGCCGCCAAGGTTTCAGCAATTCCTTTCATATCAAAGAAATCCTTTTTGCCGTAGTGGCCGACAATCAGGCAGTTTTTCTCCTGCGGCATTTCGGCGTTTTTATCGCTGTTGTCTACCGGTTCGGCGGTAGGCAGATAAATCCGGCCAATTTCAAATAAGGTCACATCACTGTTGCGGTGATTGTAATTGGTAGCCAGCGAGGTTAAAATACCGTTCAGCATGCACGTCCGCATCATACTGAAATCCTCGCCCAAAGGATTTTGGATAACCAATGCCCGGCGATAGGCATGTTCCGGGGAAAGCCGCAATTTTTCAAAGACCTTGGGGCTTTCAAATGAGTATTCCACCGCCTCATTTGCTCCCATTGCCAGCAGCGCCGCTACTACGGTATCTTCCGCTTTCTGGTTAAAGCTCTTATGGCCGACCGTCGGATTTTCGCTGTTAATGGTGGTAGCAATCCGGTCATATCCATAAATCCGGGCAACTTCTTCAGCCAAATCCGCCATGCCCTCAACATCGGCCCGGTAAGTCGGAATCGTGACCTGACCGGCCGCTTCATCAACCGTAAAGGTCAGCCGCCGGAAAATAGCCGCCATTTCCTGCCCGGTCAGCTCCGTGCCCAGCAGCCGGTTAATCGCCGCCGCATCATAGGGCAGTGTTCTTTCTTTTCGCGGCTCGGGATAAATATCAATCTGGCCTTCGATAATTTCTCCGGCCTCCAGCTCGGCAATCAAAGCACAGGCTCTTTTAATGGCAAACTCGGCCAGATTCGGATCCAAATGCTTTTCAAAACGGGAGGACGAATCCGAGCGCAAGCCCAATTTTTTGCTGGTATGACGAATATTCGTACCGTTAAAGGTCGCCGCTTCAAATAAAATCGTGGTGGTTTCCTCGGTAATCTTAGACAGTTCGCCGCCCATTACCCCGGCAATGCCGACCGCTTTTTCGGCATCGGCAATCACCAGCATGGTTTCATCTAAATTACGGTCTATTCCGTCTAAGGTCTGCATCTGTTCTCCGGCCTGCGCCCGCCGGACGATAATCTCGGCGCCGGATAGCTTGGTCAAATCAAAGGCATGCATCGGCTGGCCGGTTTCCAACATCACAAAATTAGTGATATCAACAATATTATTGATCGGCCGCAGCCCGGCTGACCGGATTTTTTCCTGAAACCACCGGGGCGAGGGCTTGACTTGAATATTTTTCACGATTTTGCCGATATAGCGATAGCACAAATCCGCTGCCGGAACAGAAATTTTAACCATTTCCCGAATATTGCCTCTGACTTCCGGAAAAGAAAGGGATGGCAGCGTCAGCCGGCGGTCAAAAGCAGCCGCCGCTTCTCTGGCCACGCCAATCACCGAAAAGCAGTCCGCCCGGTTAGAGGTAATCTCATACTCGACAACCGTATCGCCCAAGCCGAACAAAGCCTTGACTTCATCTCCCAAAGCCACACCTTTTTCCTTCAGCAGTGCTTCATCAAAAATATAAATCCCATGCTCCGGCGCTTCCGGGAAGTCCTCCCGGCTTAAGCCCAGTTCTTCAACCGAGCACATCATGCCGCTTGACTCCACTCCCCGGAGCTTACCGCTTTTAATCTTTACGCCGCCCGCCAGCGAAGCCCCAACCAGAGCCACCGGCACATAATCGCCGGCCGCAATATTCTTGGCACCGGTTACGACTTGAATCGTTTCGCTGCCGACAGCAACCTGTGTTACCACTAATTTATCGGCATCCGGATGTGCCTCCACTGATAAAATCCGGCCCAAAACCACGCGCTGAATCTCCTCGCCGGAGGTTTCCGCCCGTTCAACCTTGGTGCCGGTCATTGTCATTTTATCACAAAACGCCGCAATATCAGGCGTTGTTTCTACATATTCAGACAGCCACTTCATTGAAATATTCATTGTCAGCCTCCTAAAATTGCTCTAAAAAGCGTTTGTCGTTTTCATAAAACAGTCGAATATCATTGATCCCGTAGCGCAGCATTGTGATTCTCTCCAAACCCATACCAAAGGCAAAACCGCTGTATACTTCCGGGTCAATTCCGCTCATCTTCAGGACATTGGGATGAACCATGCCGCAGCCTAAGATTTCAATCCAGCCCGTGCCCTTGCAAACCTTACATTCATGGTCATGTCCGCCGCAAATCACGCAGGACATATCAACTTCCGCACTCGGCTCGGTAAACGGGAAAAAATGCGGCCGGAACTTAACCTTGACTTCATCGCCGTATAGGTTTTTAATAAAGACTTCCAGCGCTCCTTTTAAGTCGCCCATCGTTACATTTTTATCAACTACCAGACCCTCAATCTGATGAAAAATCGGCGAATGGGTTGCATCCACCTCATCCGAACGATAGACCCGTCCCGGCGCAATAATCCGAATCGGCGGCTGGGTCTTTTCCATCACTCTGACCTGTACCGGCGAGGTTGCCGTCCGCAGCATCAGATTCGGGTTAAAATACAGCGTATCCTGCTCGTCCTTGGCCGGATGCTCCTCGGGAATATTCAGGGCATCAAAGTTATAATAGGCATTTTCAATCTCCGGCCCTTCGGCAATGGAATAGCCCATGCCGATAAAAATATTTTTAATGTCCTCGAGCACGGTTTTCATCGGATGACGATGACCCAACTCGGGGAGTCTGGCCGGCAGCGTCACATCTATTTTTTCCACGGCCAGCTTCAGGTTCAAGGCCCGGTCGGCCAATTCTTTGCGCCGTGTTTCCAGCATATCTTCCATCACCTGCCGGACTTCATTGACCAGCTGCCCCATCTTCGGCCGCTCTTCTTCCGATAGATCCCTCATCCCTTTAAGCAGCGCCGTCAGTTCGCCTTTCTTGCCCAGCATTTCAACCCGAATGGTTTCCAGATTTTTCAAATCCGTCGCCGCTTGGATTCCGCTTAATGCTTTCTGTCTGATTGCTTCCAGTTGTTCTCTCATTTCCTGTGTCCTTTCTGATTTTCTCAACTTTCCCCTATAGAAGCTGCAAATCGCCTGACTTCCTTTTTCCATACAGTATAGCATTTTGCCCTATGTTTTGCAAGAAAAAAGGTGTTTGAGTTTTAAGCAAAGCTCCGCTTATCGGAACGGTAGCTGCTGCTTTTTCTTAAACCCGCATTGATGGCTTTGACCGCATGGTAATAGCCCGGCATCCGATGATTTTTAACGGCTGCCCAGCGGGGAAAGACCTTGGTATAATCCCGCCGAAACACCAACACGTGACCAAACTTATGATACATTGTCCGTCTGCCGCCGGCCGGCCGAAAGCCCAGTGCGCCGAAACCTTCCGGCCCATAGCTGTCATAGGCGTTAAAAATATTCCAAATATTGGGATAACGATTTCTTCCGTCCTCCGTCAGGGCATTGAGCGAACCAAAGGTATAGGCAAACACCGTTTGCCCGAAGTCGGTCAAACGCGCTGAAATCAGCTGCGCCGCCGCCCCGCCCAGGCTGTAGCCGATAATTAAATATTTCAGCTTTCGGCCCTGCCAGTTTTTTTCATAGCGCTTCAAATACCGGCTCAGTCCGGTCAGCACTTTTTTCGCAAAAAGAACAAACGGCCGATACGTCGGATAGCCGTGCCAATTTTCCGCCCGGAGATTGCCGACGGTGCCCCAAAAATCATGAATCAGGCTCTCAGAAACTGTTTCCGTTCCCCGCAGCGTAATCAGAATCAGTTCGAACTCTTCGTTTTCTCCTTGCATCAACCGATGAGAAAGAGAAAAGGCAAAAGCCTGTTGATTCCGCCCCAATTTTTCTGTTTTGACTTTGGTTTTATCATAAGCACAGCGGTTATAGCTGTACAGCGAAATATCCTGCATTTGTAAATCTTCCGCCAAAGCCGGCGCCAAATACCGCGCCTCCCCCGGCCGGCCAACCCGGTCGCAGCTAACCGCCGCGATGGCTGCCGCCAGTTGCGCTAACGCCGGCCGATAGCGGTCAGGCCTGCCCGCAAACAGCTCCGGCCCAAAGCCGGCCTCTGCCTTCCCCGCGTCATAATCCGGTACATAGTGCAGTACAACTTTATTACTCATAATCTTCCTCTTTGATAGTTGACTGGTCAACTGTTTGTAATGACTTAACTTTCTCTTGACCGAAGCGCTGCGCACTTCTGCCGACGGCATCGCAATTCGCTTAAATCAATATTCTTATTGTATCACTAATTTCAGAATATTTCCAGCCTATCGAAGCGGAAATATATGCCCTCTCTCTCTAATTCTGTACAATAAACATATCACAAATTTTCCATTATCATTTTGAGTATTCTTAAATGCTCGTAAAGCCTTGCTGCATAGGCTTTCGGGTGTTTTTTCTTGTGAAAGCGAAAAAACACGGAGAATTCTTTTGTATAGATGGTGATGCGTCACCCTTGTAAATAATCGCCGTGCAAAACTGGCTTGTAATATATTTTTTCATAGCAATTCTCCCATACAAAAGAGCCGACAACATAAGATTTTATATCTTACATTATCGACTCTGCGTCTTTGCATCTGGCTCTTTAATAATTGTGGTTTTTAACTCTTTTATATTGGCCAAAGTTTCTTCACAATGCCGTCCTATGAATGGTTGTACATCCAACTTCATATACTATCTCCTCTGAAAAAACTTTAAATTTTATTGTGCTTGTAAATCTTGAATTTCAGACTCTAACCAATTTAGCTCTGCTTGGAGCATAGTTAGACCCAAACTGAATAACTGTCTGGCAGACCTTGGCAGGTATTGTCCTCCTGCTTGTTGATTCTTCAAGACTTGCAAATCCTTTTCCAAAATATATTTTCGTTCCGTAAGAGCCCGCAATAACTCTTTAGCGGACATATTCTGACTATTTGCCAATGCAGTCATAAAATGTGAGTTCGCCGGCTGTCGTTCTACTAATCGCTGACGCGTTTTTTCAATCAAAACTGTTAAACCCAGCTTTGTAATGCTATACTCTTTTTTATCTTTTCCCTTTGCCGGCATACTCTTTGCCAGACCTTTCTTCTCCAATTTTTCAAGTACATAATAAATTGAAGAAAAACCTACGTCTGTCCATTTTCTCATATCTCTATCAACAATAATTTTTTCAATCTGATAACCATGATGCGGCTGCTCTGCTAATATACCGAGGATTAATTCCTCTGTTAGGGATGTCTTGATAACCATTTTTTATTCTCCCTATTTCTTTTTAATCGGATGTCTGAGAATAGTTTTCAGTTTGGCAGGCTCTGTTTTACGAAAATCGCTGATATAGATTTCATGGTGCATACGCTCATCTGTAATATCCAGTTGATAGCCTTCATTTTCCATATAAGCATGCATTCGTTCAACTGTTATGGGCTCATCATTATAAGAACCGACATGCAAACATTGAACACATAAACCTTCGTCATAAGTAAAGTATTCCACCTTGGAAAAATCCATTTGCTTCTTAATTGTCGCTTGCTGGATAGCCCAGTCAAAATTTTCTTTGCTTACAAAATCCGGCAGACGAAGGAGAGAGATAAATTGAAAATCGCTTTTACGTTCATAATCAACACCTTTAATACCTTCCTGCCACCAAAAACCTTCTAATGGTGGCACAACGAAATCAAAGTAGCCATCCATGCGGTAATCTGTGTTTTTACTCATCTTGATGGTATAGGCAAGCGGGTAAAGTAAGTTAATGGCTTGTTTATACTCGCCACCTTCCTCATTCGGATTTCCTTTACCTCGAACTGCTAAAAAATTCATTTTGGGAATCTTAACAATCACCGGATTTGTCTTAGTTGGATAAAACTCCTTAAATTCTTTCTTAAAATCAAAAACCATGGGCAACTTTCTCCTCTGATAGTTATTTTTATATATATTCTATCACTAGAATACGATTTTGTAAATAAAAAATGCATAATAAAAAAACAGTAAATCACTTTGACTTACTGTTTAATGAATTGCAACAGCATAGCTTTTATTCCATTGTTTTAGGCAGCGAAACCTTACTAAGCTCTACATACAGGAATCCAAAGTTCCATTTTATACTCGGGACTGTGCATATCTCCTTCATAGTAATATTCAAAATCAGGACTTCCCGAATGTGCATAACCATGTTCCGGAAAAAATACTTCCATCACATATTTCCAACCGTTATGAATACACTCCGGCACACTTCCCTTTAATTCTACAACTGCATATTCTGCTTCCTTTACTGCCAAAACATCTAAACCCATACTTTTTGCTGTATCGACATCGGCAACAATATAGCCTGCCATATAGTTTATTGTGCTTGGATTTTCCACATCATGGCAAACACCGACACTCTCTCCATCTCCAAGTTTTGCCAATTCATCATGGCTATACTTTTCATATAGTTGATGCCATACAGCCGGACACAAGGATGAATTGATGTTTTGTTCGTTTACACCGGCAACTGTGAATGCTTCTTTCTTTTGAATTGTAATGTTCATGCTTCTTCCTCCTCTGACACTTAGTGCTAACTGCACTCGTGAAACTAATTTGAACGGTTTCCCTGTTCTTACTTCTGAAGGAGTAAATCCATGAAAAGTCTTAAATGCAGTTCCAAATGAATCCGATGATTCATAACCAAACCTGAATGCTATGTCTATTATCTTCTCATCCGTATCTCTTAGGTCAATAGCAGCTTCTGTTAATCTTCTGCTTCTTAAATATTCTGACAGAGTTGTTTCCGTTAGAATAGAAAACAAGCGGCTGAACATAGCATAAGAATATCCGGATAACTGAGTTACCTTCCTTTCATCTATCTCATCATCAAGAACTGTTTCAAGATAATCAATCGTATTATTAAACGATTTTATGATATTCATTTCATTTTCCTCCTTTCGACTATATTTTAGAGGAGTATTGTTTTTCCTGCCCTACAGTATTCGTACAAATTTTATCGGATTTCGATTATATCCCGATTACAACTTTCAAATTTGAAGCGCGCAAGCGTATACGTTGAATTATACTAAACTTTAATAACTAACCCTCAAACCCCTTGAAATACAAGGAAATTTGCAAGAGTACAAGTTGAATTTACTACCAATTTACTACTTTTGAGGAAAGAGCCTTGATGTGCTGTAAAAACTCTTGCGAATAAAGGTATTTTACCACAGATACGAAAGGTATGTTGCAGGGACCAAAATTAAATAGGAAATCGTAAAAGCGGTGATCTTTTGCTTCTGTAAAGGAAGTATAAGAACACCGCTTTTTTTATGCCCATGTTACGAAGTAGAGGCATATCGAGTATGAACACCTCATAAACGCAAAACGCCTTGACCGTGATCGCATTGATGAAATCCTTGACCTCATTCTTGAAACCGTATGCAGCCAAAGAAAGAAAATCCTGATTGCAGGCGATGAATACCCGGCGGAGCTTGTAAAGGCAAAATTTATGAAGCTTGACAGCAGCCACATTGAGTTTGTTCTTGACTGTATGCAGGAAAATACCACAAAGGTAAGAAACATCAAGCAGTATCTAAAGGCAGTGCTTTTCAACGCCCCGTCAACAATAGGAAACTATTACACCGCGCTTGTTAATCACGATATGTACGGAAGAAATGACTTCTAAAGGAGAAAATTTATGAAACAGGGAACCCTTATCTTTGATGAATACCACGATCGCTACGGCACTGAAAAAGGCATCTCCTGTTCCGATTGCCCTTGAGCATATCGAGGGAAGCGCCCACGGTTACTATCACCTTGCAGAAAAAAGAATTGCTATTGACGATAACATGAGCGAGCTGCAAACGCTAAAGACCGCCATTCACGAAATCGCCCATGCAAAGCTGCATGACATTGACCTGAATGCACCGAAAGAAGAAAAAGGAAATCACCCGAACCAGCGTACCCGAGAGGTTGAGGCGGAAAGCGTCGCCTATACCGTATGCCGGCACTACGGACTTGATACATCCGACTATTCTTTCGGATATGTTGCAGGCTGGAGCAGCGGAAAGGAATTGTCCGAATTAAAAGGCTCTCTTGAAGCCATCCGCCTTGCCGCATCGGAGCTGATTGACAGCATAGACGGACATTTTAAGGAGCTTCAAAGGGAAAGAGAAAATGAGCTTTCAGAAAAAGAAACGAAATCGCCTTTACAGGAAGAAAAACAGGAAGCGGCTTACCTGCTTGAAAGTGGAAACTATTTATATATTCAGACCTGCGAAACAGGCTACGACTATACTTTGTATCAGCCGGACTTTACAGACCTTGACGGCGGACAGCTTGATAATGAGGAAATCCCCATTGAAAAAGCCCGTGATGAAATCCTAAAAATGCACGAGCTTTCAGGGCAAGGATTAGAAGAAATCTCCATAGATGATTTTGAGAAAATGCAGGAAGAAGCTTCACAGGAAAAGGATGTAAGCGTGCAGGTAAAGTAAGGCGGAACCTCGCAGCCCTGATGAGCCGGAGAAAAAGCCGTCTATCAGGGAGCAGCTAAAGGAAGCAAAGAAACAGTCTGAACAGAAAAAACATAACACGAAAACAAAAAATCATGAATTGGAGGTATAGCATGAATCCTTTTACAGTTGAAGAAATGAATTTACTGGCTATTTACAGGGGCGAAACCAAGGAGGAAGTAACGGAGAAAATTGCATTTGCACTTTCCTTTATGGATTATGATATGCGGGAGCTTGCAAAGCGCACGGTCAAAAAGGTAAACAGCCTGTCCGATGAGGAATTTGCCGCGCTTTCCATTGATCCCGCCGATGAAATATGAGGAAGTCAAAAACGCTTTCACCCAAACAGGTAAAGCGTGTCAATCGCCTTATAAAAAAAGAATGCTGCAACTTTGATAACGGAAACTGCATTTTGCTTGATGACGGAGAAGCCTGCCCCTGCCCACAGCTTATATCCTGCTCCCTTCTTTGCCGCTGGTTTTCAGACGCGGTGCTTCCTCTTGACAGAGAGCTTTTTGCAGAGCTTTACGCCCCGGAAGAAAAACGCCGCTGCACCGTATGCGGAGCGCCCTTTGCATCAAAATCTAACAATGCGAAATATTGCCCCGATTGCAGAAAGAAAATCACAAGAAAGCAGGCGGCGGAAAGAATGCGAAAAAAGAGAAGCCTTGTTACGAAATAGAGGGTGGAAATGCTCTATATAATATGCTTGCTTTTTAGGAGAGTTTCAGCTTGCGGCAGGGATTCATACCTATATCCTTAAAAATGAGGTTTAACTGCGTAACACAAGGAAAAAATTCAAGAGAAAAACGGACGCGGCAGCCATGTATTTGTGGCCGCTGCGTCCGCTGTTTTTTTGTTATTAGAACCATAACGATTTTTCATCTCTGAATACGGGATTTTCGCCATCTGCATAGGGATCATATCTTTCTATATTGCAGCCGTACTCTTTAAGCTCTGCGATTTTTCCGTTCATATCCCATGTGATGAGCGAGATGCCGTCAAAGGCCTGCTCCGTGCCGTCTTTCATCCTGCATGAAAAGAACCAGCATACCGTCGTTTGATCACCGCTGTGGAAGAACCCCTGGATCTCCCATTTCAGGACATTGCCGCGCTCATTCCATTCCTGAAACCAGTGCCTGATCTTTTCGCTTCCGTGATATTCCGGTCCCCAGCTTTCGATATAAACTGCGTTCAGAGAAAACAGTTCTAAAATTCCGCCATCCTCCTTTGAAAGCCACATCGAAAACCATTTGCGGATGATTTCTTCTCTTTTCGTCTCCATTGTATCCTCTTTCTATATGTAACCTTCTTATTTCAGCAGCTTTTTCCATTTCCTCTGCCGGTGCGCATAGAATAGCTTTGCCCAGAGGCAGACGAACGCTGTTTTCCATCCGGCGTCGATCTCCACCTCGTCCTTGTACTGCGTATGGTTGTTGCCTAAGGGCTTTAAGCTGATCCGATGGTTCCATACCGGCACATGGGGATTGCCCTCATTGGAATAGATCGTAAGCGTTTCGCGGTCAAAGGTCACGATCCGTATGGTATGGATCCCAAAGGAAAGCAGCCCGAACAGGCGGAGGCGGAACCGGAATATCTCTCCGCAGCTCCATATCAGATCGTTCCTGCCGTCCGCCGGTTCAAAGGGTGCGGCGACATATTGCAGGGAGGAAAGGTTTTGCAGCTTTTCCCATACTACTTCTACTCCGGCCGGGAATACAGAGCTTTTGACGATCACCCTGCTCATACATTGCCCTTATCCGATTTTATAAATTCTACATGGATCCCGCCGCCCTCTGTAAGCTCCAGCCGCTTATCGTCGCACAGCTCCTGGATCACCGCAAAGCGGGAGGGATCGGTGCCGTAGACGACCTTGCCGACCTCCCGGATCCCATTCGGATGGACAAAATTTACAGGCTTCGGATCAACGGAAAAATAAGTCATCAGGAACGGGACATCCAGAGCCTCCGGAAAAGCAAGGCGGAAGCGCAGATCTCTGCCGTGGGTATCTACCCGGCGGTTGGGCGCCTTGCAGCTTTTAATTCCGTGCTTTTGCAAAATAGCAATTTCTCTGTTCAGGTCGGTTTCATAGTTCTCAAGGGCAAGCTCGCAATAGCCCGGGGTGCAGTCGTCAAGGCGCTGCAATCTGTCAATGATCATGCCTTTCCCAAAGAAACGCATGGCGGTCTTTGCTGCTCCGGGCATCCGTGTTCCGTCCAAAAGCTCGATAAAGGGACCGTTTGAGAAGTAGATCAATGCGTTGATGGGATTTTTCTTTCTCCCGTATTCAACGGCAAAGCCCTTTTCCCTGTATTCCTGCACAGCGCGGTCAAGCCGCTCGACTTTTAAAATGATATGGCTTAATTTCATGGGTAATTCCTTTTCCAACTCCTAAAATGTAAGAACGACAAAATGCCGGATCAAAAGCGCAAGCCCTGTCTGTATAAGCGCATAAAGAGGCACAATAAGAAACGGCCAGAAAAACAAATGTTCCGGCAGAGCGAGTTTTCGCATCCAATTTTTTGTTTCATAATCAGGGTGATCTTCTGTCCCCGGAAGCATAACGCGAGTTTTCTGCTTTGAGAACAGCACTCCGTCAAGAAAGATCAGGTCACCGAAGTTCACAGCCGGACAGGAACAGCATCCAAAAATCGCTCGTTCCCGCATAAACGGCGCTGACCGCTCCATAGAGAAACAGCGGCAAAAGCAAAAAACACATGATTTTCGCACCTGCTTTCTTTTCTTCTTTTGTTGCAGGATTCGGCGCTGCTTGTTGAATGGACTTCGGGTAACTGCTGAAAAAGTATCGTGAGTTAATTAAAATAAATACGGCGGCCAGTCCATTGAAATAGACCGCCATCATGATCCCATCCAAAATCGCTCTTATTATATCCATAGAAACCTCGTTTCTCTTTAATTCTCAACATGAACATCTATCTTACTATTTTCCCGGCAGTGAGCAGCTGGTATGCCGTAAGCGGGATATAGCATGCAGCGACAAGCAGCTTCCACAGAAGAACAACAAAGCCGATCATTCCGCCTGCTATGATATTTACCGTAAATATTCCCACCGTGGCAGTAAAGTCATGATTTACCGGAATCAGCCATAAAAACATTCTTCTGATACCGAAAGGAACGCCGCAAAACAGCCATACATAAAAAAAGTTTGTTTCTCCGTTTTGTGTAAAGATGCTTTTTCCCCAATAAAAGAGAAATGCTGTCAGCAGAACAGGCACTATTACTTTCTTAAAAAAATCTTTCCATATTTCTCCGCGCGTCATAATATCAGCTCTTTTTCTTTCGGGAACTGCTTTCTGTCCTTAAATATATTGTCTTTCCCGTTTCTTTAGTTAGTCATAGCATACCATGAAATTTATTCTCCGTCAACAAGAAGAATCATTCAAGGGTCTTTGTATGCTCCTTGCCTGTATTTTCTCTTTGTAAAATCGTATCAACATTTTGCTTGATCCTCTGATATTCTTTGACTTTACTTTTGAACTTTCCATAATCGGAATAGAGAACTTCCTTATGCTTTTGCAGGACGGAATATTCTTTCTGCAAAGTGGTAGGATTCGAAAGCTTTTTAATGCCTGCATCCTTTAACGCCTTTGTCGCAGCTTCATAAAGGATCAGGTTGCTTTCGTATTTACGCCTGTATGCTTCCTTATCCTTTGCCTTGATATATCCTCTGTAAATATCCTTTGTCTTTTGATAGGTTGAGATATTTTTTATAAGAACAGCCATATCGGAAAGTTTCTTTTCGTTCTGCTTTAAGCTGCATGCTGTCTGTTCACTGTCAAGGATAATTTCATCTATTTTCTTTATCAGATCTTCATACTGCAAGATGTTATTTTCCGTAAGGAAATTCATTGTCTTTGCAGCCTGTTTCAGATTATATATTTTCGCCCAATGCTCATAGCCTGCCGACTGCTGTGCCTTGATATTGTTTTCAATATCAATCAGTAGGGATATTCCGTTCTCTTTTGTCAATTTCTTTCCGGTGCGGCTCTTTATTCCTGCAATCCGTTTTCTGATTGCTTCTTCCGTATAATCTGCTCCGAGGGTTTTCAGTCTTGTAAATCGCTCCTGTCCGGGTGCCCTGCAGGAAATATATTTTCCGCGTTTGATTTCATAGCCGGAAGCTTGAAGCTTCTCTAAAAGTTCTTCAAAATCCTTTATCTGAGGAATCAGAAGATCAACCGCTTCTTTCATTTTGCCTTTCCAACTTGTACCTTTCTTTTCCGCCTGATACTCAATATAGCTTTTTCCTTTTTGTCCTTTTTCCGGAGTGATGACCGACAGACCGTTTTCATAGCATAAGCGGTCGCTGATATTTCTGATTCCGTAATAGCTTCTTTTGTTGGAATTATATTTGTGATAATCCACGAAATTGACGGCACAAAAAATGATGTGATTATGGACGTGCCCTTTATCAATATGAGTGGTTAGGACATATTCATACTGTCCTTTCGTTACAGCATCTGCAAGCTGCTTTCCAATCTCATGGGCTTTTTCAAAGCTGACCTCTCCCAGTTCAAAGGACTGTATCAGGTGATGGGCTAAATTGTTTCCTTTATCAAGTGCCTGTGAAAGCGTAAAGGCAAATTCTATATCTGCGGTTTCATAGCTGCATCCGAAAGAGGAAACGAGCATTTTGTCATCGGTTTTATTGGGGTTTTGGATATATTCAAGAGCTTTTTTTAATGTGATTTTAATAGGTTTAATCTTTGTAACCGCCATATCTCTTTTAAGGCTCCTTTGATTTCTTCTATATCTTCCTGATACACATTTCCCGTCGTGTTCGCTCTTTTTGCAATCTGATTGATGTTGACCCCGATTTTTTGAAGCTCTGCCGTCATTTTCTTTATATCGCTGTGATCTACCTGAATGATATATCCGTCTATCGCCATTTTCCGAAGGTACGCTTCCATATTTCTTGTAGGCACCTGTTTCATTTTTTCTTCAATCAAGTTTCGTTCTTCTTCCGTAACACGAAATTTTATCTGCACATTTCTTTTTCTGTTATTCATAGGTGAATTTCCTTTCCGTTTTCATAGAGGGTTTGGGAAACTTCCCAACAAGCAAAATCTCTATTGCCGGAACTGCGAAAAATAGAGATTTTTACGGAAAGGGTACCCCTTTCCTATGCTTGCTATTCCACTTATCCCTTAATCTCTACAACAACGGAAATTCACTTTTTGCCAAAGATTGCAAAGAAAAACGCTGCAATTTATATAACAGCAACGTTTATTTTGTAAGATCTGTTCAATTAGTATTTGACACATTAGATGTCTGTTTCTTCGTCTTTTTATCTCTTTTGTTTAGGCGATATCTACCCATTATCATTGGTTACTCATATCATAAAATAACCTAATCACTTATTTATTATCATCTGCATTTTTTCCCTGTATTCGGTAGGCTTCATTCCTGTATGCTGTCTAAACATATCAGACAGACTGCTTATATGTTTATAACCGACCATTTCGGCAATTTGAGATACCGGAAGTACTGTATCTCTAAGGAGATGTTCAGCATGTGTAATACGACGTGTAACAATATATTGCTGAATGCTCATCCGATATACATCCTTGAATATATATTTCAGCTTAGCTTGGCTCATGCATGCAATTTGTGCAAGAAAATCGATCCTGATATCCGCGGCATAATGGTCGTTAATATAATTGGATACGGATATTATGGCATCCAAGTCATCATTAGGCATTGAAAAACGTTGTTTGCCACGTTCTTTATTTTGTTTTTTTGCTTTTTCAAGAATTACGGAGAGGGCTTCATTTACCTTACTTTCATAAAACAGCTTTGCCGATATGCCGTCTCCCATATAATTTTTGAGCTGATTGAAAACCATGACCAATTCGGGAAAATTGGAACAGCCGTCTATCTGTCTAAATGCTTCTGAAGGATTTTCATAAATGTCAGGGTATTGTTCATTTAAATATTTCTTATAATATTCAGGCATAAAGGTAATGCTTATACTATCGATAGGAATTTTTTTGTGAAGTATCATACGATATTCACTCTTTTCCCCTACATACGCTTGAATTGCTCCGGATGTCAAACGACGATAAGGTGTCAATATTTCGCCGGAAACGGAGTAGAAATAACCAACACAAATATATTCCGGTTGTTCAAAAGCACAATAGGTATCTTCATAGTGAATCTGATCCATAATGGTGATAGTCACATACGGATTACATTGATAAACCCAACAATATCCCTTGCCAAGCTCAGGATTCATTTTATAAAATTTACCATTCGGATTAAATCCCGGTACAGGTTCACATGGAATAACACCCCTGCCTGTAAAAATATCCTTATACATTTTTTCTAATTGTCTGCTCATAAAATTATATTTTCTCCATTCGACAAATGATTTGTGCTAATAGCTAATTATTGATATCTTTCATTGACGCTAAAGATATGAATAAGTAAAATAAAACATAAGTTAGATAAAACTAACTTAATTATATATTAAACAAAATAAGTTTTCAAGATTTTTGTGCGAAGGAGGAGACAAAATGGAAATTGAAAAGTATCTTTCTGCCATAAAAAAAAGATGCTCCCGCAGGAAGTATATAGATAAACCAATTGATTCAAAATATGTAAAAGAACTCGAAGATAGCATCGCTTTGTACAATAGAGAATCCGGACTTAATATGAAATTGATAATTGGGAATGGAGGGAAGCTTTTTGACGGATTTCGCAAAAGCTATGGTCTGTTTGTAGGTGTTCAGAACTACATTGCCATGATTGGAAGCAAAACACTTCTAAATCGTATGGAAAAAGTAGGTCGTTTTGGCGAAAAGTTAATTCTTGAAGCAACTGCAATGGGTCTATCCACATGCTGGGTTGGGACAAGTTATGATAAAAATGCAGCGAAGGAATTATGCGAAGGAAATGAAGTGCTGGATTGCGTTATAGCTATCGGATATTCAGATGAAAAGCATTCACTTAAAGAACGAATGATGGAATATGGTATGCACAGACAAAATAAATCTAAGAAAGCTTTAATAGAAGCGGAAGAGCCTGTGCCGGAGTGGTTTAAGCAAGGTATGGATTCTGTTTATCTTGCACCTACCGCAAGAAATTTACGCCCATTTGTATTCAAATATAAGGATGGACAGGTAACTGCTTCCATTACAATTCCAACAGAAACTGCGATAATTGATCTTGGGATTGCCAAATTACATTTTGAATTGGGAGCAAGGGTTGGAAGTTGGGATTATGGAAATGGTGGCCATTATTATTTTGATGATAAACGGAAGGACAGTGATATATAATGAAAGCTGTTTTTATTGTATTCAGTCCATCAGGACATACTCTCATTGCTGCACGAAAATTCATGAGTCTTCTTGAAGATAACGGAATTTCCTGTCATATGATTAACATCACAAAAAACGATAAGTATCTTCAGGATTTCACAATTACAAAAACACTGGTTGATGATCTTGGAGAACATCATTTATTGATTCCCTGTGCCCCGGTATATGCTGGACATTGTGAGCAAAATATGCTCAGGACAATACGCGCACTTCCTCGGAAAAAGGAAAAACAGATTCCTGCGATTCCGCTTGTAACATATGGAGGAGTACACAGCAGTGTTGCACTGGAAGAAATGGGTAAAGCGCTTAATGACAAAGGATATATTCCGATTATGGGCATTAAGATTGCTGCGGAGCATACTTTGACATCAACTTTCAAAAAACGGATCAATCCAAATCTGCCGGGAACAGTTGAGGATCAAATCCTTGCAGAAGCGGCAGAAATAGCAGAAAAGGTTGTAAACGACAAGATAGCTATGGTCAATGTAGAAAAGAAACTTGCGTATGCACCATTTATGAAACGCATTATGTTCCGCATTTTCAGCCAGGAAAAAATTCATGGAAAATATAAGAAAGTCGCAATCAATACTGAAAAATGCATTGGTTGTAAACGATGTGTTTCAGCATGTCCTGTCAATATGTTTGCATATATTGATAACACAATACAAATGGTTCGTGATCCTAAACATTGTATTTTATGTGCCGAGTGTTATCATCAATGTCCTGCAAAGGCCGTTGTACATCCATATATTGAAGTTGCAAGAAAGAGACTTTCGAACGGTTTTGCAAAGCTTGAAAACCCACAATCTGAAATTTATCGATAAAACTGATATCCGTTAAATATAAAATGAAAAAATTATGCCACAAATAAAGAAAGGATAAATTACTATGATTAACAAAATAAATATTTATGAACAGCTTACAACACTGCCGTATCTCCCCGCTTATCAGCAACTGATACATGGTGCCATTGAATTAGATGTATTTTCAAATTTAGAAAATCCTATCACCACAAAAGAGCTATCTAAAAAAATGAGCTGGGATGAATCCAATACCTTCAATCTTTTGAAAGGTTTATATAGTCTTGGTTATCTTAAGCGAAATGGAGATACATTTTGTAATATGCCAGAAACATCAAAATATCTTGTTAAGGGGAAGCCTGCATATATGGGAAGCGTGCTGACATTTTTCTGTAATAATCAAGGAATGAGCCTTGGAAATGTGGCACAGCAAGTGAAGGAAGGTCCTAAACCGCAGGAACGGACACAGCATTCTATGGATTTTGCAGCTTATGGCGATGCGATGCGTGATGCTCAATCAGGGATACGTCAATATGAACTGTTAGAAATTCTCCGCTCTCTTCCCGAGTATAAATCTATTCATAAAATATTGGATCTGGGCTGCGGTGCAGGTTGTCTTGGTGTTGCAGTTATACAGGACGCGAGCAATCGTACGGGAGTTCTTTTTGATAGACCGGATATGAAATCACTTATTGAAGAAACCATAAGACGTTGCAATATGCAAGATAGCGTTTCCATTAAAACTGGAGACTTTATAAACGATGATATTGGTAGCGGATATGATTTAATCATCTGCTCATCCATTATGTTGTTCGTCATTGCAGGCGGTGCAAATTTCTTTGCAAAATTGAAAAAAGCATTAAATCCCGGTGGAGTAGTTGTGTGCTTAAATGAAGGAATTGAACCAGATTATTCCGGACCGTGGGATATGATTTTAGGTTATATGGCATTTAATTTACAGGGGATGCCGATAGGTGTAATAAAAGGTCAAATTGCTGATGCAGCAAAATCTGGAGGGTTTCATTCTGTAGAAAATCACACTGTACTTCTTAGCACGGGTACGCACGATATTAATATTCTTAGGAAATAAATAAAAGATATAAATATAGAAACATGGCTAATTCAGCTGTTTCAGTATCATCAAATATGAAAATGACTTTCGTTTTTGTTTGCACGGAATGTTCCTACTAAAATTATTAGACAAATCAAGTTAAACCGCCGTTTTTATGTTATTAATAAAGGCGCGGGAGTTTAAACTCAATCATAGCATATGAAAACACGGCGGTATCAAAGGAGGTATCGCCGTGTTCATTTTTCGTTATCTTAAAATCTTGTTAAAAGAGATATATTCTATTTCTGGGTTTCCATGCTTGTATAAATGAACCATTAAATCATATTCATATAGCTATCTTTTCATGTCCGATCCCGGCTGTCCTGCGCAGTCGGGATTTTTTGTGCTTGCAAAAACTTTTTTCTAAAAATATTCGCTTTTCTTTGGCAGTTTTGGGCTCTGCGTTGTTGAGGGTTTACGAAAGGGGAAATTCTACCCGCTTTCGCGGCTGCGAAAGGAGGTGAATACCATGAATGAACCTGAAAGAACCGAATGGCAGATACGCTGCGCATTTAACGGCTTCTGCAAGCGGACATTGAAGAACGAAAGTATCAATGCCCATAAGGAGATTAGGAAGCGGCAGGCACACGAAATTAACTTTTCTGATCTGACATCGAAAGAGGAAAACCAGCTTTATACCTGTGAAGATTTCTTTGCAGAGGATAAAGAAGAACAGACCTTTTTCGCAGGCGGAAAAGAATTGAGTGCAAAGCTTATCGCTGACGCAATCCACAGCTTGCCGGAAGAAAAACGCAGAGCTGTCCTGCTCTACTACTTCTTTGATATGAGCGATGCGGAAATCGCGGCACTCTATCAGATTCCGAGAAGTACAGTGCAGTATCGAAGAACCAGCTCATTTGAGCTGTTAAAACGCTATTTGGAGGAACACGCTTATGACTACCCAGACTGGTAAAACAACCGATGATGAACGCGGCTTGTTGCCTTATCCGGTAATCATAGCCGCAACCAAAGGAGAGCCGCAGGCAATGAATATTGTTTGCAAGCATTACGCAGGATATATCGCACACCTTTCTATGAGAAAGCTCCGTGATGAACGCGGAAATACCTATTACGGCATAGATGAGGATATACGAGATCGCCTTCGTTCAAAGCTCATGCAGGCTGTCCTGATTTTCAAGATTTAAGAATGTAACGATCTGCGCTCCCCTTTCCGCAGACAAGGCAGGAAATTCTTGAATCTGTTCTTTGACAAACATACCCGCAAGATAACGGCGGCGTATCATAGGGCAAACCGGACACTTTCCTTTTGTGCCTTAGCTGTGCGGAGAATACGCCATGACACTTCCCTACACGGAAGCCGAGCGAGAAATATTCTACTACAAAGCAAGTGTAGCGCCTTGCAAGCCATGACAGCACAAAATATATAATGATACTCCCTTACAGCCACAGTCCGAGCGTTAGAAGCGTCGCAGGCAATGGGTAGGGCCGCGTGAGAACCACGCATGGGTGAAACTCCCGTGAGGCTAAGGCTTACAGCCATCCGGTAATGCCTTTCTTAAATATAAATATCAGAACTTTTACTATACCTATTTTGAGAAAGGGGGCGATGAGATGAATCAACCGGATGTCCCTATCTGGGAGAAATATACCCTTACCATAGAAGAAGCGGCAAAGTATTTTCGCATCGGAGAAAATAAGCTGCGAAAACTGGCAGAAGAAAATCCTACTGCAAATTGGGTTATATTAAATGGCAACCGTATTCAGATCAAGCGCAGACAGTTTGAAAAAATGATCGATACGGTTGACACAATCTAATGGAGATCGAGCTTTGACGATGGTATAATAGATATAGCATATCAAGGCTCTTTCCGTCTTGGAAAGGAGCATAAAATGTCAGGAAAAAGACGGGACAGCAAAAACCGAATTTTGCGGTCAGGTGAGAGCCAGAGAAAAGACGGGAGATATGCTTACAAATATACAGATACTTTTGGGAAGCCGCAGTTTGTATACGCATGGAAATTAGTTCCTACGGATAAGACACCGAAAGGAAAACGCGAGGATAAATCCCTGCGTGAAAAAATCAAGGAAATACAAAAAGACCTTGATGACGGTATTGACCCTGTAGGAAAGAAAATGACCGTGTGCCAGCTTTACGAAAAGCACATACGAAATCATGCAAATGTAAGGCATGGTACAAAGCAAGGGCGAAAGCAGCTCATGAGAATAATTAAGGAAGATACAATCGGAGCATGTAGCATTGAGAATGTGAAAATGTCCGATGCAAAGGAATGGGCTTTACGCATGAAAGAAAAAGGCTATTCTTTTATCACGATTAGCAACCATAAGCGTTCTCTAAAGGCAGCTTTTTACACCGCTATTCAGGATGACTGTATCAGGAAAAATCCTTTTGACTTTCCTATCAATACAGTTATTGAGGATGACACCGAGCCGAAAATCCCTCTTTCGCCCATGCAGGAAGAAAGCCTGATTTCCTTTGTAAAAAGCGATAAGGTCTATTACAAGTATTATGATGAGCTTATCATTCTGCTTGGAACAGGACTTCGTATTTCCGAGTTTTGCGGACTAACGGACAGTGATATTGATTTTGAGAATCGGACAATCAATGTGGATCATCAGCTTCAATACTCCGGTAAAAAGTCCTACCGCATAGAAACTCCGAAAACGGAAAACGGCATTCGTAAAATTCCAATGAGCGACCGCGTACTGGAAGCTTTGCAGAGAGTGGTACAGAACCGAAGAAAAAGCGATTTTACTGTTGACGGTTATACAGGCTTTCTCTTTCTTACAAGAAACGGAACACCTCAAAACTACATTAACTATGATATTATGTTTCGCAAACTTGTAGAAAAGTACAACAAGAAACACGAGGAAGTTTTGCCGGTAGTAACAACACCTCATACTCTGCGGCACACATTCTGTACCAATATGGCAAATGCGGGAATGAATCCGAAAGCCTTACAGTATCTTATGGGACACGCCAACATAACTATGACCTTGAACTATTACGCACACGCCACATTTGACAGCGCACAGGCGGAATTTTTCAGACTGGCGGCTTAAAGGAAAAGAGAGGTTTTACTACTTCTTTACTACCTTTCAAAGCGAAAACACAAGCAGATTTAAGAAAATATGTGAGTATCTCCCGATATACAAAATGCCGAAAATACCTGTAAAGACAGGCTATATCGGCATATAAGAACTTTTGAAAAGATAGTTAAAAATCATATTAGAGTTTATAATAAACTATCATAAAATAATCGCGGTCGCATTCCTTTGTCCTTACAGAGAAACAATACTTTTTCTGCGATTTGAATTCTTTCATTCTTGGTTAACTTTCTGTTTGAGCCCGTATGCTTTATACTATCTACATATATCGCATAATCATATTCGTCTCCCTCACATAATTCCGAATCCACAAAATATTTTATTCCTTGTTCATCGTAATATTCCAGACCAGCTCGCCCTAAAAGTATGATATAATCTTCCATGGTTATCTCCACAACTTCTGCTTTATTTCTATAAAACAATAGGAAAAATAATCCCTAAACCCATTGCCATAAAGCCCAATATAATACCTAAAATACATAATACCAAAACCATCACCGGAATATGCTTACGAATCTGAATAGAAAACTGACTGTAAGTTAGCCTTAGACTGTAATCTCAATTTGATTATTCTCGACTGCCACAATGCAGCTTTCATAATAGCCATCTCCTGTGGTTCGGGGGCCGCTGACAACTTCATATCCATCGGCTTTCAGCGCTGCGGTCAAACTGTCTACTTTCTCCTTACTTCCTACACTGAACGCAATATGGATATACCCGGTACGGGCAAGGTCTTTGGGCAAGTCTGACAGTTCCGGCTTATTCATAATCTCAAGTCGTGCCCCCTCCTCAAACGAAAGAAAATACGAGCGGAAGTTCGTTCTGGGGTTATGGTATCCGTCATTTGATGCTGCACCCAAATATTTTATAAAGAATTTTCTGGTTTCTTCGAGATCGTTTACATACAATGCGATATGTTCGATTTTCATATTTGCCTCCCTCTATTAATATTACCTTCTTTTTCATTTTATTCAAACCGAGAAAAACTCCGCTTTCTCATCACTCGTATGTTTTCCTAATTTATCTTCAAAGCATTTGGTCTGGCGGTGAAGTCTGCATGATAAACCGGGAGTTGCCTTATATCACGTTGAATTATACTAAACTATCATAAAATAATCGCGGTCTCATTCCTTTGTCCTTACAGAGAAACAATACTTTTTCTGCGAAAAGACTATGGGAAAGTTGAGTTATTCATTAATATGATACACCATATCACCCGAATTCCAAATATACATAATGCCTGATACCGGCTCTTTCCCATTCTCCCTTATCCAGCCTGTATAAGTCGTACAATATCCATAATAGCCTTCTGTGATGATTTCAAATTCTACATCCAAATACTTTTCCATATACTCCCTCATGCCTACAGCATTTCCTGAGAATTTTCCTTCATAGACAACTTTATCAAAAATAAGAACTCTACATTCATCTAAGTCACTACCATCAAATATAATTTCTCCGGAATATATTTTCTCACCATCTTTTGTATACTTAAATATCTTATCAGCCTTTAAAATCAATTTATTATCTTTAAATATAACACTCTTTATTCTGGTATCGTGTAAACTAAAAGTAATATTACTGTTCCTATCCTGTTTAAATTCCATTTTTAACCTCACAGTTTCAAATAAATATTGGTCGATACGTTCTGTTTAAAACATTTGCATTTATAATTTCATCACTCAACAAATCATCCTATTCATTCGTTTCTATTAAATATTTTCAAAAAACGCAAGGCGGATTTCTTTGCCTTTTCTATTTTTGCAGATTCTTTATTTTCTACAGCAGTTGAAGATATCCATTTTTTCCCAAATATTGTTTGTGCCGCCTCTACTATAACTCCACAAGCATATAAATCTTTTTCTTCTGTAATAGCTTTAGCAAATACTAATTTTGTTTTTGCTTGTAGTTCTTCCGACTGCACTCCGTGAAATAACATTTGCATAAGGCTTGTTGCAGACCATGCCCGACAAAGAGAATCTTGATCACAAATCATCTGCTGCGTTAGTAAATCGATTTCTTTTGACGAACCTACCCAACCAAAAGCTATTATAAGTTTTCGGCGAAGAATAGTGTTATCTGTGCCTAAAAGTGAAATAAGAATAGCAGTAAGTTCATCGCAAAACAATGAATAAAAATCTCTATGTCTTAATTTTGAAAGGATTTCTGCTATCAGATAAACCGTGTATATTTTTGCTTTTTCATCTTCAATTTTATCTAACTGTTCAAATAAAAATTCTATTCCTTCTCTACCATGTTTCTCAAATCCATTCTCTAAATGTAGCTTTATATCCTTTTCCCAATCTTTACAAATAAGCTCATAATGATATGCTATTTCATTACTTCCGGCTAAATCGGCTGCAAATCTAAGCCTTTTGCTAGAAGCAAATTTATCCTTTTCCAACTCAAGATATGATTTTTCTAAATCTTTCCTTGTCAGGCTGATGCGACGAACTCTTTCCGCTTCAATTTCTTGTATAATTTTATTAGCTGAATCCGGCATTGCTTCTTCCCCCTATACAACTTAAATTATCATTTATCCCATTTTTCAGCATTCATATCAATGCGAAAGTATGTCAGTCCTGCTCAAGAGATCGATTTTTCTCAAATATATCTCCGTCGCTTTCCTTAATCATCCGGCGGATCTGCTTGGAGGAACCTTGCTGCAACTTAAAGTCAATATTCTCGGTTTCAAAATTCATCAGAGTACCACCTTACAATTCCTACCAATTATATTATACCCATAAAATTCACTTTTTCAATCACACGAAACGAATTTTCACTGACTATCCACTTTTTTAACGAAAGGATGATTTTTGTCAAGCAAGCATCAAAGATTAATCGTCGGTAAAGCGCCGCTTTCAGTACTCGGTCATCAAAGTAAAATCTCAATTGACAAAACCGGTAAAAATGCTTAAAATAAGGATACAAAAAAGCTCTGCCATGACTGAAACAAAAGCCGCTCCGTTTACGAGTTGGATAAAAAATCGGCAGGGGAGTATAATCTACTATTACAATTTAACCAAAAGAAAGGAGTATAGCTCTTTCCATTAATATAAGAGCCATTCACATTACGATGAAAAAGTTTATGAAGGAATTCAAAGAATTTGCACTCAAGGGCAATGTTTTTGATATGGCGGTCGGTATTATCATCGGCGCAGCGTTTGGCAAAATTGTTTCTTCGCTGGTATCTGATATCTTTATGCCGCTGTTGTCCTTAGTAATGGGCAATCTGAATCTGGCCGATGCTAAGATTGTATTAAAAGCTGCCGAACTGGCCGCAGACGGCTCGGTGACTACGGCTGAAGTGGCTCTCACTTACGGTGCATTTTTAAATAATGTCATCGACTTTTTAGCAATTGCTCTGGTTATTTTCATAATGATTAAGGCAATCAACAAAATGCGGCACAAGGAAGAAGCCAAACCGGAAAAGAAAGAAGAAAAGCCTTCCGAGGAAGTTCTTTTGCTGCGTGAAATCAGAGATTCGTTAAAGAAGAAATAGAAGCGTTTCACCAAAAGCATAACATCAATTCTTTTCATTTTTCAGCATTTCAGGAGGTATTTTATGAGTTTATTTACCGGCTCCGGCACGGCAATCGTCACGCCGTTTTACGCAAATGGCGGCGTTAATTATGACAAATTAGAAGAAATCATCGACTGGCAAATAAAAAACAAAACGGATGCGATCATTGTCTGCGGCACTACCGGCGAAGCTGCCACCATGAATGATACCGAACATTTGGAGTGCATTCGGGTAGCCGTTTCGGCGACCAGCGGGCGCGTTCCGGTCATCGCCGGAACCGGTTCCAATGATACCGCCCACGGCATCAAGTTGTCTCAGGAAGCGCAAAAGTTAAAAGCTGACGCTCTGCTGCAAGTCACTCCGTACTATAATAAAACTACTCAACAAGGACTCATTGCTCACTTTACGGCAATCGCTCAAGCAGTTGATATTCCGGTCATGCTGTATAATGTGCCGTCTCGAACCGGCATGAATATTGCCGCTTCAACCGCCAGGGAATTAGCTTTAAGCTGCCGCAATATTGTTGCCGTGAAAGAAGCCTCCGGCGATATTTCTCATGCCGCCGAACTGGCCTATCAAACCGACGGACTGCTGGATATCTACTCCGGTAATGACGACCAAATCCTGCCGCTGATGAGTTTGGGTGCCAAAGGTGTGGTGTCCGTTGCTTCTAATATCATGCCGGCGGAAATCCACGATATGGTCATGCTCTATCTGGACAAGAAAACAGAAGAAGCCTGTCGGCTGCAATTAAAGCTGCTGCCGCTGGTCCACCTGCTCTTTTGCGAAACCAACCCGATTCCGGTCAAAGCCGCTATGAACTTAATGGGCATGGAAGTCGGGCCTTTGCGTCTGCCGCTGATTGAAATGAGTGAAGCTAATAAAGAGAAGCTGGCTGCTACCATGAAAGAACTGGGACTGATAAAATAATAACAATTCCCGTTTAGGTAAGCCGCTCGTAATTTCTTGCCATAGCAACGAATTACGAATGCGGACGTTATACTTATGTTTATATTCCTTTGGAAAGCAATCTTTTCAGTATATCCAGTATAAATGTCCGCCTGCCTGAACCGTTAAAACCACAATACAGGAGGGTATTTTTAATGACCAAAATCATATTGCACGGTTGTTTCGGCAAAATGGGGCAAACTATCCGGCAACTGGTGAAAGAAACGCCGGATATGGAAATTAGTGCCGGAATTGACTCTGCGGCAAAAACCGATGAAACTCTGGATTTTCCTGTTTTTGCATCCTTAAGCGACTGCTCTGCTGACGGCGATGTCATCGTTGATTTTTCCGTGGCAGCTGCTGTTCGGCCGTTGCTGGAAGCCGCTATCGTCAAAAAGCTGCCGGTTGTCGTCTGTACCACCGGTTTATCGGCCGAGGACATTGCTTTTGTTCAGGCCAGTGCCAAGAAAATTCCTATTCTTTTCTCCGCCAATATGTCCCTCGGCATTAACCTGATGGTCAGTTTAGTGCAAAAGGCGGCGCAGGTCTTAGCCGGTTCCGGCTTTGACATTGAGATTATAGAAAAACATCATAACCGCAAAAAAGACGCGCCCAGCGGAACTGCCCTGTATCTGGCCGATTCCATCAATCAGGTGCTGCCGCAGGCCTATGCCTATAATTATGATCGTTCCGCCGGTACCGAACCCCGCCGTCAGGACGAAATCGGGATTCTCTCGCTTCGGGGCGGCAATATTGCCGGGGAACATCAGGTCATCTTTGCCGGCGAGGACGAGATTTTGGAAATTCATCACAAAGCCGGCAGTCGGCGAATTTTTGCCGTTGGCGCCGTTAAAGCTGCTGCCTTTTTAAAAAATCAAGTACCTGGGCTTTACTCCATGAGTGATGTGATCGCCGGAGAATAAATTACCCGACTTTTCCCTGATCGAAGCGCTGCGCACTTCTGCCCGGGCGGCAGTCCGTCTAAAAAAGACTATTTCAGTTTTGCAGAGCATGGGAAAGTTAAGTAAAAGACAAAAGGAGATTCGCCTTAGCGGCTATCTCCTTTTTTGATTCCGTTTATCTCTATTCAAATTTTCTTAACTGACTTTCCCGTCAAAAGGCTTCGTTTTTTGCCGGATGCACCGCCTCTCCGGTGAAAAGGCAGCTTTGCGGGGCAGTCTCTTTTGCCCATCCCGCTCATAAACCAAAGCCAGTCTAAACTAAACTTTTAAGGCCTTTCTTTTAAAACCCTTCTTTCAACGCTTTCGGTTCCGCCAGGATTTCCGACAGTAAAATCGCTTTTTTCATCGAATTACCCCGGGCCAAAACGCCGGAAAAACGACTTTGTTTCTTTGCCTTCTGCTGCTTAAAAGCTTCTTTGTGTTTAGACTGATACGCCTTTTCACGGGCAATGTCGCCCTCGTCATGCAGACTGCTTTGAATCACCTTTGATGAATAAAAGTTATCTTCGGCTGTGCTGCCCGCTTCCCCAAACTCCTCAGGCACATACTCCTCGACCCGTTCCATCGGCATCGGCTGAATGAATACATCCGACCGGCGCTGAAACTCTTCTTCCCGCAGATAGCTTTCTTCCTCAGGATAAGAATCCGTAAAACTGCTTTCATTTCCCTGATTCTTTAGTACCGGCTGAGGCTCAGGCACTGAATTCCCCTGAAACCGCGACATTTGCTGCCGGATCTTAGCATTATCCCACTGTGCCCGCTGCATGGGGGCAGAACCGCCGGACATGGCGTCAGAGTTTGGCTCAAACTCCGGTGTATTCGCATTTTGCGGCGGCCACTGCATATTCGGCTGATTTCCCGGGTTCCAAGACGGACGTTGATTATTCGGCCAACTGCCGTTTTTCGTCTGATTCTTTTTCTTAATGGATGAAATTACGGAAATAAAAGTCACAAACATCCAAATCACAAATATCAGTCCGCTGCTGCCGCTTAACATAATCCGCATTTTCGTTCCCCCTTTCTGGTTTTACTCCGGTTCAGACAGGCGGATATGTTTTAATTATTCTCCTTGCTGATGGCTTCCCGCATTGAGGTGTCGGCCTTCATATTCTGCATCCGGTAATAATCCATAATACCTAAATTGCCGCTGCGGAAAGCTTCCGCCATTGCTTTCGGCACTTCGGCCTCGGCCTCGACTACCTTGGCCTTCATTTCTTCAACCAGCGCCTTCATTTCCTGCTCCTGTGCGATCGCCTTGGCCCGTCTTTCTTCGGCTCTGGCCTGAGCGATTTGCTTATCGGCTTCGGCCTGCTCAATTTGCAGTCTGGCACCGATATTTCTGCCCAAATCAATGTCGGCAATATCAATCGATAAAATCTCAAACGCCGTTCCCGAATCCAAGCCCTTGCTTAAAACCCGCTCGGAAATGGAATCCGGATTTTCCAAAACCTCTTTGTGGCTGTTACTGGAGCCAACCGTGGTAACAATTCCTTCGCCGACCCGGGCAATGACCGTTTCCTCGCCGGCACCGCCGACCAGACGTTCCAGATTAGCCCGCACGGTGACCCGGGCAATAGCCTTAACTTCAATACCATCCTTGGCAACCGCTACTACCGGCGGCGTTTCAATAATTTTTGGTTTAACGCTCATTCTGACGGCTTCCAGCACGTCACGACCGGCCAAGTCAATCGCCGCCGCCCGTTCAAAACTGAGCGACAAATTTGCCCGATGCGCCGCAATCAAAGCGTCAACCACCCGGCCAACCTTACCGCCGGCCAAAAAGTGCGACTCTAATTGGTCAATATTGACCGGAATATTAGCTTTCGTCGCCCGAATCAGCGGCAGAACGATAACCGCCGGTTTTACCCGCCGCAGGCGCATTCCGATCAAAGTGAAAATACCGACTCTGGCGTTGGACGCAACCGCAGAAATCCACAGTCCGACCGGCACAAAGCTGAAAAATACCGCCAAAACGATAACCAGCAGTGCAATCAAAAGCAAGCTGCCAATCATGCCGGGCATCCCATCAATCATAACCATTACTAATTCTTTCATGCTAAATCCTCCCTACAAAAATACGATTATTTTCCACTGCCGCTACTTCAACCGTTTCATTAGTGGCGATAAACTCGCCCTTCGTCAAAACATCATAGCGCTCTCCCTCCAGCTCAATCGTGCCTGATGGCCGCAGCGGCGTAACAGATCTTCCCCGTTTGCCGATCAGCCTTTGATAATCCGGCAAAATATCCTCGTTCAGATTATTCTTCAAGGCAATTTTGGAACTGCCGATAAAATGATAGCCCAAAATTAAAAAAAGAACGGAGATGACCAGCATAATGGCAAAATACAGCAGCCCCTGTGCAAAGTTCTGCGCCATCATAATAATGCCGACTGTCATTGCCAAAAAGCCAACACCGCCCGCCACGCCGAAGCTGGGAATAAAAATCTCAGCAACCATGCATAAAATGCCGATTACCAAGACAATAATGCCTAACAGCTGAAATCCCCCCATACCAAACTCCCTCCTTTCGGATCAGCCTTTTGTGTTCCGGACTCTAACACCGCAGTGCTAAAGCAGCATCTTAGTTGTTCTTCTCCTTTAGTATAAGATATCTTGTATAAATTTTCAAGGAAAAGTCACGCCTCCTCTTCCGTTTTAATCCAATTCTTAACTTTCTCATCTTCCTTTAAGCCGGCTGACCGGCACTGATTGCAGACGCAAAATAAAGATAGGCTGCAAAACTGCAGCCCTCGGTTAAAGCTTAATGACCGTGCCGGATTTACCAGCCGTCAAAGTGTCATTCAAAATCCGATGCACCGCTTCAAAAAAGTCACTGTCACTTTCCCGTCCCAAACAATTCCGGACGATGTGCTCACCCATACGCCTCTCCAAAAGGCTTTGCTCAAAGCGATGCTCCTGATTGACAAAAATCTGCTTGCGTTCTCCTTTTAAGATATTTTCTTCCAAATGCTCCAGCCAGGCATAGCGGTTTAAAATCTCCCTCTCCTGATAGCATTTTTTATTGGCGGAAATACCGCCCAAAAGCATGAGTTCAATCCCGGTTTGCGACGACGCTGCCCAGCGGATAAACTCATAGGCTAAGTCTTTTTTCTTTGACTGACGGGCAACCCCTAACGCTCCGCCGCCTAAAAGAGGATTCCCGCCCGGCACGGTTGCATAGTCAACATTGCCGGCAATGGCCGTCTTGGCCTTGATAATCTCCGAGGCATGATGGATATAGGCGATTGTCATGGCGATTTCGCCGCGGGCAAACAGCCGGGCCGCTTCATTCCAACTGGCCGTACTGCCGCCCGGCGTATAATTCCTCGCTTCCCTCATGTTTTGCAGCGCCTGAAACGCCCGGCTCCAATCCATTTGCAAAAAGCCGGCCGCATCGTATGTCAGTTCACCATAGGACATCAAGCGCGGCAAAAACTCCGAAGCTGCCGACGAATTGTGCCCCAGCACCAGGCTGGTACCATACCGGGTCGGTGAAGCCGGCCGAAAGGCCTGCGTAAAAAAGCCGGCCAACCGGTTATACTCAGCAAAACTTTCCGGCACCTTTAATTTTTCCTTATAGGTTTCATAAAAAAAGCGTTCCTGCTGGCTGTCGGAGAAAATGTCCTTGCGATAAAACAAAAGCTGCACACTGATGTCAAAGGGCAGGGCATAAAAGACCTCGCCGACATGCGAATAATTTTTCGCCTGATTGTCAAAATAATCCGCTTCAATCCGCGCTTCGCTCTCGCCCAAATTGGCCAACGGCTCCAGCACCAGCGGTGCAAAATAAGGCAAATAAGAAACGTCCAGCCGAATCGCGTCATAGGCTTCCCGCTGCCGCAGCAAAGTGTCATGGATAATATCACCAAGCGGCTGATACTCAATTTCAACCGCGCAGCCGTACTGCTTTTCAAAATTAGGCAAAAGAAGCTCCAAGGCTTTGATGGCCGGTGTTTCCGATGTCAAGAGCCGAACTCGTTCTTTTTGAGCCGATTTTCTGAAAAAAGGCGGCTTGCGCTGCTCTTCGGCTGGGAAAATCTTGGAACATAAACTCTTTTGTTCCTCCAAACTTTGAATCATATGAATGGCTGCTTCCATTCCCAATTTCCGGTAATTTAATTCATACGAAAAAAAGCGCTCCGCCCGCTCCGGCTTCTGCGCCGCCAGGCAATAAACTTTCAGATCTTGCGTCCGGCCTAAAAAATGACTGATATGGTCAATCAGTTCGGCCGTTTCCTGAGAAAAGACCACAAAAGATAAGGCCTTTTCATTTTCACGAAACTGCTTGTAGATATCCTGATTAAAAAACTCCTGGCTGTCTAAAATCGTTTCCATCTGCTCTGGCCGGTACTCGGACAAAAGGCCGTCCGTCAGTTCCCGGCACAGCTTTTCTTCTCTGGCCTCACATAAAAGAATCAACTTTTCGGCGCCCGCCTGCCGCAGCGCCGCAGCCAAAGCCCGTCCGGCCTGCTCAAAAGAAAAGGTATAATAAGCACAATCCGGCCGCTCTTCCCGGCGGAGCAGAAAAAGCAGCTTAAACTTTTGGGCATCATAATATTTTTCCGGATTCAAAAACGATGTAACCGCTAAAACCCCGGCACAGCGATCCGCTCCGACCTGATTTAAAATCTGCTTTTCCTTATAGGCGTATCCGTCCGTCAAATACAGCTTCAAACTGTATGAAGTCTGCTCACAGGCTCTGGCGGCGGCACTGTAAATATGTGCGTAACGTTTTTCTGCAATATTGGGCAAAATGATGGCAATCACTCTTGAAACCGCGCTGCGCAGCATTTTCGCCTGTCCGTCAATTTGATACCCCAAATCTTTTGCGATTTTTTTAACAATTTCAATTTTTTCACTGCTGACGTTTCCCTTTTCATTCAGCACATTAGACACCGTGGCTTTGGATACCCCGGCTAATTTGGCAATATCTTTGATCGTCGGCATACAAGCTCCTTTATTTAATCCACTGCGGCCTTGTCAACAAGCTGGCCGTAAACTCCTCAACTACTTCCTTTTGCCTATTATCATACTCGGAATGATAAAACTCTCCCACTATTTCCTTTAATCTTTCCCAAGATCTTTTTTCTTCATTGGGAATAATCGGATAATAATAAACACCGTTGTCCCGCGCAGCTGTGTAATCGCCGATGGCATCGCCGATCATCAATATTTTCTCCGGCAGATAATGTGCTTTCAGCGCGGCAATGCAGCTTTTCTTACTGCCGCTTTCCTGGCCGCAAATTGCTTTTACATACTGCGCCATATTCGATTCTTCCCATTCCCGAAGCAAAGCCTCCTCGGCGGTGGCCGAAACCACTACGATATCCGCTTTTTCCGAAAGAGTGCGAATGGTATCCTCCGATTTGGGAAAAGGTTTCATGCCCCGAACCATAACGGTAATCCGGTCGTTGCAGTCATACGACCAGTCTAAAGCGATTTGATTGGCTTTTTCGCTTTGGTGCTGGGACAGGTTTTGATTATTCAGCTCAGAGTTTCCCTCCGCCCATTGCTTTAAAGCTGTCATATCCGGCAGCACCGCACCGATTTCTTTAACCTCCGGCCTTTGCTCCAGCAGTTCAATCACCTTAATCAGCGCCAAAAAGCGGTTAATGCCGCGATCCGTCGAATACAAATTAACATAGTCCCACGCTTCCCGGACATATTTGGAAATCGGCTGCAAATCCCATTTTTCAACCGTTGCCGGGCAAAAGCATTCCTTATGCTTAATTTCCATGGTATCAAACACACAACCGTCCGAATCAATACAAACCAAAAACTCTTTTTCCGGCTTATAGCCTTTTAATCCCATTTGTGCCATGTTATCCCTCCAATACCTGATTGATTGCCGCTGCTACTCCGTTTTCCTGACAGGGTAAAGTCACACTGTCCGCGTCCTGTTTAATCCAGTCGGGTGCGTTGCCCATCGCCACGCCCCAGCCCAGCCAGCGAATCAACTCGACATCGCTGCTGCTGTCGCCGATAATCATCGCTTCTTCCGGTAAAATGTTCAAATGCCGGAGCAAAACCTGCACCGCTTCTTTTTTGCAGATAGCAGCCGCCGAAAACTCCAGATCCGGGCCCACGCCCTCATTGGTATGCCGAATCGCACCGGTCGCATTTAAGCGCTGATAGATGTCCGCCTGCAAGGCCTCCGCCATACCATAGATATTGACTTTATTAATTTCCAAACCATTTTCTTTAAAATATCGGGACAGGCAATCCACGCCTAACCCGCGCTTTTGCTCCAAATACCAGACATGATGCGCCGGCACCGGATAATTTTTCCAGTTCTGCCAAATCTCTTTTTCCATATAAATCGTATTGGCCGCCGCCACCTCACAGTAAATCCCTTTATTTTCAATGATTTCTAAAATCTCAACCGATTTTTCCACCGAAATCAGGTTTTGATAAAGGCTTTTCGGGGCGGAGCCGGTCAGATCCAGGACCCGGCCGCCATGGCAGGTAACGGCATATTCAATCCCCTTGATATTTTCCAGATCCGCCGGGAACATATCCAGTACCCGACCGGTACAGGGGATGACCTTGATTCCCCGTTGCAGCGCATTTTGGATGGCCGCCTGATTTTCCGGCGAAATATTGATTTTATTCGGCTTTAGCGTTGTTCCGTCCAAATCGAGTAAAATTGCTTTGATTGTCATGTTTTTCCTCCTGTTATCGAGTGCGGTTATTTCAAACCGCTTTTATCCCTATTTACAAGCTTAATTGCCGGCGGTAATGCTGCAAATACCTGTCTGCATAATCAGTTTGAACATAATTGGGCTTTAATCCCAGGAGAAAGCCCCAGCCTTTCTCCGGTTCCCGCAAAGACAGTGCATCGTTATGGCCATTATTGCGGCTGACATTGAGGGCATTTATCCACACCCCGGCCGTCTCCTTTAAGGACACAATCGTCTCCGGCTGAATCAGCGGCTCTGCATCATCAAAAAAGGACAGCTCCCACAGCTTGGGCGCCAGTCTTTCTTTCATTTCCGGCAGCACAGCCATATCCTTGTTAAAAATTTTATGCATATACAGAAACTGAGAGTCAGCACTGCGCAAAAACGCCGCCGCTTCGTCAATTTCCGCATTTGATTTGACAATTGCCTGATGAAAGGCATTTTCTTTGCGCAAAATAAAATGCAGCTTTTCCCGATATTCCCAGCCCTTATCAATATTAAACAGTGCCCGATCTTTAAATGCCCTTAATAACTCGCTTAATTCCGGTACCATATCCTGCGTTGGGGTTTTGCTTTCGCCCGATCCTTTATACAAACGGGCTTTCTTGATCTCCGCCAGCGTTAAATCGCAAATATTGCCCTCCAGGCCGGTCATTCGCGTCAGGCTTTCATCGTGGCTTAAAATCAGATAGCCGTCTTTCGTTTCCCGCAGGTCAATCTCAATAAACAAAAGCCCTTGCCGAATACAGGCCTCTACGGCAGAGAGCGAGTTTTCCGGTTCTTTTTCCTCGGCACTATACAGTGCCCGATGTGCCACCGGATAACCTAAATGGGCACCCGCCCGCAGTTTTTGTAAAAAATCGGTATAATTTTTCATCCGCTTCTCCTCTTACTTTTCTTTGAGCCATAGGCAAACTTAGCGGCAACACTGCTGATAATCATAATCACCACCGCAAAAACAAAGGTCAGCATCTTGCTTTCGGCACCGGCATTGGGATCAGTCGCACTCCGGATCACAACGCCCAGCGGCTGATACAGCGGATGGAATAAGAAGACCGACAGTTCATAATCGCCCAGCAGACTGACAAAATTAATCAGGCCCACCGAAATCGTCGCCGGCAGCACAATCGGTAAAATAATCCGGAAAAAGGTAACCGGAGCGGAAATGCCTAAGTTTTTGGCCGCTTCTTCCAAAGAATTATCCACACCATAATAGGCCGCCTTAATCATCCGTAGCGTAAACGGTGTTTTTACGATGATATAACCAATCAACATGATCACGGTCGTGCCGGTTAAAATCTGATTGGCCAAAATCGGCCGGGCCACGTCATACGTCATAACCAGACCCAAGGCAATCATCGTGCTCGGCAAAAACCAGGGAATATGCAGCACATACTCTAACAGGCTGACCGCCCAATGTTTTTTCTTTTGAATCAGGCGTCCGGCTAAAAGCATCAGAGCCGCAGCAATCAGAACAGCCACCCCGGAGTATAAAATACTGACTAAAATCGGCCGGAAAACATAAGGGTCGGAAAATACCCGGCGGTAATTATCCAGCGTAAAATCCTGTATTTTCCCGGCATACAGGCTGTTTACCTTCATAAAAGAAAAGAGGATAACCATCACGATCGGCGCCACATAAATCAGTCCTAAAAGATAGGCCAAAATATGGACAATCACATTGACCACCGGATTTTGGATTTTTTGTTTTTTCAGCCGGGTCTTAACCTTCGACACCGACATATAGTTGCCTTTGCGCTCAATATAGTTTAGAGTAAAAATCAAAGCCATCGTAACTAAGCCCAATATCATCGCCATAATCGCCGCATAATGACGATTGCTTAAGGTTTGCGAAAAGCTTAAAATCAGCGGGTTAATGGTTTGAAACTTTTCTCCGCCCAAAATCAGCGGTGCGGCCATGGCGTTAAAGCCGAACAGGAAAATTAAAATCGTGGCCGCAAATAAAGTCGGCCGCAAGGTCGGCAGCACGATTTTCCATAAAATATTAAACTGTGACACGCCCATACTCTGCGCTGCTTCTATGGTTTGATTGTCAATTGAACGAATCGAGTTGGTTAAAAACATCAAATGATTGGTCGTCCGGCTGAAGGTCAGGACAAAGACCACCGCCAAATAGCCGCTGAACCATTCCCGGTTGATATCAAACAGTCCCGCCAAAGCATTGGTAAAAATTCCTTCCGAGCCGTACATAAACTTATACGCCGTCACCATCACAATGCTGCCGCAAATAAATGTCGTCAGATAGCACAGCCTTAGGATTTTAGCGCCCTTAATCTCAAAATACTCGGTCACCAGCACGATAAACACGCCAACCACATTAACCGTGACCGACAGGCTGACCGCCAGCAGGAGCGAATTGCGGAAACTCATCATCGCTCTTTTGGAATTAAAAATTTTACTGAAGGCATCAAAGCTAAAGCCGTTTTTGCCGATAAACGAGCTTTTTAGAACATTAAAGTTCGGATAAAGCAGAAAGGCCGTTACCGCCCAAATAATAAGGAGCGATATGACCGCCATTTGGATATATTTCCTGACCCGATAGCTGTCTAATTTTCCTTTATTTTCCATTTCGCCCTCCTGCCTTAATACTGCAAAATGTCTCGCGGATCAATATATACTTTAACCACGTCGCCGGCTAAGTAGTCATAGCTGCCGTTTTCCTTTTCAATGTTATAAATCGCTTCATTTTCTATCTGAAAAGTATATTTGGAATAAACGCCGTAATATTCGACCGCCGAAACCACCGCTTCCAGTTCCGCCACATTGCCCTGCGGCCGATGGGTACTGACCCGGTTGGTGCGGATATAACTTTTCTTCTCCAGATTCAGCTCTGCACCCGTTTGCCGGTTAATTTCCTTGAGGAGCGATGGTGTGACCAAATTGGCATCACCGATAAAGTTACAGACAAACTCGGTCTTAGAATGATTATAAATCTCTTTGGGCGTACCGACCTGCTCAACAAAGCCGTTATTAAATACAGCCAGTCTGTCTGACAGCGTCAACGCCTCTTCCTGGTCATGGGTAACATAAATAACGGTAATACCAAAGTCAGTCTGTAATTTTTTCAACTCCAGACGCAGCTGTTTGCGGAGCTTGGCATCAAGGTTAGAAAGCGGCTCATCCAGCGCCAGAATCTTCGGCGACAAAGCCAAGGCTCTGGCAATTGCCACCCGCTGCTGCTGCCCGCCGGATAATTCATCCACTCTTTTTTTGAGCTGCTGCGGCGTCAGGTTCACAATCGCCGCCATTTTATTGAGTGTTTGTTCAATTTCGTCCTTTGGCTTTTTCCTTTGTTTGAGGGCAAACACAATATTTTCTTCCACGCTCATCGTCGGAAACAGAGCATAGCTTTGAAAAACCATGCCGATTTCCCTTTTTTCAATCGGCTTATGCGTAATATCCTGGTCGTCAACAAAAATCTTCCCTTTGCTGGGCACATTAAAGCCAACCAGCGCCCGCAAAGTCGTCGTTTTGCCGCAGCCGGACGGCCCCAAAAAGGTAAAAAACTCACCTTCCCCGATTTCCAAGTTTAAATCATGGATTGCCACAAAATCCTGATATCTGATTTCCACATCCTGAAATTGAATCATTGCTTTCTCCTTCTCCTTAAATTTATGAGGAAGAAATACTTCTTCCTCATAAACTGATTCTCTTATTTTCAACTTTTCGATGTTTAGTCCGCCTTATTCTAAAATTTCCAGTTCGATTTTGGAAATCCAATCCTCAATGTGCTCGCTGACAAACTCCCAGTCAATATCCTGCGCTTTCATGTTCTTGCTCAATTCTTTCATCGCATCAGTTGCCTGCTCAACAGCTTCTTTATTGGCCGGCAGAATTCCGAACTGCTGCGCGTACCGTCCGATGGTGTCGCCGCCGCAAAGCCAATTGGCAAAGCGCTCCGCTTCTTCTGTCTTTTTGGTGTCACTCTTTTTGACAATACCGATGTGGTTGGTGTTACTGGGTAGACCGATGGCCGGCGTAATCACCAAAGGATTGTGATGGAAAGCATCGGCCTTATTCTTTAAACCACTGGCAAAAGTAAAGGTAATCGGCACCTTACCCTTGGCCATATTTTCAAAGTCATTTTCCCCTTCCGGTGTGCGGTAGCCATATTTAAAGTATTGCCGCAGCGCTTCCCAGCCTTCATCTGAGATGCCCGTTTCCGAATCTTTATCCAAATAGCGGACTAAAATACCGGATAAAATCGCCCGATTGGTCGTACCTTCAAACTTAGCCGGTACAGCGTATTTGCCATGGAATTCTTCCTTTTCCCACAAATCCGGATAATCTTTCGGTGCGGTCTCGGCCGTATACAGCTCCGAGTTCGCCAGCATGATCTTAGGCTGAACTTCATACGGATAGCTGAGGCCATCCTTCGTATACTCGGTGCCTTCGACTTGATCCACCCAAGTCGGTGTCCACTGCATTAAAATATCTTCTTTTTTCATCGAATTAAACTGTGCCTCGGACGGTCCCCAAACCACATCCGCAATCGGCTGATTCTTTTCCGAAATCACTCTGGCCGTCAGCTTGCCGCCGCCCAGTTCAACCACTTCCACGTCAAAACCGGCTTTGGCCGCTTCTTCTCTGACCCATTCCTTACGCCCGTCCGAACCGTTATTGGTATACAGTACAATCTTCTCGCCGGTCGGCTTGCTGTCTGCTTCTTTTTTCTCTTCGGCCGGTTTTTCTGCCGGCTTTTCCGCCGTTTGCTCCTGCTTGGTTTCGGTGCTCTGCTGCGTTTCTTCCTTTGGCTTTTCTTCTTTCTGCCCCGTAGACGTGCAGCCCATCATCCCCGCCGCAAGTAAAAACGCCAGAATCGTAACCCCTATCTTTCGTTTCATGATACCTTATTTCCTCCCTGCATTGTCAAATGGTTTTTGCGGATTTATTTTTGTCAAAACAATCCTCGTTCTCTTTCTTCTGCAAAAAATCGGCCTTTCTCTGCTTTCCGGTACGGCACAGCAAAATCTTTTCTGCTTTTCCTTCGCCCAACTAACTTTGATGTTAGCGAATCGCCGAAAATTATCCTGCTGATCACCAAGAACGGCTTTTCTTTCACCCGAAAAAAGTTAAACTTTTGATAAAAGAATCATAACATAAAAATTAGAACGTGTCAATATGAAATTGAAACGTTCTAATTTTGATTTCCCCTTGATTTCCCCTTGATTTCCCCCTTTCACTTTAGCCTGATTTTTCAACTAAAGTCTAAAATTCAAGAGCTGCCCTTGAAAGAACAAAGGTTAAAACTTATCGCCCGGACTTCTTCTTCCGGTAGAAAACTTTTTCCCGAACTGGACTTTTTATATTTTTTTGATTATAATAGGATTGTATTTTTAAACGGCATTGATTTGCTTTTCCGTTGTTTTGCCGCTGTTCGTACTTTTCTCAGCTAAAGGAAAAAGCATTTCACTTTTCAGAAAAACAGTTTGTTCTTACCGGTTTCATCCTCTGTTTTTCCTGTCAAATAAGGAGAATTTAACATGAAATCTTTAAAAACCAAGCTACTTTTATCCTCTTTGCTGCCGGTCATTTTTATGTCGGCCGTGACGCTGATTGTTTTGCTTTTGGCCAATAACGCCAGAGCTCAGGCCAATCAGCAAGACATGAAAACCAGACTTTACCGTGATTATAACGCCCGGTTGGAAACCGCAATGGATCTGGCACTGGATTCCGTTGCCTTTTTTTATCAGGAATATCGCCAGAACCGAATCAGCGAACCGGCTGCACAGGAAATGGCCAAGCAGGCAATTAAAGAAATGCGTTACAACACGGACAGCTATTTCTGGATTGATGATACCGACGGCAATTTAGTAATTCATCCCTATTTAGCCGAAGGGCAAAACCGGATAACCGATGGAAGCGATGCAGGAAGCCGAATCCTGCAAAACATTCTGGCCGCCGCCGCTAATCCGAACGGCGGTTTTACCGAATTTGAAAGAGAAAGGCCGGAAAACGCCGGTACCGGCAAGCTAAGCTCTATTCGTATTTTTTCCAAAAGCTTTCCCGCCTGGAACTGGGTCGTTTCTACCGGCAATTATACTGATTCCCTGGAACAAAGCTTAGCCGAAAAAACTGCCGCCGAACAGGAACATACTGTCAGGAACCTAACTATTATCGCTGTCTGTGCTGGCATTGCTATCCTGATTTATATTCTCCTGTTCCTGAACATCAGCAAAAATATTCTGAAACCGGTCAATACCATGATTTTGTCCCTGACGGAAAACGAAAACGGCCGCTTCCCGCTGGAGGTTGAGCCCATTACCACTGCCTCCAAAGACGAGATCGGCCGCCTGACAATGGCAGTCAATGCCTTTTTACAGAAAATAAAAGAAGCCATCGCCGAAGCCAATTCCGACTCCGAACTGATGGCTCAAACCGCTAAAAATATTAACGGCATGATTGATTTACTGTCCGAGCCATCTATGCAAGTAGATTCCGCAGCCAAAGAAACTGCCGTAGCCGAAGCCCCCGCGCAAGCAGCCGCTTCTACGGTGGCTCAGGCCGAACTGGCTGCACTCCTGGGACAGGACAGCTCTTATGTTGACGAAACCGATGCTCCGATTGCCATTCAAAACATAGGTGAACTCGCCGATGCAAACGGGGAGATTTTAGCCGCCGATTTGCTGACCGACGCAGAAAAATCCGCTTTTCGGATTCAGCAAATTTCCGAATCGGTCAGAAAAAGCGGAGAAAGCGCAATGGATATTGAAAAAGCCAGCAATATGCTGGATTCGATTGCCGCCCAAACCAATTTCCTGGCCTTAAACGCATCCATCGAAGCTTCCCGCGCCGGAGAATCCGGTCAGGGCTTTGCCGATGTAGCGAATGAAATCCGCAAGCTGACCGAACAATCCAATAGCTTTACCGGTGAAATCCGGCGAATCATCGGCGAACTGAAAGCCGATTCGCAAAATACCGCCGGTTCAGTCGCCGAAGTCGATCAGGTTGTTTTTACCCAATCAAAATATATCAATAGAACCGAGCAGAAGTTTCAGTCGATTGCCCAAGCCTTTGGCGCATTGGAATCCTCGGTCGACACTCTAAAAAACTCTTTTGACACGATTAACACCAATACCAGAGAGATTAAAAAAGCGTTACTTTCCTTATCCGGCACTCCCTATGACGATGCCGACAATGTCATTGATGCTCCGGCTACGGTTCAGCATCAGGTTTCCCTGTTGTCCGAACTGACGGAGGAAAGCCAGCGACTAATCGCCACTGCAGAAAGCCTGAAAGCTCGACTGGCAATTTTCAAACTTTAATCCAGCCTTTAATCCAGCTGCCATAAACGGCAGGCATTTTGCCAGGTAACCCGCTCAATCTCCTGCGGCGAAAGCATTTTAATGGCTGCCAGCCTGTCAACCACATAAGAAAGCAGCGAAGAATCATTGCGACGCCCTCTATACGGCTCCGGAGTCAAATAGGGAGCGTCGGTTTCTAAAACAATATGTTCCAGCCCAATCCGTTCTGCTACCTCCACTAATTTTTTCCCGTTTTTAAAGGTCAGTACGCCGCCAATGCCGATAAAAAATCCGGCCTTGACATACTCCGCCGCCATTTCTGCACTGCCTGAGTACGCATGAATAACGCCGCCGCTGACCTCGCCGATGCCGGAATCCATTAAAATATCAAAGGTTTCCTGCGCCGCTTCCCGGCTGTGAATACTGACCGGCAGTCTTAACTGCTTGGCCAGCTCCAGCTGACTGCGAAACCACAGTCTTTGCGCCGGCCGCGGTGAAAAATCATAATGATAATCCAGCCCGATTTCGCCAATCCCCACTACTTTGGGGTAACCGGCCATCATCAGCAAATATTCCAAATCATCCTCGCGCATATCCTTAACTTCATGCGGATGCACGCCAATCGTCGTATACATAAAATCATAGCGTTTGCACAATTCAATCGAATAACGTGAAGTCTTTAAGTCTGTGCCGATATTGACGACTGCACCAACATTCTTGGCTTTCAGCCCCCGCAAAACCGCTTCCCGATCCGGCTGAAACTCTTCATCATCATAATGCGCATGCGTATCAAAAATCATAATCGTATCCTTTCTCTTTTTCGTTTTAAGTTACTTACTCAACTTTCCCATGTTCGTCAGAACAGTCTTTTTTAGGCAGATTGCCCGCCCGGGCAGAAAGCGAAGCTTTCGATCAGGGGCTCGTTGCTTCCAGAAAGGCTACGCCTTTCGGTGGTGGACGGGAACGATAGGCAAATTGCAATGCCGACGCCTTTTTGATTGCTAGCCCCGCCTGCCGTTTTGGCTTACGCCAGCCACATAAAACAGCGGAAAGCCGTATCTTTCATAGCTTTCCGCCTTTTCGCTTTCCTTTATTTTCTGAGGGAATCCCCTCAAGCCATCTGCTTTTTTGAAGCACTCCCTCAAATCATCTGTTACCGCTCCAAATGCAAGATAAAAATGCCTTTTCTTTTCAGGTCGCTGTCACTTGAAGGCAAACCCGATTAGCCGCTCACGGCAATGCCGCCATGCTATTTCACCGGCATACCGCTTTCCACCGAGCCATCTAAAGTAACGGCTTTCAGCTTACCATCGGCCGTATCGGCAAACAGCAACATTCCCTGCGACAACTCGCCTCTGAGCTTAATCGGTGCTAAATTGGCCACCACTACGACTTGCTTGCCGACCATTTCTTCAGGCGCATAATGCTCGGCCACCCCCGAAACAATCTGCCGAACCTCATCGCCTAACTTGACCTGCGACACCAACAGTTTATCCGCTTTCGGATGCCTCTTACATTCGACGATGTGTCCGACCCGCAAATCAACCTTAGCAAAGTCCTCAACTCCGATTTCTGGCTTTTTTTCCACTTCTTCCGGCTTTTTCCCGCTGTCCTTTTGCTCGCCGGCCGCCTTTTCTTTTTCCGAAGACAAGGCCGATAAAGCTTCCAGCTCTTTGGCTTCATCAATCCGGGCAAACAGCACTTCGGCTTCACCGACAAAGCTGCCGACCGTCATGCCGTCAAAAGTGGCTAAGCTATCCAGATCTTTTTTCCCGGAATTAATCTGCTTAAAAATCCGTTCGGCCGTTTCTGGCAGGAAAGGCTGCAAAAGTACCGCTGAAAAACGAATGGCTTCCAGCAAATGATACATGACCGTAGCCAGACGCTCTTTTTTCGCCTCATCTTTGGCCAGCAGCCACGGCTCGGTTTCATCAATATATTTATTAGAACGGCGCAGCAGCGTCCAAATCGCATCCATGGCATCGGCCACCCGAAGCTCTCTCATTCTTTCGTCTACCAGTTTCGGCGTAGCCAAAGCCAGCGCAATCAATTCCTCATCCGCTTCGGTTTTGGCCGTCGGCGGCAAAATCTCACCGTTAAAATATTTTTTCTGCATGGCAATGGTGCGGTTGACCAAATTACCCAACACATTGGCCAAATCACTGTTAATCCGCTGAATAACCAGTTCATAGCTAAGCGAGCCGTCACTGGCAAAGGGCATTTCATGCAGCAAATAGTAGCGGACGGCATCCACGCCGTAACGATCGACCAAATCCTTGGCATAAATCACATTACCTTTGGACTTACTCATCTTGTCTGCTCCCATCAGCAGCCAGGGATGACCAAATACCTGCTTCGGCAGCGGCACACCCAAAGCCATCAGCATAATTGGCCAATAAATGGTATGGAAGCGCAAGATATCCTTGCCGATAACATGAACATCAGCCGGCCAGTATTTTTTAAACTGCTCACTGGAGCCGTCCGGGTCGTAACCGATACCGGTAATATAATTGCTGAGGGCGTCGATCCAAACATAAATAACATGCCCGTCCTCAACGGTCGTTGGAATCCCCCAGCTAAAGGACGTCCGGCTGACCGCCAAATCCTGCAAACCCGGCTTTAAAAAGTTATTCACCATTTCGTTTTTCCGCGATTCCGGCTGAATAAAATGCGGATTTTCCTCAATATGCTTCATCAGCCGATCCTGATACTTGCTCAGGCGGAGAAAATAGGCGTCCTCCGAGGTTGGCGTAACTTCCGAGCTGCACTGCGGACATTTGCCGTCAACCAACTGTGAAGAAGTATAAAAAGCTTCACAGGATGTGCAGTACATGCCCTCGTATTTGCCTTTATAAATATCCCCCTGTTCGTACAATTTGCGGAAAATTTTCTGAACAACAGCTTCATGGTCGGCATCCGTTGTCCGAATAAACTTATCATAGGAAGTATTCATCATATCCCAAATTTGCCTGACTTCGCCGGCAATCTTATCGACATGCTCTTTCGGCGTGATGCCTTCCAGTTCCGCCTGCTGCTGAATTTTCTGGCCATGCTCATCCGTTCCGGTCTGGAAAAACACATCCTCGCCTGCCAGCCGGTGATACCGGGCAATGCTGTCGGTCAGCACAATCTCATAGGTATTTCCGATGTGCGGCGTCCTGGATGTATACGCAATGGCCGTGGTAATATAATATGGCTTTTTTCCCATGATAAACTCCTTTATTAGTCTTTTTTCAATGCTTTCTTTTTCCTGTCTGCTTAAATTCCTTTTTCTCCGGGCAGCCGCCACAAAAGCGCCTGTCCGCCAAAAAAGCTCCGCTTCCGCTCCGTGATGAAAAACCCGTAAACCGAGCCTTTCTTCCTTTGCTGCTCTTAGAACACCTTTTTATTATAGTCAGAAATCAGGAAAATGTAAAGAGCGAAAGAAAAAAGTCTTAGATATCTTCCCTGACCAGCGGCATGCTCATGCAGCGCGGGCCGCCCCGGCCCCGCGAAAGCTCAGAACTGGTCATTTCCAGTACTCTGACGCCGTTTTCGCGCAAGGTTTCATTTGTCACATAATTGCGGTCATAGACGATTACTTTGCCCGGCTCGATGCAGAGAGTGTTAGAACCGTCGTTCCACTGCTCCCGTTCGGAAGCAACAGCATCTTTGCCGCCGCACTGAATCAGCGTCACCTTATCCAACTCTAAATGCTGCGCCAAGGCCTCCACCAGCGAGGTGTTAATCTCAGTCACCTTCAGCTCCGCTTTTTTGTCCCCTTTTTGAATCTTAAAAATCCGCAGCGTTCCCAAAATTCCGGGATGAATCGTAAACTTATCATAATCAACCTGTGTGCAGACGGTGTCCAAATGCATAAACGCCCGAATCGGCGGAATGACCAACGCCAAAATAGTTTCAATTTCGGCCGTCTCATCAGCGAAAATATTCTGCGCCAGCTGCTCAATCGCTTCTGCCGTAGTCCGCTGTGAGATTCCCATTGTCAGTACCTTGCGGTTTAAGTTTAAAACATCGCCGCCTTCAATCGCATAGGGAAACTCCCGCTTATAATAAAAGGGAACCTGACCGGCAAAATCCGGATGATTTTCCAAAATAAGCTTTCCGAACAGCGTTTCCCGCCTTCTGGTATGAGAATACATACAGTTTAAGCTGACACCGTTGCCAATACAGGCAAAGGGATCTCTGGTAAAATAAAGATTGGGAATCGGATCAAGTATGAATTGGCTGACCGTCCGAACCAAATCCGCCAACGGCCGGCGGGTTTTTATGCTCAAATCACCCGACCTGACCCCTGACATCATTTTCAGCACCAATTCCTTTTCTTCCGGAATCTCATTGAAATAGGAAAATAAATATTCCCGCATTTTTCGGTCAGCGACATCGCCTTCGGTAATAAACTGTTGAATAAACGGCACTTTCAGTTCGGGGTGCACTCTTAAAGTCTCGGCTGCCAAGTCCTCCAAATAAACAACCTCAATTCCCTGCTCCTGCATAATCTCGGCAAACTGATCATGTTCCTTACAAGCCGTTTTTAAATAAGGGATATCATCAAACAACAGCCGTTCCAAATCCCTCGGCACCAAATGCTCCAACTCCTCGCCCGGCCGGTGTAGCAGTACCCTTTTTAATTTTCCGATTTCACTTTTTACTTGAATTGCCACCACTTACCTCCTATGTTTCATCTATCCTTGCTCATGTTAATGCAAGCCAAGTACTATCTCCTTGTATTTGCTTAACATTATCTTTGCCCAAAAACAGCATAAACTTGCATGCACAAATTTATGCTGTTGATTCATTTACTTTTTTGCGCTGCGAAACCTTTTTCCTTCGCCGCTCCATCTCCCCTTAGGTGCCGGCAAACAGCCTAAAAAGACTGCTTCTACCAAACACAGGAATCGGCGTTCACCACTTAATAACCACCTGCGTCCTCACCGTCCTATATATCAACGGCGCTTTGACCATGCAGCCGCTTAAAGCAGCGCCGACAACTCATCCACAGACGCACCGTTTAAGTAGGCTTCAATGATTTGCCGACCCAACGGCAGCAAATCAGGATGCAAAAACTTCTGCACTTCCTCTTTAAAGAAAGCTTCCAGTATTTTGGCACCCGCATCATATCCGTCAATACCGACTTCCGGTTGTAAGTGCGTTTTTAAAAGGCTCTTCGGAAGCTGGCTGCCGTCCACCTTAATACTTTCTAAGCAATAACCCAGCAAAGTACAACGCGCCGGCGAAATTTGATGTTCTTTAAAATTAAAATTACCTTTTCTGGCTAAATACTCCCGATCCAGCCATTCCGTCATAAAACCAACCTTATATGCACCGACATGCTGATTGGGAATCAGGACATAGCGGGTATTTGGCGTATTTTGAATCTGCATCAACAGCAAATTCGCCTGATCGACCTTCCGACCGGTTGCAAACGGCCAATACGAACCGACACCCTCACTATGCATACCGTCCGTATCCAAAATACTGGGATTGCCATGACCACGAGGTGCAACTAAGCGCCACAGCCAAGCCAGCGCCGGCGGCAGCAAATGCAGGAAACCCATAATCCCATAGCTGGGATTTTCCTTGGTGCAAACCGGCACCCGCACACCAAAGGAACGAATATCTACTCTGGCCGAGCGTTTGACCACATCAGGCACATAATCACGCGGCATCACCACTCTGGGATTGGGGCAGCGCTTGGTTTCCGTGTCCATCGTGTGTTCCCAAATCAAACAGGTCGCGTTCGGCTGCCCCATCATATTTAGGAAAATCAGCGGTCCCTTGGGATGAATTGTCAGCCGCTCGGTGAGTGGCGCCGTTCCGTACTGGGTGATATGATCCACCCGCCAAAACCAGCCTGCTTCCGCATCCTGAATCACCAACTTACCGCTGTCGTCCTGCAAGGACGAGTGACACAGCGCCATATCATCGGTAATTGGATGGAGCTCACAGGTATCGTTCAATTCTAAATAAAAAGCTTCCTGTGTAATGCTGTTGGTTGCTAACTTAACCCGACCATCCGGCTCCCGATGAATTGCTTCCAGCATTTCCGACTTGCCGCCGCCACTGGCACCCTCATGCAGCACCGTCACTACATTGTCATAGGGCGTAACCACTTCGACCGTAGAAGCATGAATCGTTGTCCAACCCTCTCTTTCGCCAATATTTAAGAGCATACTGTAAATTCCTTTTTTAGCAGATGGCCCCGGATACAAATTGTACGCAAAAATCTCATGCATTTTATCCAAACGGTTATGAACAACCACTTGCTTGCCATTAAAATGGGTATGGCGGAAAGGCGGCGCTACGAATAAAATTGCCTGCGGAGTAAAACCAACAGGAATCTCTTCCGCCGGGATAAAACCTTGCAAATCGGCCAACGCCGCTGCAAAAAAGCCGGCGTTCTTCGGCACAATCAGCAGTGCCGGATAAGAAAGGCTTGCCTCAATCGCTGAACCGGCAGTAAAGGGCATGACAATCAGTTCTCTTTCGCCTAGCCAGTTTAAGGTTTCTGTCCGGAGTTCCGAAAAGTCATAGCCGTATTTTTCACGAAACTTAGGCTTATCCGTTGGCTTATCATCGGCAATCGCCATGCAATTCGGATCGCGCCGGCGCATATACGCCTCTGGATAATTCACCACTGCTCCGTTTTTGGCCTTCATCACCCTTGCTTCCACCACCCGGCATTTTTCACCGGAATCATAGGCTACTTCTACCTCGCCATTGACTGCACCTTCATAAGTAAGATCTATCAATTGTTCTCTGCTTCCCGGCACAACAATGCCCTTGCCGCTCAGCAGCATTTCCTTAACATCCGCAGGGATTACTAATTTTTCAAGTATTTTCCTCATATCTTCTCCTTAGGGTCAGCAGTAAACAGGTCCTATCTTAACCACCCGGCCATATCCGGCTGAAAAGAGCTTTATACAAGCTTTTTCTTTTTTAGGCAATGGCGCCATCTTCTTTCAATACCAACTGTTTTTTCAAGCCTGCCGGGGAATGATTTTATTATGTTTTTCAGTATATCATATATTTTTTTGCAAGTCAAACTTTTTGAACTTTCATTTTCGTTTTTTTATTGCATCTTTTCTCTTTTTTTTCTCTTATTTTGCAATTTTTTGTTTTTAGTTATTCATTTTTCGAAAAGTATCTTGATTTTTCAAGCGAGTTTCTTCCTATTATAATAGACTGCTATTCCAGGAAAAATCTGCGTTTTTGCAGTACTCGCTCCGCCAGGCTCTCCCGGTACGCCTGCCATTCCTTGGGCATATCATAGCGCCTGATTTTATCGGCCTCTACCCTCTTAGAAATGGAGCCGGCGCCAATCGCAATCACCGACTGCCGCTCCAGCATGGTTTCCATATTATAAATGCATTCGGTTCCCGGCAAACTGTAACCGACATTTTCAAAATAAATATTTTTTTGACGGTAAAGATAATACGGCTGCCAGCCACTCCGCCGCATATAAGTCCGCCACTGATCCAGCATTGCGCCAATTCCCTGTCCGCCCTGCCAAATCGCCTGCTTTTGCCGCAGCGACAGATCGGCCCCCCGCTTCGGCGTCAGCGTATGAACGGTAATATTATCCGGCCGCAGCTTTTCCATTTGCATAAAGGAATTTTCCACATCAACTAAAGTTTCGCCTTCTAAACCGAAAATTAAGTCCATATTAACAGCAAAGCCCCGTTCCTTGGCTGCTTCATAAGCCCGAAAGACTTCTGCCACCGTATGGCTGCGACCGATTACCGCCAGCGTCCGGTCGGAAAAACTTTGCGGATTGATGCTAATCCGATGTACACCGAATTCCCGTAAGATATCCAATTTCTCCGGGCTGATTGTATCCGGTCGACCGGCTTCCACCGTAAATTCGGCCAGAGTGTTTAAACTGATCGTTTCCGCCAAAGCCGTCAATAGTTCTCGCAGCAAATCTTCACTTAAGACCGTCGGTGTGCCGCCGCCAATGTAAACCGTCCGCAGCGGTTTTTCCTGCCACAGTTCTTTTAATTCCGCAAGTTCCCGGCCAAGCAGACGAACGTATTGCCCAAGCCGGTCATCGCCGGTACCGACAACGCCCGCCGCAAATGAGCAATAATAGCAGCGGCTGGGACAAAAGGGAATGCCGATGTATAAATGCTGTCCGGCTGCACTCCCATGCTCCTGCAAATAACGATCCTCCGTTTGCAAAACTTCCCATAGCAGCTCCGCCTTGTCCGGACTGATTCGGTCTATTTCCCATAATTTGTGCTGAAAATCAGAAAAAGTCTCTATTTTTTCTCTTTCCCTGATTTGCCGAGCCAGCTTAGCCGGCCGAATTCCGGATATAATTCCCCATGGCAGCCGGATATTCTCCTGCCGGTAAAAATAATCGTAAATCTCCCGCTTGACCGCATAAAGATCCGCCTCCGGTTTTTTAATATTGTTTCCCTGCCGGATAACAAAGCCCTGCCCGGTATCCGCAAAATACCAATCCGTTTTGCCGTCGTCCGCACCGACAACCCATCGGCTGTCGGGATTTATGGTCAAAAACAAAGGATGCAGCGCGTGATGCAGCCTTTCTGAATCATATCCTATTATCATAACTTTCCTCCGCCGCTTCCGCCGCATTTGTTTTGTCTTGCTTCCATTTGCCGTCTGCACTGCCAAGCACACCGAAAAAAAGACGTTTCCCGCAAGAAACGCCTCTTTGTTACAACATCCACAATCCGTCTTCCGTTAAAAACGGGTTGGTATTTTTCTCTGTTCCGATTGTCGTATTTAAGCCATGTCCGGCATAAACGACCGTTTTTTCCGGTAGGGTTAATAATTTTTCTTTAATATTATTCAGTAAATCCGTTGCCGGACCATCATACAAATCCATCCGGCCAACACTTTGCCGGAATAAGGTATCACCGGAAAACACACAGCCGCTGCCCGGCATATAATAGCAAATGCTGTATGGCGAATGCCCCGGCACCAGCAGCGTTTCAAAGCGCAGACCATCGCCGAAATCCAACACCTGTCCTCCATCGACCAATTCATCAGCTGCCGCCGTAATAGCCACATCGGCATACAGTCCGGACAGATTTTTCAGCGGATCGGCAATCATTTCCTGCTCGCCCGCCGGCACATAGGACTTAACCTGAAACGCCTCCCGCAGTGCGTCAACCGCACCGATATGATCATAATGGGTATGCGTAATCAGGATAGCCTTTAGCTCGACACCCAGTTCTTTGATCCGCCCTACTAAAAGCGGCGCGTCATCGCCCGGATCAACAACAACCGCCGTTGCCGCATCGCTGATGACAAGGTAACAATTTTCCTGAAACATACCGGTAATCTTTTTCTCTACCTTCATGCCAATCTCCTTATACTGCCGCTGCCTTGCTTCACCTGTCGGATTGCTTTCCCTGTTCGGGCTCGGCTCAAACAGCTTTTGCTTAACCAGCAGCGGCTTCTTCCGTCCGGCGCTGTCTTGCTCCGCATTGCGGCAGCGCGCTTTACCCCTTGGTTCGAATCACTTCATAAACACCTTCAATTCCGTTTAGTTTACGCAGCAGATTTTCCAGTTCTTGTTTATTGCGAATCTCCAGCGTCAGGCTGATAACCGCGTGAGTAACGTCAACCTTGCGGGCATTGAAGTTTACCATATTGATAGCCGAATCGGCAATCACCCGGCTGATATCCATAACCAGCGCCGGCCGATCAGCCGCAATCACCTGAATATCAACCTTGTAAATCATCTGGCCTTTTTGGGCTTCACTGTCCTGCTGCCATTCTGCGTCAATCAGGCGTTCCCTTTCATCCTCGGTCAGATTGATAATATTAACACAATCGGTTCGATGAATGCTGATACCTCTGCCCCTGGTAACATAGCCCACAATCTCATCGCCCGGAATCGGCGTACAACACTGTGAAAAACGAACCGCCAAATCTTCAATTCCCTTAACCACAATTCCGGATTTGGTCTTTTTAGGATGAATCTTCTGGGTTTCTACCACTTCTTTTAAGATTTCTTCGGGCTTACGCTCTTTATTCAAATCTCTTTCATAATAGACCAGCAGCTGATTCAGCACCTGTCCTTCCTTAAGTCCGCCGTGCCCAATCGCAGCTAGGACCGACTCCCAGTCGAGAAATCCGTACCGCTGCATCGCTTTCTTTTGATACTTAACCGCAGCAATTTTGTCCATCGGCAAGCCTTTTAACTTAGCTGCTTTTTCCAATAAATCCTTGCCCCGCAGGATGTTGTCTTCCTTGTTTTCCTTGCGGAACCAAGCGTTAATCTTGTTTTTAGCCTGCGTGCTCTTGACAATTTTCAGCCAATCGCGGCTCGGACCTTTGGAATTCTGGGACGTTAATATCTCAATCTGATCCCCGTTGGCAATCGTATAATCAAAAGTAACGATCTTGCCGTTGACTCTGGCGCCGACCATCTTATTACCGACTGCGCTGTGAATCATATAGGCAAAATCAATCGGTGTTGAACCGCTCGGCAGATTATATACCTCGCCCTTAGGCGTAAAAGCATAAACCTGATCATTAAAAATATTCAGGTCGGTCTTTAAAGCGTCCATAAACTCTTTATTATCCGACATATCCCGCTGCCATTCCAAGATCTGGCGCAGCCAGTTGAGCTTTTGCTCTTCCTTGACCGCGGTACTGATGCCGCTTTGATTTTCCTTATACTTCCAGTGAGCGGCAATACCATATTCGGCCGTTTTATGCATTTCAAAAGTTCTGATCTGCATTTCAAACGGCTCGCCGCCGGGGCCGATCAGGGTCGTATGGAGCGATTGATACATATTGACCTTGGGCATGGCAATATAATCTTTAAACCGACCCGGAATCGGTTTATACATTTCATGAATAATTCCCAGCACACCATAACAGTCCTTAATCGAATCGACAATTGCCCGAATGGCAAACAAATCATAAATCTGATCTATCGTCTTATCCTGATTGACCATCTTCTTATAAATACTGAAAAAATGCTTGGGCCGGCCCATGACCTCAGCCTTGATGCCTGCCTCTTCGATGTGCTTTTTCACATCCTTAACAATATCCCGGATAAAGTCTTCCCGCTCGCTGAACTTTTTAGCCACCTTTTCTTTAATATCATGATAAGCCACTTCATCCAAATATTTCAGCGATAAATCCTCAAGCTCCGCCTTGATTTTGCTGATACCCAGACGATTGGCCAGCGGCGCGTAAATATTCAGCGTTTCCGTAGCAATCCGCAGCTGCTTTTCGTGGGGCATAGATTTCAGCGTCTGCATATTATGCAGGCGGTCAGCTAATTTAATCAAAATAACCCGAATATCCTTGGCCATCGCCAGAAACATCTTGCGGTAATTTTCCGCCTGAATTTCTTCCTGCGAAGCGGTATAAGGAATGTTGGTCAGCTTGGTCACCCCGTCAACCAACAGCGCTACGTCATCGCCGAAAAGCTCTGTAATCTGGTCAATCGAATAAACCGTGTCTTCCACCACATCATGCAGAATTCCGGCAATAATGGATTCTTTATCCAATTCCAAATCCGCCAAAATGATCGCGACCGACAAAGGATGAATGATATAGGGCTCGCCGGATTTGCGCAATTGACCTTCATGCGCTGATTTTGCCAAGTGATAGGCTTTTTCAATCATCGTCACATCTTCCGAGGGATGATATTTTCTAATTCTGTCAATCAATATCTGATATAACTCTTCCGGTGTTTTTGTCTGCATCTCCATTCCTCCTTTCTCTGATACATCATAAAGCGAAATAAATCCCGTGAGTGCATGAGAAAATCCTGACGGATTTTCTCTCCGCATCGCTGCTCATATAGCTTGCCCGTCAAAATCGCTTGGCCATGCAAGCGTGCCCCGCCTATTTTGGAACCAGCAGAAAAGTTAAAAACATTAACTATCAAATAGTATTAACTTTTATCCACCAATTTGTCTATAAGAAAATTCCTAAGTTTATCATTTTCTACATATATCATCTGCCCATGAACTGCTCTTGTCAATAAAACAAAATATGCGCTCTTGATATACTTTTCAACATCTTTCAAGCCTTTCTTCGTTCCACTGTCATAATATTTGTCTTTATTCCCCTTTACCGAATTACTTACTTCATCAAAATATAAATCTTCTCCAATATATACTGAGGCAAAATCAACATCAAACCCCTGTATATCGTATACATTTCCCACATCCAAACTTTGTTCGTTATAGCTTCTCCACTTCTTCCCATTCATCGTCCAAAACATTTCATCTATAAATTCTTTTACTTTTTCCTTTGATTTCTTTACAGGCTTACAATATCCTGATAACCTTACAGATTTCTTATCGGGAAATTTTTCCCACTTTTCAAGAACGTATTCCTTCCATTCGTCAACTGTTTCTGCAATTTTAAGGTAATTATTTTTCCTATTTAATTCTTTAAATTCCTTGCATAGTTTTTCGAACTCTTCTGTGCATAAATTTTTAAAGCTTTCTGTTTTATCTTCTGTTTCAACACATAAAATCGCACTGATTAATTCGATAAATTTATTTGTAAATTCTTTTTCTTTCCCATGTAAAATTCTTAATTGTCCCCTCAATTCATATTTTTCACATTCCTTATATGATTCAAAAATTTTATAAATTCTATCATTATCAACATCTCTTAAACGTTGACCATCATCATAAGCAACTATCATATTTTTAGTTTTTGTGCACATAAAATGCAAAGTTGAAGGAAATTTTAATTTATCATATACTTCTTTTTCTATCGAAGAAGCTTCCTTGGGAAGTCCATTTATTTCTTTTAAAATATCTGCTTCATTCTTTGCACCCGTAGGATATATCATATTCTCCCTTAGTTTTGTTGTCCTCTGGGCTTCATCAACAATAATATAATCGTATTCAATGTCTGTCTTTGCTAATTTATTAAAAGTTACTATATCAATTTTATTTTCGGACGGATTTAATCCATAACTTGTTAATATTTGTTTAAATCTTCCCCTCTGTATGTTTCTTAAAAAAATTGCAATTTTATAATTAGGATTCTCTTGTTTTAATCTTGCAATTAGATGTAGTAATAGTATTGTTTTCCCCGTTCCAGGTGCTCCTTTAATTAAACTTACTTTAAATTCTTTTAAGCCTTTATGACCTTCTATAATTTTATTTAATATATCTTGTTGATTTTTATCAAGTTCAAAAAACGGGCTATCCATAAATAAACTGGATGTTACTTTTTTTACATCAAATTTTGCTTCTATGATTTCTTTATCCTTAAGGATAGATAGAATTGGATTAATTATTCCATCTTCAATTTCTTGCCTTAGTTCTTGAAATTTTCCTGATTCATTTCCTAAATCTCGGTTTGCCAAAAACTGACTAACATATCCATCATCTTTGTTTAAATCCACAAAATTAATTATGTTAAATTCTCTAACAAATGTTAAAATCAATGTCTTTTCAATATAATTTAAATTTTGTGCAACCTTTTTCCCATAAAACACAAAATATTCTCCATTTTTGAATCTACTAAATCTTTCGTCATAGGATTTCCCCGCCAACTTTTTGTTATGCTGCTTTGCCCGATTAAAAACATTTATCGTTTGTCCTATATAATAATATCGTCTATCATTTTCATCCTTGTTACTAACATAAATATATATAGCTGGATAATCTGATAGAGCATTTAAATCTTCTCCCGAAATACGAGGTAATATATTCTCATCTAATTCAGCATGAACATATTGAAAATCTTCGGAATCTTTTTTCCATTCCGCTTTCTCTTTTTGCATCATAACAAATCTCCCCTGCACTCTCTAAAATAAGTCATCTTATATCATCTAAAAATACTTCAACATCTTCTCTAATTTCTATGCTTAAAATAAGGATAGTTACCATAATTAAAGCTAATCCCAGTATGTAGAGCAACACTTGCACTAATATCAGGTGTGTTCCCGCTACGATCATGTTTTCCGCTCAGCGTGAGTGCATGAGAAAATCTTTCGGATTTTCTCTCCGCATCGCTGCTCATATAGCTTGCCCGTCAAAAACGCTTGGACACGCAAGCGTGCCCCGCGTTTTTGACGGGCAAGCTGCACTCACATCTTTACTGCGCAACATTATACCACGTTTTGGGGGGGATTGCTACTAAATTTTTGTTTCCGGTTCAGGCAAGCGGATGGTTATGCATGATACTGCCTAAACATCTATTTGCTTAATATTGCTCCGACTATCTTTTGCAGCTGCGGGACGACTTCTTTTTCAAACCACGGGTTCTTTGCTTGCCAGCGGAAATTAAGCGGACTGGGATGAACAATCGGAAAATATTCCGGCAAATAATCCCGGTAGTGACGGACCGTTTCTGTCAAATTACTCTGCGCTTTATTCTGCAAATAATATTTCATTGCATATTGGCCGATTAAAATCGTCAGCTTAACCTCCGGCATTTGCCTTAACAGTATCGGATGATATTCTGCGGCAATAAACGGTCGCGGCGGCAGATCGCCGCTCTTGCCCCTGCCGGGGTAATAAAAATCCATCGGCATAATAGCAATCGCCGAAGAATAAAAAGTATCCCGACTGATACCCAGCCAGCTGATCAGTTTCTCGCCGGATTTATCCTGAAACGGAATTTGCGATTCTTCTGCCTTTTTCCCCGGCGCCTGACCGATAATTAAAATCTTGGCCTGTCCGCTGATTTGAAAAATCGGCGGTATCCCCTTGACGGTGTAGACCTTATTTCTTTCGTCCTGTTCCAACTTTTTCGTAATCTGCTCTAAAGTCATTTTGCAGTTCATTCTGCCACCTCCCTTTTGATTAAAACGGCTTCTCATCCACTGATGCCGGACCTGCCCTCAGGTTCTTTTCCCTAACAGACCGGCCATTTTTTCCACATTCTGCATTGATGTCGCCCAACTGGTTGCAAAGCGAATAACCGAATGCTCCCCATCATATTTTTCCCAGAAAGAAAAATCTACCTGCAGGGCCAGTTCGCTCATCAACTCATTTTCCACAATACAAAAAATCTGATTAGTCGGCGAGTCAAAACACAGCGGAATGCCATTTGCCCGCAAGATCTCCCGCAGCCGGTTTGCAGCCGCAATCGCTGATTCACCAATTCGTTCATAGAGCCGGTCGGAAAAAAGCACATCAAACTGAATCCCCAAAAGCCAGCCTTTAGCCAGCAGAGCACCATGCTGCTTCATCATCGTGAAAAAATGCGGAATACCTCCCTCTCTGTTAATTATCACCGCTTCCCCAAACAGCGCCCCGCATTTGGTGCCGCCGATGTAAAACACATCACATAAGGCAGCGATTGCCTGCAGCGAAACGTCATTTTCCGAACAGGCCAAAGCATATGCCAGCCGCGCCCCGTCTAAATAGAGCGGAATCCGGTATTCCTGGCAAAGCCGGCTGATATCCTCCAATTCCGCTAAAGAATACAGCGTACCATATTCTGTCGGCTGCGAAAGATAGACCATACCCGGCATTACCATGTGTTCGTGATTGGGATCCGCCTGATACTCTGCCAACAGGCTGCGAATCTGCCCGGCAGAAATTTTGCCGTGATGATGCGGCAGAGTCAGCACTTTATGTCCTCCGGCTTCAATCGCTCCCGCCTCATGAATACTGATATGTCCCGTATCGGCCGCAATCACTCCCTGATAGGGCATAAGCAATGCGTCAATCACCGTTGCATTCGTTTGCGTCCCGCCGGTTAAAAAATATATTTCCGCATCCGATGCCTGACAGCAATCCCTGATCTTTTGCTTGGCCTCTTCCGTAAAATGATCCTGGCCGTACCCCGGCGTTTGGCACAAATTTGTTTCCGCCAATCTTTGCATAATTGAAGGATGTGCTCCCTCCATATAATCACTTGCAAACGATAACCGTGCTTCCATATAGCCGCCTTTCTTTATTTACTCAACTTTCCCCTGTTTGTCAGAACCGCCTTTTCGTCCTTCCGCACAGCCTTGCCTCTTCAATCCACGGATATAATTCATTGCTTTCGCCAAGAGGAAACCTGCTTCCCTTTGACTTGACCCGATTTTATCATTTTTCGCCGCTATCCGTCAATTCTTTTCTTGTATCGCTAGATTGGCCTACTCATTTCATCAGAACAGCCTTTTAATCCGGCGATTAGCAAATGCTCTTTTCGAATTTGTAAAAAAGAAAACCTCTTAAAGTAGAAAAAGATTAAATTTTTAACCGGTAAAAAGGGCTGTCATAAAATAATATAGAAATCATTTTATGACAGCCTCTTTTGCCGGTCTATTACACATAAAACGTCTGCACAGATAAATCGAGCGGCTCATCACGGACATCTCAGCCGTCTTCCTTAATTACCTTCACGCCGTCATAAATTACGCCGCGCAGTTTGTCCGCCGTAAAATCATTTTCCTTAGCCCGAATCCGCAAAGCCTCCAGTCGGAAATTGGACAGAATATACTGGCTTTCATCTGGCTGCACAGCAAAGAAAATATCACACTCACATTCGCAGTTGCGGAGCGTAATATGGTCGGCATAGGACAGCGGCCGATCCGACCGATCCTTTAAATCATAAAACTGCGTCCAGGGATTAATATTCAGGAATTCACCAACCTTGCCCGCAATATCTTCAACGCAGATATATTCATAACGCTGCGGCGTATCCGGCCGCATTTTCAGCCATAAAAGCCGCTTTGCTCCGTTAACTCTGACCCGCCGCATAATAATATTCCGATTATGCACCGATTCCGAACCGCAGGTCAAACAGCCGTGACAAAAACCATACTCACAGTCTTCGATCAGGATTCGCTCATTGGCGCCGTTTTCCGGCGCACTATCCGCCCACGGCCCTTTGCCGCCCTTTAAAACAACTGCATCGTCATTGACCTCCATATAACAGCTCTTAACCAGAACATCGGTACAGGCATCAATATCAATTGCGTCCGTACTGGGTGCTTTGACCGGCGAGGCCGGGGAAAAGATCCGGCAGTTTAAATATTTGACCCGCTCACAGCGGTAAATATGAGTTGTCCAAAAATGCGAGTTTTGCAGGTTTAGCCCGGCAATCAGCACATTGCGGCAATTGGCCAGATAAACCAGGCGCGGCCGCTGCTCATCCTTATTGGTGCATTGCGGGTTCCAACTGCGCCGCAGCCAAAAGGCCTTCCATGACCGCAGGCCGTTTCCGTCTATTGTCCCCGGCCCGCACATGGTAAAGCCGTCAAGTCCCTCGGCATTGATCAGTGCCGTAAAATAAAGACAGCTTTCGCCTTCCATTCGGGTTTCCTTTAAATCATAATCGGAAATATCGTCGCTTCCTTTCAGCGTCCCGCCGGCCGCCACATAAAGATTAACCCCCTGCCTGAAATATAAAGAACCCGTCAAATAAACGCCGGCCGGTACGACTATCACACCTCCGCCCGCTTCCGCCGCCTGCTCAATCAGTCTCTGAATTTCTCCCGTATGCAGCCGGCCATCAGCCAATATTCCATAATCCGTCAGAACATAGGGCTTACCCAGCGCCGATGGCTCCGGAATGGTTGTTTCATAAAACCATTCGTCAATCGCCGTTCCGTCGGGAAAATATTCAATTGATCGGTTGGCGTTCCCTTTCATACAATAAGTCCTCCGCTCCCCATAAAACCCGGCAGCTAAAAAATGGATTCCATTTTTTCCGACAACAGTCCCGCTTCTTCTCTTATTACCCGAACTAATTCAGATTGAAACTTCCGAATTCGTTCGCTCGGTCCGGAAATCGAAAGAACACTTACAATTTCACCCTCGTGATTCAGGACGGGAGCAGCAATAGCATATACTCCCTCTTCCTGCCGCCCATCATTAATCGCATAGCCTTTCAGCTTAATATTTTTAAAGTAATCCGTCGGATAATCCATTCCCTTGGGCAACAGCTCATTTCTTTTCGTTTCATCCATATAGGCCATAAACATTTCGCCTACCGCGCCTCGGGATAAGGGCAGAACTTCGCCCACTTTAACGGTCCGGCGCAGTGCATGCGTACTTTCTACCTTTGCGATGCATACCCTATTCGTACTCTGCTCAATGTATAAACTTGCCGTTTCATTAAATATATTCTTGATTCGTTTTAAGGAATCATTGGCAATCTCCGCCATATCATTTTTCTTAATCAAGGAATCCATAAACTTATAAATTTGAGGACCTAAAACATATTTTTTTTGGAAGTTTTTCTCCAAACATTCCATTTCTACCAGCGTCTGAATTAAGCGATTGCATGTTGTCACGGACAACCCCGTGGTCACTGCAATTTCAGTTAGCGATAAACTGATGTGGTTTTTAAAGCATTGCAGAATTTTCATGCCTCGTTCTAAAGATCTTACGTTCTCTAACGGTTTATTTTTCATAATTTTTCTCCAAAACAGGAATTGCCGGTACTATAAGACAAACTCTCCCTGATCTTTTTTACATGGCTACAAAAAGTCTTTCGACCTATCATTATTTTTTAAAATCAAACATTCATAAAAAGTTTTAATTCCCAGCAATATGTCAAGTCCTGAACTGCCTCCGTGACTTAAAAAAGGAAGTAGAACCTGGAAAGACGGTGCATTAAAAAGGTCCAGCAATATTTGCGGAAACTTCTGCTTTTCTATCGCATTATACAGTTGCGACTGACTGGCGTCTGTTGTTTTATTCAGGTTCTTCCTGATATAAGCTTTTAAAGCTGACAAAACTTCCGACTGCTGATACAACTGCACCAGCAAAAAGCCCCCCAGCAAGGCATCATCAAAAGACGGCGTTGAACCTATTCCATAACCCAAATAATTAATCGGCATTGTTTTTGCCATCAAACTTTTTATTGTCTGCCATAAAATTTCTTCTAAATTTATATCGTCATCATAAGCCAAATCCATGAACCCACAAAGTTGAAAATAAAAATTATGAAAGTTTTCCTTTTGAAAGAAAACAAAGTTTGCCTGCAAACTTGTTAACTTTTTAAACTCACACTCAAAAACTACTTCCGAATCGGTTTTCAAGTTGCTTTGCAGCACCAAAAAGTCACGCGCCCCAACTCGAATAGAATTGGGCAGCAGCCTGCGGTCTTCGCTAAGCAGAGCACACAACTCCCCGTCAATGACCCCCACGATTGAAGAACGATTCACTTCCCGCACAGAAAAAAGCAAACTATTTTTCGTCCCGAAATCCAGATCGGCTTCCAGCCCTTTTAACTTCATCATAAACCGATCGGCAGGCCGACTAACAGCCAGAGAACCATAAATATCGTCCAAACCACTAAAGCGACAAAGGCATAAGGTATCATGGTAGAAATTACCGTGCCCATTCCTGCTTTCTTATCGTACTGATGTACAATGCTCAAAACAATGCCAAAGAACGGCATTAATGGCGAAATAATATTGGTTGACGAATCACCAATTCGATATGCCAACTGTGTTAATTCCGGTTTAATATCTAGCAGCATAAACATCGGCACAAACACCGATGCCATGATACTCCATTTGGTAACGGCCGAACCAATAAACAAATTAAAAATTGCCGAAAAGAGGACAAAAAGAATTAAAATCGGAATTCCTTCCAGCCCTGTGGCTTTAAATAATTCCGCTCCCTTTACCGCCAAAACGGTCCCCAAATTGGAATATGCAAAATATGAAATAAATTGTGCCGCCACAAAAGTCAACAGCAAATAATCGCCTAAAGTGTTAATTGAAGGGATCATTTTGTCCAATAGATCTTTATCGCTGCGAATCGTTTTTGCCCCAATACCGTATGCCACGCCGATTACAAAAAACAGCAATGCAATAATAATTACAATCGAGTTAATAAACGGAGAATTATTTAAAATCGAACCCGTTTCCTGATTCCGTAAAATACCGGTCTTTGGAATCAGTAACATACAAATAAAGCCAATAAACAAAACTAATGCCACCAGTGAAAATTTTAGCCCTCTGTTTTCCTCTTTACCCACTTTTTCAAGCCTCTGAGAACTTTCCGGAATAAAGTTCTGTGACAGTCTGGGCTCTACAATCTTGTTATTTACCAATGTTCCTATTATTACCAAAAGAAAGGTTGAGGCAAACATAAAAAAGTAATTCGCCATCGGCGTCACATTATAAGTCGGATCCAAGGTATGCGCTCCGCCTGAGGACAAGTTCCCCAACAACGGATCAATGGAGCCAATCAGCAAATTCGCGCTAAATCCGGCCGACACTCCAAAAAAACCGGCCATAATACCGATTAACGGATTTTTCCCAATAGAACGGAAAATGATTGCTGCTAACGGCAACACTAAAATATAGCCGGCATCACTGGCTACATTTGACATTACTCCCATAAAAATAATCACCGGAATTAAAACTTTTTCCGATACATTGGTTAATATTTTTTTTACAAACGCGCCCAACAGTCCCGTTCCATCCGCGGCAGCAATTCCAAAAAGAGTAACCAGCACAATTCCCACGGGCGCAAACCCGGTAAAATTAACCACCGCTTTTTCAAACATAAAGCGAACCCCATCGGCACTTAACAGTGTTCTTACGGCAATTTCTTTAACCACAATTTTATTGACGCTGGGATCAAGCACATTAATTGTTACGCTTACGCCCAATCGGCTCATAACCTCCGACAGAAATATTATAAGGATTGCCAACAAAACAAATAAAGTTGTTGGTTGTGGTATTTTGTTGCCATTTTTTTCAATCCACATTAAAAATTGATTCAACTTGCTTTGTTTTTTTGATGTTTCCATAGATATCCCTCCTTTGAAGGTTATTAACCAACTTTCCGCAAGTTTTGCTTTCCCGCACCTGTTAAGCGTAACTCAGCTTCCCCGGCCGGCCATTGCAGAAAAACCGCTGCCTTAAGGCTGATGGCACTTTCATGGGAAAGCTGAGTCATTCGTTTACCAATCAGTTACTTAATTACGCCTTCCATTAATAGCGAGATTTGAGAAATAATCGCCGAAAAAATAAAGGTTCCAAAAAATACAGCCAAACTGACAATTACAATCTTCCAAGACATCTTCTTTAAAACCGGCAAATCTTTTCCCAAAGCCAGCCCCGCATATGCCAAGGTCGGTGTTCCCAGAGCGGCAAATTGAATAACTTTGGTTTTTTCTACAATCCACTCGTTACCGGGAAAAATAGGAGAAGACATAATTACTCCAATAATACCCAGCCATAAAACGGGTGAAAGCTTTTTACAATACGGTAAGCTGGCAATAAGATAGCCGATGGCCGCGATCCCGAAAATAACCAAGCAGCCTTCCAGCGACTGCCAAAAACTTAATGGCTCCAGTCCCTTTTTGACATGCGTTTGAATCAAATTTCCAATCGCGGTCAAAACCGCGGCTAAAAATATAATACCTACTCCATTTAAAAACTTTTTTGTTTCAAATACTTTTGTCTTATCAACGTTTTCCATTAAAATCCCCCCTATTTAGCTTTCCTTAGCTTGTTTAACTTTTCATACAGCCACGATGTCAACGGCAAGGTGATTAACATATTGACATAAACAGCCAGCACATTCACAATTAAGTTTGAGGTGTTCATGTAACCTGTAACTTTCTCTATCAAAGCAGTGTCCGTATAAGCGGAAGAAATAACTTCCAAAGCAGCCGTTGACATACTCATACTGCTGTTGCCCGCTGCCAACCCCAGTGCCAAGGGATGAAAAATATTCATATTGACAATCACCGAGGTAAAAATACTGGTCCAAAGCGCACCCAGTACGGTTCCCACAATAAAAACTCCCATGACGCCATGACCTTCTTCCGAGTTTAGACCGTATTTTTCAGCAACAATTGCCACCTGCGGCTCCCGACCCAAGGAATATGTTGCACCCACCGACTCGCGCTTTAATCCCAGCAGCATAGCCACCGGTAAACCTAATAGAAATGTTCCCGACAAATGCCCCGCCGCCTGCAGCATTACAGTGCCTTTAGCAGCCATAATCGCGCCCAGCTGCGGTCCCACGCCCAAGCCTACTTTCACAAGCAGGATTGCCAACGCAATCGGGAAAATGGTACTTGCATGGTCCATATCTTGACCTGATAAAACCTTTAATTTAGGCCAACTTAAAATACCGCCCATAACCGTCGCATAGAGAATTGGCATCAGTACCAGAATTCCGATTCTGCGAATGCCAATTAACTCACTGATAATTACAATTACAAGAGTTAGTATATGAATTTTGTAGTTTTTTAATGCTTCCATAAAATCACCTCTCTATTTATGATCGACTAAATATTGGGCAGCCTGCTCAAAGCATTCCATCGGCGCTTTAACCAATCCGGCCCCTACCTGCCCCACACCCGGGTCTTTATGGGCAATTCCGGTTGTAATTATCGGCGCTATTCCCTTTTTTAAGACCTTAACGATATCAATTCCTGTCGGTGAACCTTTGAAATCAAGGTTTGGGATTTTTAGAAATGTGCTTTCCGTTGTAGTTATTTCATACATTTCATTCGTAATTCTTACGCCGTCCGCATAAGTTCCGCCGATGAACTGAACAATTGCCGGTGCGGCAGCCAGCGAAAACCCGCCCAGACCAAAAGTTTCTGTAATACAGCTGTCACCGATATCACCCGCTGCGTCCTTTTCCGTAAATCCCGGAAAATACAGACCCTCCGGCACATTCACCGGTGCGACAAACCATTGGTCTTTGATACCGCTTAATTTAATGCCGAAATCCGTTCCGTTTCTGGCCATAACCGCAACAATCGTACTGCCTTTTACATCACTGTTCATAATCGCATCCGAAATTGTTTTCATGGTCGCCATAACCAGATTCACATTAAACATATCAATATTTTCAATGTGCTCGCATACTTTAAAAACATCTTCCTTATTGTACGACGATAATACCAGATACTTTGCTAATTCATTTAAAAATAACGAAGTAGATGCCTTATTGCGGTTGTGATTATCGTCGCCCATTTGCAAAGCTTGGGTTACTATCGACCGAATGTCAATCCCACCGGACCGTTCAATCGCTTCTTTTAAAATGGGGTACATAACATCCTTAATCCAATGCAGCCTCTTGATTACATTTTCGCCGTATGCTCCAAATCTTAACGCCTTTCCCGCACCTTCATTGATATTGGAAAAAGCGACATTGCCATATGTCTTGTTTTTAACAATGAAGACCGGGTAATTGGAAGTAATAATCCCGGCCATCGGACCGACAGTCTGATGATCATGATTGGGTGCGAACTCAATCTTTCCGCTTTCAATTAAGCGAACGGCCTCTTCTTCATCGGCTGCTTTCCCTTCATAAATCAGTGCACCGATCACGGCCCCTTTCATCGGTCCGCACATTCTGTCCCAAGTAATTGGCGGACCGGCATGAAGCACCAGATTTTCATGCATTCCCGGAATTACATCTTTGGCCAGCCCCATGCCCACGATTTCGACTTCCGAGCTATTGATTATTTCAATAACTTTTTCATTGGCTTCTTTCCTTTTCATTGATTAGTCCTCCTCGTCGTCTTCTAATAATGCCTTTAATAAACTTTGAGCTTTCTCACTAATCATCGGAGCCTTCCACGCAACATGAACTGCGTCTACTTTTTGCTCCGTCAGGTCGTCATAAAATACTTCCAGCCCTACGTTAACTACATGTAAGCTTGATTTGAAAATATCACTCATTTTCCCTACCTCATTTCTTTAATAGTCTTTTGGCCTGTGTGAGCATATCGATATTACTTTCAAAAACTATTACCCCCGCCTCTTCCAATTCTTTTTTTACTTTATTATAATCCTGCGGGTCTTTATAGGTTCCGCAAATACAGGCCAAAACCAGCGCCTCGACTTTCTCCGCCGCTTGACTTAACAGCTTAATCACGGTTGACTGCGGCTCTTTATTTGAACCGTATCCCAATACGAAGTCAAGCAAAATAAGGGTACTCTTCTTTTGGGCCAGCGCCATTTTAAATAATTCATTTCGGAAAGAAGGGTCAATCATCGGATGCGCACGTCCCTGTGTAAAGCGGTCATCACCCAAATCCAAAACCAAATCATCAGCTAATGCTTCAATTTCTTCTTCCAATAAATTATCTTTCAAATTAGACTTCAAGCCAGGTATCACGCTTTTCAGTTCATAATACGCTTCATAAGCCAAAGTTCCGCCTGTATATAACCCAATGACATTTTCCGGATAAAAGTTTTTAACCTCCGGCACAGTTTCCGGTTTATCCTCATAAGTAATACCGGATGCTTTCACCGCGGCAATTGCCGCTTCCTTTAAACTACAGGAAAACTTGATTTTATCACTTGAGACTCCGCTGCCGCCAATAAAGTTAATAATAAGGGGTTTAGAGATATTTTTATTTATATACTCCAAGATATCTTCGACAATTTCCGGAGCCGGCGGCTTGGAAATCAGAGTAATCACCCGGGTTTTATCATCATCCTGCAAAAGCTTTAATGCGTATTTGGTCATAATCCCTTTTACGTCTTTGGATAAATCCCGGCCGCCCGTACCAATGACTTGCGAAAGACCGCCGCCGAACTTGTCAATCAGCGTCATTACTTCTTGGCATCCCGTCCCTGAGGCAGCAACAATTCCAATGTTTCCCGGCGTTACTACATTAGAAAAGCAAATCGGAACGCCGTTAATATGCGCCGTCCCGCAATCCGGCCCCATCAGCAGCAAGTCTTTTTTGACCGCCATTTCTTTCAGCCGGATCTCATCCTGCACACTCACGTTATCACTAAAGAGCATGACATTCAGACCTTCCTTCAGCGCGTTTTGAACTTCAGCCGCCGCATACTCGCCGGGAACCGAAATAATACAAAAGTTTGAAGCCGGATAGTTTTTAACCGCTGTTTCAATCGAAAGCGGTTTTAAAGCAGTATCGCCATCGCTTGCCACACTCTTATTTAATTCACCATCAATTACTTCCAGCGCTTTTTGAATTGTCGCCTCCGAGTCTGCTTTAAGCCCAATAATTAAATCTGTTTTAGAAGCGCACGCCGCCTCGTCGGTTAACAGTCCGTTCCGCTTCAGTGTATCTTTATTTAAATCTGTGCCCATTACTACCGCTACACTTGAAACTCCGTCAACTTCCGCTACTTTGTTGGTAACCAACATGAGTTTAACGGAGTCATAATACAATCCTTTTTTAATAGTTGTTTGAATCATATTCCTCTCCTCGGTATTATAATTTTTAGTAACGCAGTTTAAACCACTATTTCAGCTGTACATAATAATCCTTTTTCCGCCAAGCGGTATCTTGTGTTTAAATGATACTCTAAATTTTTATTTTTGTCAATATTTTATATAGAATTTTTTCAACTTTTTTAATATATTTGTCTATTTTTGATTAAGTATATCGCTTTCTTTTTTCTCGTTTTTCCGTTAGACGAAATTGCTTTTATTCTCTAATCTAATTTAAGCCCCCTTATATGACTTCCCATTCTTCCCCAAACTTCTTACTTGATTCCTTATCAAAATAATGATATAATAAAAAAAGTATCAGAAATATAAGTATTAAGGACGCTATAGGAGGTAAGATATGAAACTGTTAGATCGTGTTTTAGGAAATAGCAATGATTATAATCTTGAATATTTAAATGAACTTTTAGCCAGAATTGCACCGAAGGAAAAAGAAATCATCGTCAAGCAAAAAAAGAATTACGGCTGGGCAATCGCACTGGGTGCAGTGGCGGTTACGGCTGCTGCCGGTTATGCCTGCTATAAGCTTTTTATCGAGAAAAAAGATAAATATGATGATTTTGAGGATTTTGATGATTTCGAAGACGACTTTGATTTTGACGATGATGAGTTGGAAGCTTATTTAGCCGAAAAAAGAGAAGAAGCCGGCGAAAAAGTCGAAGGAATCAAAGATACCGTCAAGACTAAGGCGGAAGAAGTCAAAGATGCTGCCAAAACTAAGACGGAAGAAGTCAAAGATACCGTCAAAACTAAGACGGAAGAAGTCAAAGATGCCGTCAAAGAAAAAGCCGAAGAAGTCAAAGACAAGGCGGAGGCCGTTGCCGATAAGGTAAAAGAAGCCGCTCAGGAGTTGAAAAAGTAAAGACTGAAAAGCTGCCAAAAAAGCGCGGCTGCGATTCGTTTGCATAAGCAGATCGGCGCCGAACATAAAGAGGCTGTTGCATAATGAAAGATTTTTCCGGGATATGGTTGTGTTCAAAACTCTCCTATCTTTTGCGTTAAAAATCTTGACATGCGGCAGCTTTTTTTGAGAAAATTACCGGCAGCATCAAAATACTGTCCAGTCAGCTAAATATCATCTTGTGTTGAAAGTTCTGCCCTATCAACCCGAAAAGCCCATTGAACAGTCAGACTCTTCCCGCCAGTGGCTGAACAAAGAAACCTAAAACCTTAAAGAAAGTACGAGAAACAAACATGAAAAAAGGCGAAGAATTTACCGGCTTAGTTTTACGGGCCGATTTTCCCAATAAAGGACGGGTTCAGACCGACGAAGGTATCGTTACGGTCAAAAACGCCATCCCCGGCCAAGTCATTCGAGGCAGAATCCAAAAAAAGAAAAGCGGTGCCTATGAAGGCATTTGGCTGGAAACACTGCAGCCGGCTGCCGAGGAAAGGCCGGCTCTCTGCCCCGTTTTCGGGCAATGCGGCGGCTGCACTTATCAGCTTCTGCCCTACTCCCTGCAATTAGCCCAGAAAACGGAACAAGTCCGGCTGCTTTTGACGTCCGTGAACGCCGAAGCACTTTTAACCGAAATCGTTCCCAGTCCGTCCGAACTGACTTACCGCAATAAAATGGAATACTCCTTCGGCAACGAATATCTGGACGGCGAATTGACCCTGGGACTGCATAAAAGAGGCAGCAGTTATGATATTACGCCGGCAGCCGAGTGCGTCTTGGTGCCGGAGGATTTTAACCGAATTGTCCGGCTGACGCAGGATTTTTTCCGGCAAAAAGGCTGCTCTTTTTATCATATCCGCCGCCGAACCGGATTTTTGCGTTATTTGATCCTGCGGCACGGTCAGGCAACCGGCGAACTGATGATCAATCTGGTAACTAGCTCGCAATGCGAACCGGTATCGACCGCCAGCCTGCTGCAGGAATGGCAAAAGGAGCTTGAGCGCTTAGCGCCGCAGCTGGATAATCGAATTGTCTCAGTTTTACATACGCTGTCTGACAGCCCATCTGACGCAGTTAAGCCGGAGCAGGTCACACTGCTTTGCGGCCGTGAGTATTATGAGGAAATGCTTTTGGGGCTACGTTTTAAGGTTTCGCCCTTCTCTTTTTTTCAAACCAATACAGGGGGCGCCGAACGGCTTTATCAGACCGTAACCGAATGGCTTGGCTCAGTCAGCGGCAAAACTATTTTCGACCTTTATTCGGGTACCGGCACAATTACCCAAATTGTTTCCCAGGTAGCAAAACAGGCCATCGGCGTGGAAATTGTGGAAGAGGCGGTTGCAGCCGCCAGAGAAAATGCCGAACGCAACGGTTTGACCAATTGCCGTTTTATTGCCGGCGATGTGCTGAAAGTCATTGACGACCTGACTGAACGGCCGGATATTTTGGTGCTGGATCCGCCCCGGGACGGCATTCATCCCAAGGCATTGCCGAAAATTATCGGCTTCGGCGCAGAAAAAATCATTTACATCAGCTGCAAGCCGACCTCTTTGGTCAGAGATTTGGCGATTTTTCAGGAACATGGCTACCAGATGGAAAAGATTAAATGTGTTGATATGTTCCCGCAGACAGGGCATGTGGAGACCGTTTGCTTGCTATCAAGAAAACCTTGATTTTATTCAGCTGCGGGGGAATTTCGGAAATTTCGCGGGTGCAGATCCCGCCCTCTGCAATAGCAGTATAAAGCAGAAAGGAGGACACAATGAATAAATTTGAAATTCGAAAACTGAGTAGTGATAAAACTATGGACGACTATGACGTTTTTATTGATGGAAAAGTATTTTCACAGATATTAAACGAACAGAAAAAAGTTTCACTTCCAGAAAATAATCTGGAAACATTTGATGATTTGTGTTTTGCCTGGTCAAAAGGTTTAGATTTCTGGGGTGATGTAAGATTTGTATGGAATCTTATAAATCGAAAGAAGGCTATTGTACCAATTTTGATGTGTCCTGATGATTTGGATTTTTCTTGTGTTGTTCTTGTGGTTGAGGTTGAAAAAACAGAAAATACTATTATTTGGAAAAGAGCAGGATATGTATGTGAGGAAGATTACAACTTAGATGAAGAAAAGCAGAAAGGCATACTATATACTGAACATTATTCGGATAGAGATTGGGAAAAATATGGCGATAATATAGCTCTGGCAAAAGTTGATAGTGATGAGTGGCTACAGTGGATTGTCGAAAACTGGGATGAAGAAGTATTCCGAAGATTAATGAATTATACACTGCCGAAGTATGAAATAGCTGGAAATATAATATGGTTTGCTGATTTAGAATTTGTATTTGATTCATATCAATATGAAATGGTAATAGATGAATATTGGAAACGTCAGACCTTGTTAGAACTTAATTGCTATACAGATAGAACAATGACATTTACAGATTGTGTGAAAATGATTAAGAAATTAACTCGCGATGGAGAAGAAAAATATGAGGAACATTTAAAAGATTATAGGGAGGTTCTTCTTCATGTATATGCCAGTGATGAAGTGGGTAGCCGATTGTTTGAGCTTTTGCAGAAAAACGAAGATGTATTATTAATTGAAATCTATTGTAAAGTGATTGAGTTGATGTGGAAGTATGGAACGGATGAAGTAGTTAATGTGGTAGATGTGACACTTCTTGAACGATTGTCAGACGATGTTACTGTTTGGAATCGACTAGGTGAGCATATTTCTGTAGAGTTTAAGGAATATATAAATAATGATTTGCTTAGATCGAATGTTGCAATGTGTGGGGTTCTACCAATGAAATAACTAATAGTAACATTGGTTAGAACAAAACTACCTTTTTTACCCCCTAAACCAAGGGGGTAAAAAATTAAAATGGTCCAAAGACGTGCGCGAATGTTAATGCGAATTAAAGTTTCAATGCATGTGGAGACAATTGTGTTGCTTTCCAAACTGAACTCAAAGAATCATATCAGTGTAGAACTTCCTATGGATGATATGGACTTAACAAGTGCTGAAAGTAAGGCAACATATAAACAAATTCAAAACTATGTTTTGGAAAAGTTTGGGTTTAAGGTGTCAACACTTTATATTGCACAGGTGAAGAGAAAATATGGTTTAGATGTTAGGGAACACTATAATATTTCAAAGAACGAGAATCAAAAAGTTCCACAGTGCTCAATTGAAAAGGAAGAAGCTATTTTTGATGCTTTGAAATATTATAAGATGATCAAAGACGATTTTTAGTAAATATGGGAGGGTAGATATGAATTCTAAAGAAATAAAGAACCTCATTCAAAATGGAGAAAAAATAGATGTCGAATTTAAAGAATCTAAGAATGCTCTGACCAAAGATGTCTTTGATACAGTATGTTCTTTTAATAATAGAAATGGAGGACATATTTTACTTGGTGTAAATGACAAAAGGGAGATTGTTGGTGTTAGTGAAGATAAAGTAGATAAAGTGATTAAGGAATTTACTACTGCTATCAACAATCCGCAAAAAATGTATCCGCCACTTTATTTGCTGCCGGAAACCTTTGAAATTGAGGGAAAACAAGTTATTTATATAAGAGTCCCTGAAGGTTATCAGGTGTGCAGACACAATGGAAGAATTTGGGACAGGTCTTATGAAGGAGACATCAATATCACAGATCATTCAGAGCTTGTATATAAGCTATATGCAAGAAAACAAGGAAGCTATTTTGTTAATAAGGTATATCCGAATCTTGATATTGATTTTCTTGATGCTTCTGTTATTGATAAAGCTAAGAAAATGACTGTCTCCCGAAATAAAAATCATGTTTGGGAGAATATGAGTAATGAGGAGCTTCTTAGAAGTGCAAATCTTATTCTGACAGATCCTGAAACAAAGCGTGAAGGCATTACATTGGCTGCCATTCTTTTATTTGGAAAAGACAACTCTATTATGTCTGTTCTTCCGCAACACAAAACCGATGCAATATTCAGAGTTGAAAACAAGGATAGATATGACGATAGAGATGTTGTCATAACAAATCTGATTGATAGCTATGACAGACTTATAGAGTTTGGGCAGAAACATTTGAATGATTTATTTGTTTTAGATGGAATTGTAAATGTCAATGCAAGAGATAGGATTCTTAGAGAGATAGTTTCCAATACACTGGCTCATAGAGATTATTCAAGTGGATTTCCTGCAAAAATGATTATTGATGATGAAAAGATTACGGTTGAAAATAGTAATTTGGCTCATGGGATGGGAGCTTTAGATTTACAAAAGTTTGAACCGTTTCCTAAGAATCCTGCTATATCTAAAGTATTCAGAGAAATAGGTCTTGCGGATGAACTTGGCTCTGGAATGCGAAATACCTACAAGTACACACAGCTTTATTCAGGACAAAACCCGTTATTTGAAGAAGGAGATATATTCAGAACGATTATTCCTTTGAAGAAAATAGCCACGCAAAAAGTTGGTGGAGAGAATGTCCCTCGAAATGTCCCTCGAATGTCTCCCGAAGAATTGAAGAGTAAAATTGTTGAGATGATAAAAAAGGACAGTAAGGTTAGCCGTAAATTTATGGCTATGATATTAGGAGTTAGTGAAAAAACCATTACAAGATATATAAAAGAAATTCCTAATATTCAGTATGTTGGGAAAGGAAAAAATGGTCATTGGAAAGCGGATTAAAGTTGATGAGCGGAGAATTGGAGGTATGAAAAATTGAAAACTTATTATGATTTTATGTCAGAAATAAAGGCTGATGAATTATATGATAGGCTTGTTTCTTATGGAATGTTTTCAGAGAAGTTACCTCCTATATTCACAGGTGATTTGTTTTTAAACTATCGTAAAAATATTCGTAAGCAAACATTTTCAGATAAATGGAGAGGATACATTAACTATGAAAGCATGAGAAATACCAATATTCCAAGAAATATTGGTATCCCTACTCCAATGGGACATGAACTGTTATGCAAAACATTGATGGAGCATTGGAATGAATTAACGGAATATTTTAGGGAAAAAACAAAAGGACAACCAAGAATAATTAGCCGTATTCATATTAGAAAAATGCAGGAGACAGTATGTTTGATGTCAAAAGTTTGATCACCAATTTCCCTATAAAGAAAAATTGAAATTACCGGGCCAACTGGTATAAAACTTTTTATTTCGAAAACCAAGCAAGGAGAAAAAAATGAAAACATATAATAAAATAATCGGATTATTTATTTGTGCCGCATTAATCTTTGGCGTGACAGCATGTAATAATTCACAGAAAAGTTCAAAAGTAAGTCAGGAGGCACCAAGCTACTCCAATTTAGAAAGCAAAAACAGTGTTGAGGAAGTTAAAACTTTGTTGTCAGCTTATTTGGATAAAGACAGCGTAGACAACTTTATCCGGCAAGTAAACGAATATAATGAAATTGCCGGTGCGGCGGGCTTGCAAGGTGATTTCACAGAATTGGTAGCGCCGCAATACGATATCGACAAAATCAGTACCCTGTGGCGTGAAAAGAAGGGAGATTTCATTGGAACAAATTGCAGAATCAATAGCTATATATTGTTGAAAAAGAACATTAAAATCCCCCAACTTGACATAGATGATACTCTTTTATTCTTGGATAATGACGCTATTGACAAAGGCAAATTATTTGATACCGGCGAAAAGAAACTGTTTCAAACTTTATTCTCACGAGTAAAGACCGAAGCAACACAGGATATCAAAATACATGCCGAGAATATGGAAAAATACTTTGAAAATATTCAGTTTAATGAAAATGCAAGAATGCTCTCGGTCATAATCCACGATAATCTTGACGGCGATTATCTCTTTGTCGGTCATGTCGGCGTTTTGGTTCCCAATAAAGACGGCTTTTTGTTTGTCGAAAAACTTAGCTTTGAAGAACCTTATCAGGCAATAAAGTTTGCAGCCAAAGAAGAGTGTTATAAGTATTTACAGGACAAATATGCGGACTACACCGGCGAGGGTTTGGCAAAGCCCTTTATTATGGATAATAATAAAAAGGTTGACGTTAAATAATATCCCTCTTTCTCACATGGAAACAAGTTCCAACTTTCCCATATAGCTATGCCTGCAATTTTCTATACGGAAAAATTATACTTTTAGGAGGCAATAACATGAAGGTAATTGATTTAACCCATATCATTAAGGAAAATATGCCGGTTTACCCGGGAACGGACACGCCCAAGTTTCTTCCGGCCAGCAGCTATGAAAAAGACGGTTTCAAGGAAACACTGCTGCAAATGTATACCCATACCGGAACACATATGGATCCGCCGGCACATCTTTTTGCCGGCAGAACCACCTTGGATCAGTTTCCGATTGAGCAGTTTATCGGGAAGGCACTGGTTATAGACTGCCGTGATTTAAAAGAAGGCGACAGCATCACCATCGATTATATCCAGCGCTATGGAGAAAAGGCCCATCAGGCTGACTTTCTTCTGTTTAATCTGGGCTGGGATAAGCGCTGGGGAAGTGATGAATATTTTGGCGATTATCCCTGCCTCGATGAAGAAGTTCTGGATTTTGTGATGCAAGGAAACTATAAGGGAATCGGCTTTGATGTCATCGGACTGGACCCGATTGCCGACGAAAATCTGCCTCGCCACAAAAAACTATTTAAAGATTGTGATATCATAAATATCGAAAATCTGAAAGACCTTGACCTGTGCGGAAACGATTTATTCTGGTTCAGTTGCTTTCCGCTAAGGCTTGATAACTGCGACGGGTCACCAATCAGGGCCGTTGCCTGGTTTGAGTAAATGACGGGCGGCGATAGACCCACGGCGGCTGTTCGCTCCGATTTTTGACCAAAGCAAAAGGAGACAACCTTGACGGAATGTCTCCTTTTCTTCTTTAAGCTAGCGACGGGAATCGAACCCGTGACCTCAACACTACCAATGTTGCGCGCTACCGACTGTGCCACGCCAGCTGACTGCGACCGGCCTTTCGGCTGACCACTTTTTTTATTATACTAAAAAGTCTTAGGTTTGGCAAGTGTTTTTTTTATTTTTTTGAAATTTTCGCCTTAACATTTTCACTTTGCCTTCACAAAAATACATTTACAAGCTGTTTCCATCGGACTAAAATATAACTTATGCTTTTCCTCTGCAAAATTGTTTTTATTTTTGTCACAAATCCTGACCTTTTTTTTGTTATAAGGGTACAGTCGACTGATAGAGAAAAAAAAGAAAGGAGTTCGTATGATACCCAAAGACATTGGACATCGCTTTAAATACGGCAGTGAGCCGGAACTGGGAGAAGTCATTGAGCTCTTTGCCGATAAATTGCTCCGTTATGCCAATACAATCCTTTGTGATTATCAGGATGCTGAAAATGTAGTTCAAGACACTTTTCTATCCGCCTTTGAAAATCGTGCCTCTTTTGACGGAAGCAATCTTTCTGCATGGCTTTATAAAATAACCTATCACAAAAGTATCAATCAGCTCAGAAAAAGAAAGTTGCTTTGGTTTCGTGAAATCAGCTTAAACGAAACCATTACCACAAAAGGGATTGCAGCAAACGAAACAGAGTATGATGAATTCAGTTCCCAAACATTTAAAGCTTTAAAAAAATTAACCCCCAAAGAAAGAGCCTTACTTCATGCAAGAATTATAGAAAATCAAAGTTATCAGGAACTTTCCTATACCACCGGTGATTCAGAAAGTGCTCTACGCAAGCGCTATGAAAGAGCCAAAAACAAAATGATTACCTACTTAAATCAAGAATTTCCACGAAAGGAGTAAAATCATGAATTATCTTGACCATGATGAAAAAAATATCAAAGACAGATTAAACCGCTTACCTGTTCATTCGGACTATTTTAAAGAAAAATTGAAAGAGAAACTTACCGGCGAGCCAAAACAAATAAATGAATATCGCTATAAACGCAAAAAAACCTTCGTCGCTTTATTCGCTCTGTTTTTCGTTCTTGGCAGTACCGCTATCGCCGCCAAATTGGGTACCTTTGCTTGGCTAATGGAAACGATTCATCCAAACCCGGTGAAATCCCGCTGCAATCCTTAAAACTGTCAGAAAATGAGCCGATTTTGACAAGCCCCCAACACATCCTTTCCAGTACATGGAACGAAGAAGAACCTCTTAAACTATGGGCACTCCCTTTCGGAAATCCGATAAAATTAAATGATGAGCGAGAAGATATTAAACTTTGCAATATCGGTATCATTGACGGCAAACTGCATTTACAAACCGTATCCCCTTTCAACGAAGAATTCGGTAGTAAATACCATTCTTTCGATATGGTAGATCAACAGGGCAATAAAATAGAAGATGATTACTCCTTTTCTTTTATCAGGGATGCAAGCGGAAACATTGTGAACCTAAGCCAAGCCAATGCCCTCAATACCGGCGTTTATCGACATAAAGAATATGTATTTTCCGTTGATACCGACAAACTTTCTTCTTATAAAATCCTCTATTCTTTTGATGTTATCAGCGGTATCGAAGGAAACTGGTGGATTTCCGCCAATTTGAGTGACAGCACAAAACAAATGAGAAGCTTAATTTGTAGTGATGAAATTGAAGGACATATTTTTAAAAATCTTTTGATTAGCCCTCTGGGAATAGAAGCACATGGCAGCTGCCCAAAAGAGAACTGCATAGCAGATGAAATGAAACTTTCCCTTGAAACTTCTTCCGGATATATTTCCACCCTTTTCGGCGGCGGAAGTTGGGAAAACCAAGAATTTCACGCCCACTGGAATGTAGAAAAACCAATCAATGTGGATGAGATTATCGCCATTCATATCAATGAGCATCGCATCCCGCTTCGCTAACATATTCAATCCTCTATCATAAGAACCTATTCCCCCAGCTTTTATCATAAAAGTTGGGGGAATAGGTTCTTATGAACAAAACCCAGCCCGGTCTTATACTTCAAGCGTCAAGACCTTGCCGGTCCTTGGCAGCGCATGATAGCAAACCCCGACCATATCCATCATCTTTTTGGCCGCAATCACCGAATCGGTATCGGCGTACTTATCATCCTGATAAAACACTTCCTTGATTCCGGCCTGAATGATAGCTTTGGTACATTCGTTGCAGGGAAATAAAGTCGTGTACAGCTTGGCTCCGTTTAGACTAATCCCGGAATGATTGAGGATAGCATTTAACTCCGCGTGGCAAACATAATAATACTTGGTATGCAGCGCATCGCCTTCGTACTCCCACGGCATGTCGTCATCCTTAACTCCCGTCGGCATACCGTTATAACCCACGGAAAGAATCTTATTGTCGGGGCTGACGATACAGGTTCCGACCTGCGTCCGGTTATCCTTGCTGCGCATGGAGGATAAAATAGCAATCCCCATAAAATATTCATCCCAAGAAATATAATCCTGTCGTTTCAAGATAGCTCCTTCTTTCCTAAACTCCCGGCCTTGGCCACTGGCTCACCCTTGCACCAAATCCTCCACAAACATTAACGTTTTAAGGTAACAACATTGGTGCCGTTATAATTAACTTCATACTCCGCAATCTGAATGGTGGCCGTTCCTGATGGAGTTTCATCAAAAATAGGCGTGGCCGGAATTTCATAAATAATAAAGTCAGCTGAGTGAATGTTTTGCTTGGTTCGGGGGAGACTAACTGCCGACGCCTCATCCGGCGTAAAATAATAAAACTTGCCGCTGCTGTCCCGCCGGTAATTTCCGGTTAAAGTATTTTCACCGGTAAAACGCAAACCGGTTTCATTTTTTTCGACCAAAGTCATCCCGTAAAAACGACTGCCAACCTTAGCCTTAGCCGGATTAAACGGATTTTCCAAATAAACCGGCGGCTCCTTGGCATCTATCTTTTGAATAATCGTATCTTTTTCCTGCACTAAAATGGTAATTTCCGTTTCTGCTACATGCCAGCCGGCCACCCAGCCCGTTTTTTCCGGCTGATATTCGATTTGATACCAAGTCCGGCGCATCGAATCCAGTGCCGTATCCAGCACTGTAAACTTGGCCTCTTTCGGCACCCGAAATAAAAAATTACCGTCCTCATCCGGTTCCGTCCGAACATTCAGTCCTTCTGACAGCACGCTGATATAAGACACGCTGACGACCCGATCCTCAAACTTCGGCGCTTCCGGAACTACTGTTTCTACCTGTTCCTGCTTTAAACTGTCTTTAATCTGTTCCTTTGCATTATCCAGCGCGCCGCAGGCACTGAATAAAATCAGGCAGCAGACTGCCACAAACAATCGCTTCTTCAAATTGTCCTCCTCATTCTGACGCTGCAACTGCAAGCCTTGCTCAACTGTTTCGTCTGGATTGCCAAATATTTTGCACGGATTTCTTTTTAATAAAACTTTTAATGATATGCTCGCTATGCCTGGACATCTCGGTAAACTGAGCCGCTATTTCATAAAGCCCCGGCTCGGTATTCCGGCTCCGCAAAATCTTGACCTTGGTATCAATAATATGCCCTTCTACCCTCATTCTAAAGTTCATGCCCAAGCCGATCATTAATTCCTGACGGCTCCAAAACTTAATGCCGCCCTCGGAAATATCTTCAAACCGAACCGGAATTGGAAACTCTATCTCAATCCCTTTTACCTGCCGATCCATTGAAACAATAATGCCGATCACGTCATCATTCATTTCCACAGTCACTCTTTCCTGACCTCTGATTCGATCCCCTATCATCCTGCTCTCCTTATATTATCACACCATAATCGCAGCAAAAACAACACCTACTTTGCTTTGGCACCCTATTAGCCTAATCTGTTTCTTTCCAATGTCAGTGCATAAATCTCGCGAACATTTTCCCGTGTCAGCTTAACATAATTTCCCCGCAAAACAACCTTTTCCGTCAAAACAGCAATGTCTTCCTCCCGGCCGCCCAATTCTTCCAGGGTAGTCGGCAGGCCCAATTCCTGCAAATATTCCAAAAACAGTTGAATTCCCGCCAGTGCTGCCGCTTTTAAATCTTCTCCGTCAAACTCCGCTCCCCAAACATTGATTGCCAGCTCGGCCAACGCCGTAATATCACTGTTATGCTCCAGTGCATACCGCATCCACGCCGGAAAAACAACCGCCAGCGTTGCGCCATGCGCCGAACCGTAAAGGGACGAAAGCTCGTGCCCCAAGCTATGCGAACCCCAGTCCTGCTGCCGGCCGACTCCCAAAATATTGCTGTGCGCCATTGCGCCCGCCCACATCAGATTGGCTCTGGCACCGTAATCTCTGGGGCGCTGCAAAAGAATCCGCGCATTGAAAATAATCGACGACAGCACCGCTTCGCACATCCCGCTGGTCAAATCCACATCTTCGGTGTCGGTAAAATACCGCTCCAAAACATGCGACATCATATCCATCACCCCGTAAAAGGTTTGATCCGGCGGAACCGTTGCGGTCAGCATCGGATTTAAAATAGAAAATACCGGCCGGATAATATCAGCGTGGCTGCCTCGTTTTTCCATCGTTGCTTTTTTGGTAATCACCGAACTATCCGAAGCTTCGCTGCCGGAAGCTGCCAGCGTCAGAATCGTCCCCAGCGGCAGAGCCTGCTTAATAACCGCTTTTTTCGAGTAAAAGTCCCAAAAATCGCCGTCATACACCGCCCCGGCCGCAATGGCTTTCGCCGTGTCAATTACCGAGCCGCCGCCCATCGCCAGAATAAAGTCAACGCCATAGTCCCTGACTTTAGCAATCCCTGTATAGACCAGATCATCTTTCGGGTTCGGCTCCACTCCCCCCAACTCAATATATGGAAGCTTTCCTTCTTCTAAGTAGCGCTTGACTCTGGCCAGCAGTCCCGACCGCAACGCCGAGTTGCCGCCGTAGAGCAAAAGCACTTTTGTCGCGCCGTACTCCCTGACCAGGGAAACCGCTTTCTTTTCTGTATCTTTACCAAAAATAAACTTTGTCGGCGAATAGAAAATAAAATTATCCATGCCTTCCGCCTTTCTTTTGCCTTCAGCCCAAAACTCTCTCTTTTAACAAGCGGTAATTGCTTTTATCGCAGTTGATTCTTTAAAAACTGAACTGCCGCCCTGATATCCGCTGTCGGATTTTCACCGGTTTCCCGCTCAATCGTCAGATATCCGTCATATCCGATTTGCCGGAGCGCACCAATCCAGCCGCTGAAATCAACCTTGCCCTGACCCAGCGGCATCTCGGCAAAAGCCGGACTGGTAATGATAACATCCGCCGCCGGATTATAAATCTTTTCCGGATCGAGGTCATACAGCTTAATCCCGTCTTTGGCATGCGTATGCACAATATAATCGGCCAGCGTAAACACGCCTTTTACCGGGTCATCGCCGGTCACCATTACAAAATTAGCCGGATCGAAATTAACCGCCACCCCTTTTGAGCCTAAGGTGTCTAAAAACCGTTTTAAAGTCACAGCCGTTTCCGGACCGGTTTCCACCGCAAAATGTGCTTCCAGCGAATTCGCATACTCCGCCAGCTGATAGCAGGCTTCCTGCATAATCTGAAATCTTTCCGAATTGACATCAGCCGGTACAATCCCGATATGCGTGGTGACAATATTCGTCCCCAATTCTTTGGCTAAATCAAGAATGGCCTTGGATTTTTCGATTTTTTTCGGATTGGCCGCCGGATCCATAAAACCGCCACCCAAATCGCCGCATAGCGCGGAAATCCTCAGTCCGCTGTCTGCCACTGCCTTTTTAAAATCTGAAAGTGCTTGTCCTTTTAAGTTTTCCGGACTTAGTTCGCCCTTGATGGCATAAACCTGAACCGCGTCCACTCCCAATTCGCCGGCCATTTTCAGCGCCTGGCCAACCGGCTTATGAAAGGATTCCAGCAAAACGCCTATTTTCATTTACTTTTCCTCCCGGTTTCCCATCACCGTATTGCAGCCGTCTAAAGCTTAATACCAACGGCAGCCTGTTCTTTGCAAGAACTTTTCCGCAGACGAGATATTTCTCTGCCACATCTCACTATCCCGCAAATCACCAGCCGCACTCGGAAAGCTTACCGTTTCCATAATACTTGTATCATACCATGCCCTCGAAATTTTTGCAACTGTCAGAATTTCCTGAGTACTTTCCCTCAGCATTATTTACAAATCTTTAAACCTTCTCCTCTTCCCTGACCTCTAATCCTGCCGGATCGTACATGACCTTGGCATGATTTATTTTAATAATTTCTTTTTGCAGCAATTTGCCGGTTAGAGGGTCAATTTGACTGCGGCAGACCCGGCCGTGCCGGTAAACATCCCGCCCTTCGCGCTGAAAAAACTCATCCTCCGCGAAAATATGATAGGTATATTCCCACTTTCTTTGGCCTCTCAATTCCAGACACAAATGCTCTGCCGTTGTATACACAATCAACTGCAAGAGCTGGTCGGAAGTATTTTTAAAACGATAATCAATATAATTATAGGAAATCGACGTTCCCGTACCAAAAGGAATCGTCCGGCCGAAATCAGGAAATAAATCATATTGGTCATGGTGATGATGCTCGGTGATTAACAGCGGCGTATGCAGAACCAGCCAATGAATCCCATTAGTCAGTTGGCATAACCCGCCGCCGGTTTCTTTATTCGGCTGGTTTTTCTTAATAACCAGTCCCTCCAAATACCCTTTTTGTGCTGTCGTTTTCCCCACCAAATGCCAAAAAGAAAAGACCTCGCCGGGATAAATCAAAAGTCCATTTAAGTTTTTAGCCGCCAGCTTTAAATTAACCGCTTTGTTCTCCTGCAGCTGCATATCTACATTACCCAGCCGCCGCCGGATTAAAGAATTATGCGAATACAGCCGAACCGGCAAAAGTTTCCGGCTTTTTCTTGTCGCCAGCTTCTCGCCCCGCAGCCGATCGGTCAATTTCCTTTTCCAAATTTCCTTCTGCTCAGAAATCCGATACGTCAACGGCGATATTTCACAAAATAATTTTCTGCTCATCTTTGCTCCTTTCTCTCACCCAAATCAAAGCGCCGCCAGGACAGCCGTGATGACGCGCTTGAAATAAACTTCGGTATGAAATATAAAAACCCCGGCCGCAGGCCATCCCATGTTTTTCTAACTTTGGAATTCTCACCTGCCGCCGGGGCACTTTTCTTTCGCCTGCTTTTAATGTAAGGGCTTATGCAATGCAAAAGAATCTTTTATTTCTTATTTTTTATCCTTTAATGCCGCCTGGGCTGCTGCCAGTCTTGCAATCGGCACCCGGAACGGCGAGCAGGAAACATAGCTCAGGCCGATTTCATGGCAGAACTCAACCGAAGACGGATCTCCGCCGTGCTCTCCGCAGATACCCAGTTTGATATTCGGACGGGTTGCTTTTCCTTTTTCTACCGCCATCTTAACCAACTGGCCAACACCGTTTTGGTCTAATCTGGCAAACGGATCCGACTCGTAAATCTTCGCCTTGTAATAAGCGTCTAAGAACTTGCCGGCATCATCACGCGAGAAACCAAAGGTCATCTGGGTCAAGTCATTAGTGCCAAAGGAGAAGAACTCGGCTTCTTCGGCAATTTCATTCGCCAGCAGCGCCGCTCTCGGAATCTCAATCATTGTACCGATATGGTACTGGATATCCGAACCCTTTTCCTTCTTAACGGCTTCCGCGGTTTCCACCACAATATCCTTAACAAACTTCAATTCCTTCTTCTCGCCAACCAGCGGAATCATGATTTCCGGCACGATGTCATAGCCTTTTTCGTTCTTAACTTCAATTGCCGCTTCCATAACCGCTCTGGTCTGCATTCTGGCAATTTCCGGATACGTTACCGCCAACCGGCAGCCACGATGGCCCATCATCGGGTTAAACTCATGCAGGCCTTCAATCGTTGCCTTAACATGTTCAACCGTCAGACCCATATCCTTAGCCAAAGCCACAATGTCAGCTTCAGCGGTCGGAACAAACTCATGCAGCGGCGGATCCAAATACCGAACCGTCATCGGCATTCCTTCCAGCGCCTCGTACATAGCCTTAAAGTCCGCCTTTTGGAAGCTCAAAAGCTCAGCCAAAGCTGCTTCTCTGCCCTCTACCGTTTCGGACAAAATCATCTTCCGAATCTTCGGAATCCGATCCGGCTCAAAGAACATGTGCTCCGTCCGGCACAGACCGATACCTTCCGCACCCAATTTAACAGCGTTTTTCGTATCAGCCGGCGTATCGGCATTTGTTCTGACGCTGAGCTTGCGGTATTTGTCGGCCCAATTCATAATCCGCTCAAAGTTGCCGCTGATCGAAGCTTCTTCGGTCTTAATATCGCCTAAATATACTTTACCGGTGCTGCCGTCCAAGGAGATATAATCGCCCTTTTTGACAACTTTGCCGCCCAGTTCAAAGTAGCCTTCTTCTTCATGGATTTTTAACTCACCCAAACCGGATACACAGGCCGTACCCATGCCGCGGGCAACAACCGCTGCGTGCGAGGTCATACCGCCGCGCGCTGTCAAAATACCCTCGGCTGCGTGCATTCCTTCAATATCTTCCGGCGAAGTTTCCGCCCGGACTAAAATAACTCTTTCGCCTTTATCCACATGCGCTTTTTTAGCTTCTTCCGCCGTAAAGTAAACCTTACCGGCAGCTGCGCCCGGCGATGCCGGCAAAGCCTCGCCGATCACTTCGCCCGCCTTTAAGGCAGCGACGTTAAACGTCGGATGCAGCAGCTGATCCAAGGACTTAGCCTCAATTCTCAGCACTGCTTCTTCTTCGGTAATCTTGCCCTCGTCTACCAAGTCGCAGGCAATCTGCAGAGCCGCCGGAGCTGTTCTCTTACCGTTTCTGGTCTGCAGGAAGTACAGCTTTTTATCCTCAATGGTAAACTCCATATCCTGCATATCCCGGTAATGATCCTCTAACTTCTTGGCAATCGTCATAAACTGCTCATAAGCTTCCGGCATATCTTCCTTTAAGCGGGTAATCGGCTGCGGTGTCCGGATACCGGCGACCACGTCTTCGCCCTGTGCGTTAATCAAATATTCACCGTAAATCTGATTTTCACCGGTTGACGGATTTCTGGTAAAGGCTACGCCGGTACCGGAGGTATTGCCTCTGTTACCGAATACCATCGCCTGAACGTTGACCGCGGTTCCCCAGTCGCCCGGGATATCATTCATCCGGCGGTAAACGATCGCCCGCGGATTATCCCAGGAACGGAATACGGCTTTAACAGCTTCCATCAGCTGAACTTTCGGATCCTGCGGGAAATCTTCGCCCATTTTTTCCTTGTAAATAGCTTTATACTTGGCAATGACTTCCTGCAAATCTTCTGCCGTCAAATCGGTGTCATACTTAGCGCCCTTTTCTTCCTTAACCTTATCCAAAATGCCGTCAAAGAAAGTTTTACTCATTTCCATAACTACATCGGAAAACATTTGAATAAAACGGCGATAAGAATCGTAGGCAAAACGCGGATTGCCGGTCTTAGCGGCAAAGCCTGCAACTGCTTCGTCATTTAAGCCTAAGTTCAAAATCGTGTCCATCATGCCGGGCATGGAAGCTCTGGCGCCGGAACGAACCGATACCAGCAGCGGATCGCTTTTATCGCCAAACTTTTTGCCTTGAATTTCTTCTAATTTCTGCAGCGAGGCAAAAATCTCCGCCTGGATTTCATCCGTAATTTTCTTCCCTTGATCATAGTAATCGGTACAAGCTTCGGTCGTAACCGTAAAGCCCTGCGGAATCGGCAGTCCCAACTTGGTCATTTCCGCCAAATTAGAGCCTTTGCCGCCAAGCAGATTTTTCATGCTGGCATCGCCTTCGCTAAACATGTAAACGAATTTTTTGCTCATGTATCTTCCTCCTAAGTAAATATCTTCCGGCGGCTCCGCCGCCCAATTAACAGCTACATTATAGCACACTTTCGGCTGATTAGAAAGCGAAATTTTTATAAATTTGAAAGCCCGGCGGCATCTTCCTTACTTCTGACATCCGCGACAAAAATGAGTCCCCCGGCCGGCCAGCTTGATTTTCTCGATCGGGCGGCCGCAAGTCCGGCAAGGCTCACCGGTTCGGCCGTAGACATAGGCCTGATCCAAATAATCGCCCTTCTGTCCAATGGCATTGACATAATCTTGCCGGCTGGAGCCGCCTAACTCAATGGATGTCCGCAAAACCTTTTTGATATTGGCACACAGCGCCCGAATCTCTTTCTCTTTCAGACCGGCCGCCGGACGATTCGGCAAAATTCCCGATAAAAAAAGGCTTTCGTCAGCATAAATATTGCCCACGCCGGCTACTACCTTTTGATCCAGCAACGCCGTCTTAATGGGACTGCTCTGCCGCCGGCTCAGTTTTTCTTTTAAATACTTGGCATTAAACGCAGCCGTTAAAGGCTCCGGCCCCATCTCCTTTAAAAACTTCAGCTCTGCCGCTTCTGTCGCCGGCATCAGCCGAATCCAGCCGAACTTCCTTTGATCGTTAAAATATAAATGACTGCCGTCGGCAAAAGTAAAAATGACATGCGTAAACCGCCCCGGCATCGGCTCCGGCAAGCTGTTTTCCTGACCTTTGCCGGCAAACACCAGCTGACCCGTCATTTTTAAATGAATGACCAGCACATACCCGCTGCTGAGCGTTATCAGCATAGCCTTGCCCCGGCGCGTCACACTCTCGACCCGGCTGCCGATCAGATGCATCGCCGTCAGCGCCGGGTCATTGGGGAACAGCTTCGGCGTATCAGCGCTTACCGCCGCCACTTCTTTTCCCCGCAAATATCGGTTTAAGCCGCCGGCAATTGTTTCTACTTCCGGTAATTCCGGCATTTTTTTATCCTTTCCTGCCTCATCCGGCATTTTATTTCAAGTTCAGCCCGGACGGCAATGGTATTTTATGCTTGGGTCTGCTTTCTTTCCCTGACTAATTCAATTGCTTCTTTGCCGGTCATATGTTCAATCTCAATCTGCACCATCAGCATATCATCCAGTCCCTTTTGAATCATGCTTTGAATTTTCTCGGGGAAAGCACCCGAATATTTTTCCGAAAAAGCTATATGTGCCTTTATTTTTTCTTCCGGATCGTCTAAAATCACGGCCCGGCCGAAAGCAATCACGCTGCGGAAATAAGAAGTCAACTCTTCCGCTACGATTTTATCCTGATCAATCACGGTAAAACAAACTTTGTCATTGCTCCGGATAGCATCGGCCTTATGTCCGCTGAGCCCGCAGTGAAAGTAAATCTTCCCATCCGCGTAAACATAGCTGAGCGGCACACCATAGGGATAACCCTCATCGCCTATCACCGCCAGCACGCCGTTCGTGCCTCGCTTCAGTACCTGAATGGTATCCTCATGGGATAATTCCTGGTTTTTTCTTCTCATTTCTCAAAACATTGTGCTTCTCCTTTTTTCCTTCGTTGCTTCGTTTCCTTGCCTGGCTGGCATCGGCACTTTTCGCACCGCAATATCGTACCGGAGCATTTTTGCCGTAACTGCCCAGCACGCCGTCACAGATTAAGGCCGAAAGTTCCTCCCGCCTTATGACCGCGCAGCCGATTGAGTAAAAAAGGACGGCCTGACCCTTTTGCCATCTGCCGCCCTTTCTTCACTTTTAGTCTTCGTACAACTCAAAATCTTCTTTGCTGACACCGCACTCCGGGCAAACCCAATCTTCCGGAATATCTTCAAATGCCGTTCCCGGTGCAATACCGCCGTCCGGATCGCCGAGTTCAGGATCATACACATAGCCGCAAACCGTACAAATATACTTCTTCATTCTGGTCTCCTTTATTCGTCCTACCAATATATAACCAATATATTGATTCTGCCTGTGGTTACTCCTGTAACATAACATAAATCAGTTTTTTCGTCAAGGCATCTATCCGTTAAATTTTAAACTTTCACCTGTTTTTTCAAAATCTTGCAGCTCTTTCAACTTAGAACTCTTTCCCATTTTTCATAAAATCCACAAGATTTATATGCTCTATGCCCCCGCGTTTCTGGAGCAGGGAATCCATAGTTGCAACATACTTAGGATAATTATCCTTTATCGACTCTAAAGGTTTATATTCTCTATCCTCCGTTTCTTTTGACAATAATATCGTATAAGAAACCTGAACATAAGAATAATTCATTTCATTATCCCTAAGTATAAAATCACATTCAAGCTTGCCAATTCTGCCTACACTGACTGAATAATCATGAGACTTCGCATATAGATATGTGATGTTTTCCAAAACCGGACCAAAGTTAATTCTGTTATCCGTATTCTGAGCAAAATAAAAGCTAATATCTGCTATATAATATTTCTTCTCTCCGCTTAAAGACTTCTTTGATTTCATGTCAAATCGCTGACATTCATAAAGAATCTTTGCATCCTGCAAAGCCTTAATATATCTGGCAATAGTGGCTTCACTAATCGGAGTTCCTGATTTTTCAATAGCCCTTTTGAGACTTTTAAGACTTGTCGTTGCCCCAAAGTTATTGATGATATACTTCTGAACCATTTCAAAAGTATTTTTATTCCGAATTTTAAGCCGTCTGCGTATATCCTTCTCAAAAATTTCAGTTATAATACTTTGAACATATCTGCGCTTTGCTGCCATTGAATCAAGAAGAATCGTCCTCGGAAATCCCCCTTCAAGAATATAGTTATTTAATTCTTCCTGACGGTCAACTGCAATTTCTTTGCCATAAAATTTCTTTATATCCTCATACTCTTCAAAAGATAGCGGAAACATTTCAAATTCTATGTACCGCCCGGTAAGTTTTGTCATTAATTCGCCGCTCAAAAGGTATGAATTGGAGCCTGTAATAAAAATTGACCATTCCCCCGTTCCACGAAAGCCATTAAGCACCATTTCAAATCCATCTACATTTTGCACTTCATCTATAAAAAGGTATTTCGTCCCCGGAACATTCGGTATCCTTTGAATCAGCTTATCTAACTGGTCAGCTTTCAATACCTTGTTGTATTCTTTGCTATCTAAATCAAAAAATATAATATTCTCTTCTAAAATCCCCCCCATCTTTAACTCATCTGCTATAATTTCCATAAGGCAGGACTTACCACATCTTCTTACACCGGTTATTACCTTGATTATGTCTGTTGCATGATAAAAATCACGGATTTTTTTTAAGTAGTTTTCTCTTGGATACCAATTCATCTTTTTTCACCTACCCCTATTTTTCTATTATAATATCAAAAAAAAGAAGCAAATTCAAGTTTAACGTTAGCGTTTTTGTTTTTTTGTCAAAAACGCTAACGTTAAATACTTGTTCCCCTTGTCGGATAGCAAGCAACGCCCGCTTACCTCGGCAAAATCAAGAAATTGATAATCGGTATTTTTTAAGCTACACTTCCATCCCTGCCAAGATTTCCCGAATCTCAGCCGCCGCCCGCTTGGTGCCGACAATAAAGGTAGTTTCCCCCAAAAGATCAATTTCCCGGCCAAAAATATCCATATAAACATAGCCTAATTCCCGGCCAATTACAAAGGACGCCGAAATATCCCAGGGATTCACCCCCAAATTAACATAAGCACAGGTTTTGCCTTCAAATACAGACAGCTCCGCCAGCGCCGCCGAACCGATTGCCCGAAAGCCCAGCGACCGGCTAAGCAAAGCCCTTGTCTGCGGCGAATTGCTGCGGGCAATCGGATCGCCGATATTTAAAAGACTGTCGTCAATCCCCTTATCCTCTGCCTGCGGCAAACGCAAACCGTTTAAGTACGCGCCCTGCCCTTTAATCGCAAAACACAGTTTATCTCTCATCACATCATAAATATAGCCAAGCAGGCCTTCCCCATCCTGAAACAGGGAAATCAAAATACCGAAGTTATCCCCCTGCCGGATAAAGTTCATCGTCCCGTCAATCGGGTCAATAATCCAAACCAAACCTTCCAGCGAGGTAAAGCGGCCTTCTGTTCTTTCCTCGCCCATAATCCGGTGGGCCGGATATTTAGCCTGAATCGCCTGCCGGAAAAAATCTTCGGTTTCCCGGTCAACATTGGTCACCAAATCGCGAAAGCCTGATTTTTCTTCAATTGCAAGCTCCTGCTTCATCGCCCGCCGAATCCGCTCACCCGCCTTATAAATCAATTCCGTCATCCATAAATGTGTCCCTAATAAATCCATATTCTCTCCTTTTCCGGCTGTTCGCCTTAATCCGTCTTTTCTGTCATATCTCCGGTCAATTTCTCCCGCCATGCTTCAAAATCCATATACCCTCAAACAACAACCTTAGAGCCTATTTCTTTGCGCTGCGATCTCCGTACTGCGCTATACAAATGGTAGCACAGCGGGTAGCGGCCGTTTAACCAATCCCATTCCAGCCCAAACCGGCCAGGCCACTGATATCGGCTTTAAACCGGCATCGTTCTTGCCTTGGCGGTAAACTCCGGTACTGTCACCTTAATCACCGCCACCGTGGCCGCCATTTTTTCATCAATCACAAACTCCCGGCCTGTTTGTACTTGCATCAGGAGCTTTAAGCCCTCTCTTTTTTCGGCACTGTCCTCTACAATTTCCGCCCATCCCCGGCCCATAACAGACGCATATGCCGCACCGTAACGGCAAGCAATTTCGCCGCCGGACACCGCCTCAACACCGCATTCCAGTTCAATGCACACTTTCGGATTGCGCCGAATCAGGTCAAGCTTATGTCCCTCTTTGGCTCCGTGCATGATAAAAACAAGGGAATCCTCTTTTTCATCATAGCGGCAGCCGTAATGCAGCGGCACCACATAGGGATATTCTCCGTCAAACAGCCCTAAATGCAAAATCTTTGCCTGATCAACAATTCGTAAAATCTCCGCCCGTTCCGTTACTTCCCGGTCTTTTCTTCTCATTTTCCGCTCCTTTATGCTTTTTTTCCTTAGTATAGGTATAAATCATTTGCCGCGCGGCTTTGCCTCCGGCTGCCGAAAACAATTTCAAGCGGCAGATAAAAAGGCGCATTTTCATCGTTTCCGGAAAATACGCCCCTGTTTTTCTTATAATATACTCCGTTTTCCGGCAAAAGCTCCTGCAAAACAGCCTTAGATCTCCGAAAACTCGTATTGTTCCGCCTTTAAGTCAAAGCTGTAATCATAGGTTTTACCGGCTTCCACTTCCAGTTCCTGCTTGGTCGGGCCGTATTGGGTTGTCACCGTCCTATGCAGCAAACCCGGCCGGGTCGTACTGAAGGTCGATTCGACCACATGCTTGCCCGGCAGCAGATAAAAGCCCTGTTTCATTCCCTCAGCAAAAATCACCGGCCGATCCAGGTCAACCGAAACAATCCTTAAAGCATTGGAACGAATCAGCCCCGATTTAGTATCCAAATAGACTTTAACTGCGGTCGGATTCTCCGCCAGCCATTTATTTACCGCATTCTTTCTGCTTTTCATATAGATGAACATTCCCACCAGATAGACCACCATAAACCCGGCAATCATCATAATATAGTTTCTGGTTGAGCCATCCAAATTGTTCCAAAATTCCATTTATTTATTCCCCTTTCTTGGTTTGCAGTTTCTGCACCGGCGCATCTCCCCCGGTTACACCAATATCTTCCAACAGCTTTCTGAATTGCCCCACACCGATTAATTCACAGTCAACATACTCCACCTTGCCATTTTCATCGGTGATTTGCAGCGTACAGGATGTGTCGCCGCTGGAGGACACCATTTTGGCATAAAAAGAGGACCGGGCAATCTCAAAACGCTTGAGCTTGCGCCCTTTTTTGACCGTCATATATTGGCCATCGACTGTAATCGTAATCAGATTATCCAAAATCACCTGCCACAGATACAGCACCAAAATCCCGATGCCGACAGCAGCGCACAAAAAAGGCTCCAGCCAGATACCGGCCACCAGATAAGCTGCACCCGCTGCTGCTATCCCAAATACCAAGTTTACCAGAATACGATATATTCTGCTTTTATAGACTTTTTGCATTTTTTTCTCCCTTTTCTAAAAGCAAATCTTCTGGGCAAAGTAATGCTCCAGTTCGCTGATCTTAACCCGCTCCTGCTCCATTGTGTCGCGGTCGCGAACCGTCACCATTTGATCTTCCAATGAATCAAAATCAAAGGTTACGCAATAGGGGGTGCCGATTTCATCATAACGACGATAGCGTTTGCCGACCGTTCCTCTTTCATCAAAATCAACATTATAGCGTTTGCCCAACTGCATAAACAACTCGTGCGCCGGTTCGCTCAATTTTTTGACTAAGGGCAGCACGGCAATCTGAATCGGCGCCAGCACTGGATGGAAGCGGAGCACGGTTCTGGTTTCTCCGTCCTTCAGTTCTTCCTCGTCATAGGCCTCACACAGGAAAGCCAAAGTCACCCGATCCGCGCCTAGCGACGGCTCGACACAGTAAGGCACATATTTTTCCTTCTTTTCTTCATCAAAGTAAGACATATCCTGACCGGAGTGATTCTGATGCTGCATCAAATCAAAATCCGTCCGATCGGCAATGCCCCATAACTCACCCCAGCCAAACGGGAATAAATATTCAATATCGCTGGTTGCCTTGCTGTAATGAGACAGTTCTTCCGGCTCATGATCGCGTACCCGCATGACTTCGCCCTTGATCCCTAAGTCATTGAGCCATTTAATGCAAAACTCTTTCCAGTAAGCAAACCATTCCAAATCGGTATTCGGCTCGCAGAAAAACTCGAGTTCCATTTGTTCAAACTCTCTGGTCCGGAAAGTGAAATTACCCGGCGTAATCTCGTTGCGGAACGATTTTCCGATCTGGCCGATGCCAAACGGAATCTTTTTGCGCGAAGTTCTCTGCACATTTTTAAAATTGACAAAAATGCCCTGCGCTGTTTCCGGTCTGAGATACAGGGTATTTTTGCTGTCCTCGGTTACGCCCTGAAACGTTCTAAACATCAGGTTAAACTGGCGGATATCGGTAAAGTTATGCTTGCCGCAGGTCGGGCAGGGAATGTTATGGGCATCGACATACTGCTTCATTTCCTCATTCGACCAGGCGTCAATCGGCTTTTCAACCGTTAAGTTCTTTTGCTTATTATATTCTTCAATCAGCTGATCCGCCCGAAATCTTTCCTTACATTCCTTACAGTCCATCAGCGGGTCACTGAAGCCGCCGACATGCCCCGATGCCACCCAAGTCTGAGGATTCATTAAAATAGCACAGTCCACACCCACATTGTACGGACTTTCTTTAATGAACTTCTGCCACCAGGCCTTTTTGACATTATTTTTCAGCTCCACACCCAAAGGCCCATAGTCCCAAGTATTGGCCAATCCCCCGTAAATCTCCGAACCGGGAAAAATAAATCCTCTGGCCTTAGCTAAAGCTGCTATTTTCTCCATTGACTTTTCCATGATATTCTCCTTATTGCATTTTTCTGGCAAAATTTTCAACCTTTCCTACTATATCACATTATAAAGCAATCGTAAAGCCATTGCCTTAACTTTTCCGACTTGCCTTTTCCCATTTAGCCAAAAATGTCTCTTTCGGCCACATCCCAGCCGTCTACTTGCCATTTCGCCTTTCCAGCTTTTTTAAATACGCCGCTTCCTGCTTTGATAAACTCCGGTATTTGCCGGGCCTTAAATCGCCCAACCGGATTTCACCGATGGCGGTTCTTTTCAGGTTCTTAACTCTAAGCCCCGCGTATTCAAACATATTCCTGACCTGATGGTTCTTGCCCTCATGGATCGTTACCAAATAGCGATAACCCTCTTTATCCCGGCGAATCATCCGAATCCGGCTGCCGCTGATGGTGTACGGCCCGATATCACAGCCCCTCTCCAGTTCATTTTTCTTGTCATAGCTTAACGCGCCGTCGGTTAAAACCTCATAAATCTTGTCAATCTCGTACTTCGGGTGGGTCAGCCGATAGGTCAAATCGCCGTCATTGGTGACCAAAATCAAACCCTCGGTATTGATATCCAGCCGCCCGACCGGAAAAAGCCGATGCTCCCCCGGAAAATAATCCGGAATCACCTTGCGCCCCCGATCGTCCGAAGCCGCCGAAAGTACACCCAGCGGTTTATTAAAAACATAGACCACCTGCCGCTGATCGGCCAAAACCAGCTTCCCCTGATACTTGACCTTATCTTTGTCCGGGTCAATCTTCACCCCCAGCTCCGTAACCGGCTCACCATTGACGGTCACTTTACCGGCGGCAATCAGCTCCTCGGCCTTGCGTCTGGACGCAATTCCGGCATCCGCCAAATATTTCTGCAAACGTATCATTCCTATCTCCATTCCGCCGCCTTGCCGCAGCCCATTTTCCACAGTATAACTTCACCAGCCTAATCTTCTTCTAAGCCCTCTAACTTCATTTGCAGCTCGTTTTCGGTTTCCCGGCGGATTTGGTTCAGGACGGTATCTTCCAAAACCGGCAGTTCATCCGGGCTGCTCAGACCAAAATAACGCAAAAAAGCCTCCGTCGTGCCGAAAACAATCGGTTTGCCCGGCCCGTCCAATCGCCCTTTCTCCTCGGCCAGACCATACTCAATCAGCTTATTGACGGCATGATCGGACTTGACACCGCGAATCGCCTCAATATGAGTTTTGGTAATCGGCTGTTTATAGGCGATAATAGACAGGGTTTCAATCAAAACATCGGTCAGCTCGTAGTTTTTCGGCTTATTGGCTGCTTTTCTGATATATTCATAATATTCCGGCTTGGTGCAAAGCTGATACGCCCCATCCAGTGAAATCAGATGAATCCCGCTGCCCGGGGCGGCATATTTTTGCTCCAGCTGCTCTATAATCTTCTGCGTTGTCGCCTTATCGACCTCAATCACCTCGGCCAGCTTTTCCAGCGTAACTGCTTCCCCCATTGAAAAAAGCAGTGCTTCGATAACTGCGCCTATTTGTTCCATTTGCATTTCATTCTCCGTTAAATCCATATTTTTTCCTTATTTATTTTCCGGACAAAAAAGAATAATAATATCCTCAAACAGTCGCCCTTGTTCAACCCGAATCTCCCCGGACTTCATCAGTTCCAAAATCGCCAAAAAGGCCACAATCATCGCCGGCCAACTGGACTCCTGCGCCAGCAGCTCAAAAAAACTGACCTGACCTTGCCCGCGTAAAGCGCGAATTGCCCGCATCTTATCCTCTAACGATACCACTTCTCGGGGAATCTCGGAAAAACCGGCCCGAATCGGGTCAATCTTATCCTCCCGCCGCTTCATCACCATTTGAAAAGCCTGATACAGCCGCTCAAAATCCAGGTTTGCCAGAATCGCCTCCGGGTCAACCGGCGGCGTATAGTTTAAAATTTCCTCCGGAATCGTCGGCGGCTTAAACACATTTTTAGCAGCACTTTGCGAATACTCGCGCAGTTTCTCCGAAATCGCCTTATATTTTTTATACTCCAGCAGCTGCTCCATCAACTCCTGCCGGGGATCAACTTCCTCTTCGGCGTCCGGTTTGGATCTGGGCAGCAGCATTTTCGCCTTAATTGCCAGGAGCGTCGCCGCCATTTCAATAAACTCGCTCATGACCTCCATTTTGCCGGAGGACATGGCATCAATATAAGCCATGTACTGGTCAGTGATTTGCACAATCGGAATATCGGTAATCGACACCTTGTTTTTCTCAATCAAATGCAGCAGCAGTGCCAGCGGCCCTTCGTATTTTTCTAATTTCAGTTCCAGTTCCATCGCATTACCAAATCAATTCATAAACCGCCCGAAAAACCGGCAGACTCAACATCCGCAAACCGCCAAAAGCAATAAACAGCACAAAAACCGACTGTAACATCCGGCCATTCTGCAAGATTTTAAAATAGGTGTTCGGCGAAAGTGCGTAAATAATCTTCGTCATATCCAGCGGCGGCACCGGCAGCAAATTGACAATAAAAATAATAACATTATAAAAGGCCCAGGTAATCACAAAATAAGATAAATAAGTATAGCCCTCCATCGAACGCAGGGCAATCAGCCAGTATTTATCGGCAATTAAAAGCATAATGGCGCCGACAAGGCTGGTCAGCATACCCAGCACCGATATTGCAATCAAGCCATTTTTCTTATTGACCAGCTTCGCCGCGTCAATTTTTAGCGGCATCTGCCAGCCGACTCTCATAAATACCAATAAAATCAAACCAATCGGGTCAACCGACCGGGCCCAGATATCCTTAATCTGCACCTCCCGGCGCAGGGCCGGCCGAGTCAAATATAAGGTCAGATAATACTTGGGAATCTCATGCAGCCACATTGCCAGTACGGCCGCAATGATGCTGACCGCCGTTTTAATTACCGCATCCACTCCGCTTCTCCTTCCTGTTTCTGATCTTCCGTTCATAGGCCAAAAGCCCGGCGATCGTTTTGCCGTCAGTCAGTTCTCCCCGCTCAATCTGGTCAAACAAATCGCTTAACTCATAGCGCTCAACCTCAATATACTCCCCTTCGTCCAGTTTTTGCTGCCGCTTTTTCAAATGATCGGCATAATAGACATGAATCACCTCATCGCACAGCCCAATCGTCGAGCAGTACGACAGCAGATAATGCAGCTCCTCGGCACAGTAACCGGTTTCTTCTTCCAGCTCACGGGCGGCGCAGTGTTTTGGGTCTTCCTTTCCTCCGTCCACAATCTCCAGCACCCCGGCCGGAATCTCCAGACTTTCCCCGTCAATGCTGCTCCGGTACTGGCGGGTCATAATGATCCGTCCATCCTCGTCAACCGGCACGACTGCCGCCGCGCCATTGTGCTTAATCATATCCCAGTTGGCCTTCGAGCCGTCCGGCAACTGCATTTCCTGTACCACCACATGCGCCCTGACACCTTGATATACCGTTGTTTCCTTTAAGATTTTAAAACCGTTTGCCATCATGACTCCATTTCTTTCTGCTTAATTTTCCCTTTATTTTTTAAACCAGCACTTGCCCGCTTAAGCCCAACTCGCTCTTATGTTCGGTCAAAATCGGATCGATCACTTCCCCGATAAAATCATTCACTTGAAGCGCCGCCGCCCCGATAAAGTTTTCCGGACTAAGGAGTTCTTTCATCTCTTCTAATGTCAGCGGAATTTGACCGGATGCCGCCAGCCTCTCCAGCAGGTCATTCGGCTGTCCGTCCATTTTTACAACGGCCGCCGCTTCCATTGACTTGACCCGGATGACTTCATGCAGCGTCTGCCGGTCGCCGCCACGCTTAACGCCCTCCATTAAGATCATTTCCGTTGCCATAAAAGGAAGTTCTGCCGCCACATGCGACCGAATTACATTTTCATACACTACCAGCCCATCGGCTACATTCATATAGGTTTCCAAAATCGCATCCGTTGCCAGAAAAGCTTCCGGCACCGACAGCCGCCGGTTGGCGCTGTCGTCCAAAGTTCGCTCCAGCCATTGCTCAGCAGCCGTCATGGCCGGATTCATGACCTGCGCAATCACATGCCGGGCAAGCCCCGCCATCCGCTCGCAGCGCATCGGGTTTCTTTTATACGCCATGGCCGACGAACCAATCTGATCTTTGGCAAAGGGTTCTTCCAGCTCTTTTAAACTTTGCAGCAGACGCAGGTCATTGGTAAACTTATGCGCCGATTGAGCGATGCCGGCCAATACATTTAAGACCTTGGTATCCACTTTGCGGGAATAGGTCTGACCGGTTACCGGATAGGGCAGCAATCCGCCCATCTTTTGACAAACCCGGCGATCCAGTTCTCTTACTTTTTCATAATCATTGTCAAACAGGGTTAAATAGGTGGCCTGCGTACCGGTCGTTCCCTTAGCGCCGCGCAGCTTAAGGCTCTCCAGACAGTAATTCAAATCCTCCAAATCCGAAACTAAATCCTGCATCCACAGCGTCGCCCGCTTGCCGACAGTTGTCAGCTGGGCCGGCTGAAAATGAGTGAAGCCGAGGGTCGGCAGCTCCCGGTATTTGAGCGCAAACTCTTTTAAGAAAGATAAAATATTAACGATTTTTCGGCGCAGCAACTCCAGTCCCTCTTTCATCAGGAGCAAATCAGTATTATCGCCGACATAGCAGCTGGTCGCCCCCAAATGCAGGATTCCCCGCGCACTGACCGCCTGATCACCGTAAGCATAGACATGGCTCATCACATCATGCCGCACTTTTTTTTCATATTCCTCGGCCACCGAAAAATTGATATCCTCGGCAAACTCTTTTAACTCGGCAATCTGATCGGCCGTAATCGCCAGTCCCAGTTCTTTTTCCGTTTCCGCCAAAATAATCCAAAGCCGGCGCCATGTCTTAAACTTCTTTTCCGGCGAAAAAAGATACTGCATTTCCCGGCTGGCATAGCGTCCGGTTAAAGGAGTGGTATAGGTTTGATAATCCGTCATATTTTTTCCCTTCTATGTTATTTTCATATCTGCTTGCCTGTATAGCTAAAGTTTAGGCAAGCATTCGTAATTCGCTTTCAGCGAATTACGAATGTGACGCTCATGCAAATAGATATTTATGTATATTACATCTCTGGAGAGCAAGCTCTCCATCGACATAGTATACATAAATATCTGCTTGCCTAAACGGTAAGCAAATATTTTTTCAAGCGGCTTAGGCCGACTTCGATCTTAGCGGTGTCAATCGGATAGGATAAGCGGATATGCCCCAAGATGCCGAAATCATCCGCCGGTACCACTGCCACAAATTGCTTTTCAAGCAAATCCTTAGCCATTTCCGCCGCGGTGATGCCGCGCTTAGCCAAAAACTCCCGCACATCCAGCAGCACATAAAACGCCCCGTCCGGTTCCGCAAAACGAACCTGCGGAATGCTTCGCAAATAGTTTACCATAAACTGCCGCCTTTTGTCAAAAGCCTCATACATAGCCGGAAACTCCGTACTGGAAAAGGCCGCCAGCGCTGCTTTTTGGGTAATGGAATTGACATTGGAGGTTTGGTGACTTTGCAGCCGGGTCATAATGGCAATCACTTCTTTCTCTCCGGCCGCATAGCCAAAGCGCCAGCCGGTCATGGCATATGCCTTAGAAAAACCGTTAAGAACAATGGTGCGCCGGAAAATATCCTCTCCCAGCGAAGCGATGCTGATATGCTTTTTGCCGTTATAAACCAGTTTTTCATAAATTTCATCGGACAGCACCCACAAATCATGACGAACGGCAAGCTCAGCCAGGCCTCTTAAAACTTCCTCCGGATAAACCGCACCGGTCGGATTGCAGGGGGAATTAAAGAGGATTGCCTTGGTTTTCGGTGTAATCAACCGCTCCAGCTTATCAAGGTCAGGCAAATATTTTTCCTCTAAACAGGTCGGCAGAACCACCGGCTGACCGCCGGCCATTTTAATCATTTCCGGATAACTCAGCCAATACGGCGCAAATAAAATCACTTCCTCGCCGGGATTTAAAATCGCCTGCAAGGCATTATAAATCGCCTGTTTGCCGCCATTGGTAACAATAATCTGATTGGCTGCATACTCCAGATTGTTATCCCTTTTCAGCTTATCGGCCAAAGCCTGACGCAGAGCCGGGATTCCGGCAGTAGCGGTATATTTGGTAAATCCCCCTTCAACGGCTCCTATCGCCGCCTGTTTAATCGCCGCCGGCGTGTCAAAGTCCGGCTCACCGGCACCGAAGCTGATTAAATCCGCTCCGCTGTTTTTTAATTCAGCCGCTCTGGCCGTGATTTCCAATGTCATTGACGGTGCGACCGCCAAAGCTCTTTCGGAATATTTTTGCTTCATATTATATTGTCCGCCTTTCTGCGATTTTTCTATTTCACTCTTACCTTAACCACCGCCTTGCGGATCGGCTCCGGCACGGTCAGCATACAGCCCGGCTTATGCCCGTCCTGCGGCATAAAAATGGCAAACATCCCCTTTTTCACGGTCAGCTTAATCCCTTCCGCCGCCTGATCGTAAAAATAAATATCCTTTTCCGTCTTGGCCTCGGTCATCTCTCCCAGCTCCGTCACCGGTGCATAGCCCATGATCTCGCCATTGCCCTCTATTATGTACTGAATGTCAATATACTGCTCATGCGCTTCAAACCGCCCCTTTTCCTTGGAGTTATAGCTCATGACCGCCACAAACACATCTCTTCCGTCCAGCTCATAAGTGCCGTCTTTGACCTGGCTGAAATCTGTCTTTTGCAAATATTCCAATCCCATTTTAATCCTTGGACTGAGGTCAAAATATTTTTCCGCTTGGTTTAAAGTATCCAGTATCATTTTATTGATTCCTCCTTATATATGCTTCAATCACTTTTTCCGCCGTCTTAATCCCGTCCATTGCCGCCGACATGATGCCGCCGGCGTAACCGGCTCCCTCGCCGCAAGGGTAAAGCCCCCGGCAAGCAGGCGACACAAAATCTTCATCCCGCAAAATCCTGACCGGCGAAGAACTTCGCGCCTCCACTCCGGTCAAAAGGGCATCATCCTGATCAAAGCCCTTTATTTTCCGGCCGAAAGCCGTTATTCCTTCCACCAAAGCCTGATTGATTTCCGGTGAAAAGAGCGTTCGCAGGTCCGCCGGACAACTCCGGCACTCAAGCGATGATTTCACCCCGCCGATTTGAAAGTTTTCCGTCCGTCCGGCTTTAAAGTCGCCGAAAGTCTCCACCGGCATGGCATAATCCCCGCCGCCCAAGCAAAAAGCCGCTTCTTCCAGCCGCCGTTGATAGTCCAGCCCCGCCAACACGCCCGGACCGTAATCTCTTTCATCAATTCCGACTAAAATCGCCGAATTGGCATTTTCCAAATCTCTGGCCTGACAGCTCATCCCATTGCAAACCAGCCGCCCCCGCTCAGAAGCGGCGTTGACCACCCGGCCGCCCGGACACATACAAAAGCTGTATACCCGCCGGCCGTTTTCCGCTTGATGCGTCAGCTTATATTCGGCCGTCGGCAGCCGCCGGTCGCCGGCGTACTGTCCGTACTGACTGCGGTCAATCAGCTCCTGCCGGTGTTCAATCCTTAGACCGACGGCAAAGGGCTTAGCCTGCATCGCTACGCCTTGCTCCCGGAGCATGGCGAAGGTGTCCCGGGCGCTGTGGCCGATCGCCAGTATGACGGTTTCCGCCGGGATCTCCTCTCCCGCCTCCGTCAAAACCGCCCTAACTTTTCCCGCTTCCGTGCAAAGCCGGTCGGCTCTGGTTTCAAAGCGGAACTCGCCGCCCAGTTCTTCAATCCGGCGGCGAAGTGCGGCCACTACCCGAATTAAATAATCCGTACCGATATGCGGCTTAGCTTCGTATAAAATATCTTCTTTCGCCCCGCAGCTGACAAAGGCGCGCAGCACTTTCATCCGCCGGCCGCCGCTGTCTTTGACACCGGTGTTTAATTTGCCGTCGGAAAAAGTTCCCGCTCCGCCTTCGCCAAACTGGATATTACTGTTTTCCTTTAATTCGCCTGTCCGGTTATAATGCTCTACGCTTTGCTGCCTTTTTTCAACCGCTTCCCCGCGTTCCAAAACAAGCGGACAAAAGCCGCATTCCGCTAAAATCAAAGCAGCAAACAGTCCAGCCGGGCCGCTGCCAATCACCACCGGCCGGCCGCCGGCCGCCCCGGCAATCGCTCTTTGCCCCTCCTCCGCCGAACACGGCAGCCGATACTCTTCCTCGGCATATTCTTCCACATTTAGCGCCTTTTGCTCGACCTCACTCAGCCGGCGGTTTAATTCCACCGCTAAATGATACACAAATAGAATATTTTTGCGGGCGTCAACCGAGCGGCGCAAAACCTGACAGGATAAAATCTGTTCTCCCCGCAGCCTCTTGCTTAGAAGTCTGTCCCATTCCTGCTGCGTTACCCGAAAATCCACCCGAAAATCACTGATTTTATATTTCATTGCCACCTCTTTTTTGGCTGATGGCCGTCGCGGCCGCCATCGCCGACGACCATGCCCATTGCAGGTTAAAGCCCCCGCAGTCGCCGTCTACATCTAAAATTTCACCGATCAGATACAGCCCCGCCGCCTTTTTGGATTCCAGCGTAGCTGCATCCACTTCCCGGCAGGAAATGCCGCCGGCAGTTACCTGCGCCTGCTGCCATTGATAGGGTTTTTCCGCCTCCAGCTCCAGTTCTGTTAAAAAAGAAACGATTTTATGCTGCTCCTTTTCGCTGATTTCCGCGGCCGTCTTGCCCGCTGGGATGTCGGTATGTTTTAAGAGCACGCCAACTAAGCGATTGGGCAAAAACATTTCCAGCAGCCGCTCCACGCTGAAGTAGGGCAAAGTCTTTAACTTTTCCCGCAAAAACCGGGAAACCTCTTCTTTTTCCATTTCCGGCAGAAAATTAACGGCCAGCTTCAAACGCTTGCCCTCCGCCCAAGCATAGGCAGCCGTCGTTGACAGCAACAGCACCGGCGGCCCCGATACACCGTAAGCGGTAAATAAAAGTTCGCCCCGCTCCCGGCGTAGCACCTGATTTTGAGCATCATATAAGGTCAGTGCCGCTTCGGTTTTGGTTCCCTGCAAATGCTTATAGTAAGGAAAGGATTTTTCCTGCATAACCAACTGCACAATGGCCGGGCGCGGCGGAATCAGCGAATGGCCGAGTCCTCCCGCCAGTTCATAACCTTGCCCATCCGAGCCGCTGACAGCATAACTCATGCCGCCGGTGCACAAGATAATATCCTGAAAGATTCGGCTTTTCGGCTCCGGAAGCGCCTTATTTTTCGGGAATTTGTCTTTCCCCGATTTATTTTTTTCCGGCCGGTCATTTTCCGCCAAGTCCTTCTGCCGGTAAAAAACCTGCCAGTTTTCCTTTTTACGCAAAGCCGTTACTTCCGCCCCGTAAATCACTTCAATTCCCAGATATTCCATTTGATAGAGAAAGGCTTTCACCACGGTCTTGGCTTCCAGCGAATAGGGATATAGCTTGCCGCCTTCCAGTTCGCGGGCAGTAATGCCCAAGCTTTCAAAAACCGCCAAGGTCTTTTCCACCGGAAAGCGCCGCAAAATACCGCCGGCCAAATTGCCGGAACGGCTGAAATAATGACCGGCCGCCGCCTGCCGGTTCGACAAATTGCAGCGGCCGTTGCCGGTAATCAGCAGTTTTTTGCCGATTTTATCATTTTTCTCCAGTATGGTAACGGCAAAGCCGGCTCTGGCCAGCAGCACCGCCGCCAAAAGCCCCGCCGCCCCGCCGCCGATAATCCCAATTTTATAGTTTTTCCATTCCTTATTCATTGAATTCCTTATCTTTTTTAACATCGCTTTTCCGCTCAGCAAAATCCTCTGCTCTTTTTAGGTAGACAGTACAAACAGCTTAGGCGGAAACGTTAATAAAGTCTTTTATAAACACCGTAATTATATCCTTTTTTCAGGGCTTCGTCAAATGCTAAGTAATACCGACTGAAATTTTATACCGCCCAAAGGCAAACCGACCCGATCGAAAGATAAAATTTTCGACAAGGTCGGATTATTATTTTCTTAAATTTTTTAGTTGATTGCCCGCTCCCCCCTGAAAATAAGCCTTGCGGTCTGCGGTTAATCGACCTCAGTCAAGAAAAACGGCGTTATTTATATTTCTTGCAGTGATACTTTCAGCATCCTTGGCAAAAAGAAGGTCAAAACCATTCCGGCAACTGCCAGTACAGCAAAGAGCAAATCCGACCGCACCGGATAATCCAGCAAGAAGCCGAACAGCAAAATCCCTAACGGCATCAAAAGCTGAGAACTGGTTCCCATCAGGTTGAACACTCGCCCCTGCATTTTGGACGGAATATTTTTAATCGACCACAAATTAAGCGGAATATTAATCATCCCGATCAATCCGCCCAGCACCGCTAAAAGCGCTGTCAGCATGCCGAAATTAAGCGTATGCGGGAGCCGCCCGTAAATCAGTCCGGCAATCCCCAGCAGCAAGCCAAACACAACCATAATCAAGCGCCATGCCTGATACATCGGTTTATCCATTTCTTTGCGTCCGGCTAAAGTGATGCTGACCGCCAAAAGTCCGGCGGCAAAAGCTGCTTCGGCTATACCGTATTCCGTATCGGTCAGCCGAAAAACCTGAATCTGGACAAAGGGCAGGCCGGCGGTAACACCGGCTATCAAAAAATTGATCAGCATCGAGAAAACCATCAGAAAACTCAGCATCGGGCTGGCTTTGATAAAGTCCAGCCCTTCCTTAAACATCGTCAGCATGCCGCGCAGACCCGACGAAGCTTCCGGCTGCTCTGCCTCGTCTTTTTCGGTTTTGGGGCTTTCCTGAAACATATAAAAATGAATGCCGAAAACCAAAAGCAAAGTAATAATTTCAGAAGCGATCTCCAGCGAAATGAAAAGCTCAAAGCTAAGAAGTTGATACAATACCGCTCCCAGCACCGGTGCTGCAATCATGCAAACCGTCCGCACGATTTGCTTGATCGACAAAATCTGCTGAACATCATCAGCAGCAACCATGTTAACCATTGATGATTCATACGTTGTTTCCAAGAATAAATCCGCCACCGCCAAAATGGTCAGCAGGATATAAATTAAGCTCAGCCGCGGCAGCAGCGCCGCCCTATCCGCCGCTAAAAACAGCAAAATCCCGCTTATACTGCATATTTGGGCAGTGATTACGATTTTTTTATGGTTCAGTCGGTCAATGACACTGCCGGTTACCGGCAGCAAGAGCAGAGAAACTACCGGCCCGATAATCTGGGAAAAGCCAAAGTTCGAGGCCGAGCCGGTTTCCCGCAGAATCATCAGTCCGATACCAAAACTAAAAATTCCGCTGCCTAATTTTCCAAATAAATGACTTATAATAATGTATAATTTTTGTCGTCTTTGCTGTGCTAAGGTCATGATTTTCCTCCTTTAAGATATGCGGCGCTTTCCTTGGCTCTTCGCCAAGGAAAGTCCTATGTTTGTGAGTTTGTAAAACAGCCGAATGGCGTTTTGACGGGATTTTGTTCGTTTATTATGTCAGGTTTAAAGTTTATAATTTCATGCTGCCAACACCGTTTTTACGCTCATTTCCCGCGCAAAAAGATTTCATTTGTTAAGCTTTATTCAATACCGATAAAAACTCTTTCATCGTCCTTTTCATCATAAATATCAACTAATACGCCTTTTTGATCGGCATTGATATATCGTTCCAACTCTTTCGGGTCAACATATTTCATATATTCGGCAAACTCCGGCGAACTGGCCTGCCCGACTTTCAGTGCGCCTTTGATAAACGGTGCAGCCACGCCCAGCGGCAGCCGCAGATTGACAACCGCCTTGCCCTTTTCCTCCACCCGAATTACTAACTTCCGGCCGCTGAACAAGGAAAAGCCGCCTAACACGGATTTCTTTTTGATTTCTTTCCGGCCGCTCTGCTCCGCCGGCAAAACTTCATATTCATTTTCCGATAGTTTCACGATTTCCGCGCGCTGCGGCTCTTCTCTTTTAAATGGACGAATCACCGGCAGCCCGGCTGCTTTTCTAATCTTCTGCTCTTCTCTTTTTTGCTTTTTCTCCAAAATCCGCAGCAACTCCATGCCTTCTTCGGCGGTAATCTTTTTTCGCTCAATCAGCTCCAATATTTTCATTTTTTTATCATTAACGCTCATCTCTATTCTCCTCATCATATTCTTCCAGCAGTTCCATTGCTTCCAGACTGGTAATTTCTCCCTTAGCCAGCCGGTCTAAGATTTTCTCCTTTTCTTTTTCCGGTGTGTCAGCCGCTTCCTCCACCGAATAACCCAGCGCTTCAATCACCTGGTCAAGATTACGCCGGACGGTCGGATAGGAGATACCCAGTTCCTTTTCAATTTCCTTGATGTTGCCCCGTTTTTTAATAAAGACTTCAATAAAATATTTCTCTTCCCTACTTAAATAAGAAAACTTATCCAATTCAAACTCGCCGCTTAAGCTGGTATCACAGCTGTCGCAATGCAGCTTAACCACCTGCATCTTACTGCCGCAAATCGGGCATTTGCCCAGTACTATTTTCGCCATTTTCGCTCCTTCCCTTCTTTTCGATCTATCCTGAATCCATCTCATTGGCCTTGGTTTTAGTTTCATTTCTTTTGATGTTGTTATTATAATCCATTCTCTTAAATTTGTCAATAGCAAAATTAAAAATATTAATATCTAAATTAATTAAATCAATCTTGCTTTATTTTTCTTGTTTTTATTAATGCTCAAATTGATTTGTTTAAGTTTTTTCTTCGATTTGTTTAATCCGTCTCTTGCCCTTGACTTTATTTTTATAATTTATCCCTTCATTTTTTTAAGAAAAATATTAATATCTCAATGCTGCAACTTTCTTTCTTGCCTTTTTCTGTTTCTTGCTCCGCTTTCCCTGCCCAAAGACCTCGCCTGTCTGCCGGTGCGCTTCGTTTTTCTGCCGGCTGCTTCGTTTTTCTGCCGGTACACTCATTTTCTGTCAGCGGCTACGTCTTTCCGCCGGTACGTTTTCTGTCAGCAGCCCTACTATGAACAAAGCCTTTTCCACATACGACAAGGCTTTTTCCAATAAAAAGGCGGCTCTAACGAACGGGAATACTCCCTTCATTAGAGTCGCCTGTTTGGTATCATTGCGATAACTCCGTTATAATTTCAACAATAATTTTTATCTTCTGTGCCTGTTCCTGAAAAACACACTAAAAATTTTACAGCTGCATGATAAACTTCAGTTTATCTTTCTCATCTGGCTTTCGCAGGTTTCTTTTCCGGAAGCTCCGTATACATACCATCCAGAAGTTCCAGAACAAGCGCCGTATCTTCAAATCTATCAAATACATGCATCAGTGTCTTTGAGCCTTCATACGGATAACGCAATTCGGAATCCGCAAGTAGCCTGTCTGATGTCGGCGTTCTCTTCAAAAACAGTTCATTATCGCCAATGTCACCTATCAGCTTACCATTGAGGTATACAAGATATCCGCCCATCATGGATTTTATGACAATATCACCTGCTGCGGAAAAAACCTCACGAACAAATTCATTAAATTCATTCACTATGATTACCTCCTTCAAATTGTCTGCGACAACATCCGGAACAGAATATACTTTTCTGTCTCCATCAGCACTTATTACTACTTTCTTCATCTATGTTACCTTCAAAATTCTTAAATTTATCTTTCATTTTCAAAAATCTCTGCTATCTTTTCAAATGTATTGCCGTTTCTAATTGTAATTTTCTTATAAAAATCTTGCTTCATTAATTTTTTATGGTAGGTAGTTTTCAGGTATTCCGACTCATCATATTTCCCCCAGAATACGGCGTGTTTCCCGACATACACTATTTCATTATGAAATGTAGATTTATCTATAAAGTCAAGAATATCAGATTTATCCAAGTTGCACGAAAAGAATAAAACATCTCTTCTTGCCAGCTCTCCCTCCCACCAGTCAGGCAATCCTGCTCTTTCTTCTAAATACTCTTCTCTAGTGATTAAAGCAAAAGGGATAGAAAAGTCGTAGTTACTTTCTAACACATATGTTATTTTCGCGATACAACTTTCCCAGTTTTGGGCACTACTGAAAAACAAATTTCCACTGTTGATATAAGAATCAACAGCTTCAAATCCCTCATTTAACAATAATTCTTTCAAATCACTCATTGATACTTTATTCTTGCCACCCACATTTACGCCACGCAATAAAAGTATATATCTCAACTAACTGACCTCCACAAATTCTAAGTCGAAGCATGCAAGCATAAAGGAATCATGGTTTAATAATTAAAAACAATCACTTGTTTGTCTATATCCACTTCTGCATCAACTCCAAATGGCATAATGCATCTCGGTGTTGCATGACCTATATTCAAGTTATAAACAATGGATAAATCTTTATTAGAGATTTCTTCTAATAAAATTTTCTTGTACTCATCATAGTATGTTTCGTTTTGAGGTTTTCCAACTAAAACACCCGAAAGTACATCAAATATTCCATACTCTTTTATAGTATTGATCATTTTTCTAAATAAGTCCGGATGAGGCTTTTTCTCACTGGTCTCTAGCAACAAAATTTTGTTTTTCCAATCTTCAAGTTTTGGAAATAAATGATATTTATTGCAAACCGATACTGTATCCTTAAATCTGGAGTTATCAAACACATTGTATATCGGCTCTAAGCAGCCTCCTAAAATCTTTCCTTTAAATATCGGCTTGCCGCTCAACAATTCGAATCCAGTGTTTGTATGCTTTTCCATATCAGTTCCGACCGCATTCTCACTAAAATCTTCTCTTTCCTGATACCAGACATCACTGGGCCGTATTTCTTTTATTTTCCCTGTTGTAATTAGCTCTTCAAAGTATTTTTGGGTATATGGCAGCATTTCATTAGAAAGTTCACATACATCCGGTAAAAATGCCTGTCCATAAAATGTTTTGATACCCACTTTATTTAACATAAAATGATTCATAGTTGTATCGGAAAATCCTAAAAATATTTTTTGTTTGACGGCGCTTTCCAACTCGTTATTTTCAAACAAATAAGGTAACAATCTGTATGTATCTTCTCCTCCGATTGCGCATAAAATCATATCAATTGAATCATCCTTAAAAGCCATTAAAAGATCATTTGCTCTGCTTTCGGGATGAGCCTCTATAAAGTCAATCCCTTTTAGTGCATGAGGCAAGAACTCAATCTCTATACCATATCTTTTTAATCTTTCTTTGCCTATTTTAAGTTCATGTTCAATAAAACTCTCTCCCATCATCCCACTGGATAAGCTGACAATTCCTATTTTTTTTACTTTCATATTCCATCCCTCTCCTGCGTATTCCGTTAAATAAACATAAATTTATCTCTCCAGTAATTTTACATCCTGCGCCGCCCAAAAGAAGTTTTTCAAATTTCACAATTCAGACCTCGAAACACAAAAAAGTCATCCTAAATTGCTATGGTTTGACTTTTATTTCATGATCACTACTCTCCAATTATATTGGATGATTGACCGTCAATGATAATAGCTTGATGATTGTTAATAGGACATATCTTCAAATCGGAAAACTCTTTTAAAATAGCAGCCGTAACTTTCTTAAATGGCGCTGTAAGATAATGCGGCAGGACATAAAAGTCAATCAAATTAAGTCCGTTATCATCCGTTTGTGAATATCCTTCCGGCTTTTCATCCATTCTTTCAATATATGAAATATTTGGTGCACATATAATTGCTCCCGCCGACTCACCAATCATAAGTTTTCCCTTTTCCAACTCTTTCTTTAACAATTCAGCAACACCTGTCTTGCGTAATTGGTCAATAAGAAAAAATGAATTACCGCCGGTAAAATAAATAATATTTGCATCTTCAAAAGCTGACTTTATCGTTGAAAAATCTTCCTTTGAAATATCAATCTCCGTAACAATCGCTCCCATTTTATTAAATAGTTTTCTTGCAGAACCTACATATCCGGTATAGCCTTCATTAACAGAAGCCGTCGGTACAAAAACCACTTTTTTCATTTCAATTTCTTCTTTAATTAAATTTCCAACACCTGCAAAGTGCGAGCACAAAAATAATTTCATAACGATCTCCTCCGAAAATTCTAAATTTGCTAATCTCTAAAATCCGATATTTATATACCGACGCTCTCTAATCACTTTTTGATATCCTCTATTTGATCCATTTGATAAAAGCGCTATTTGATCCGCATAATTTTCATCAACTCAAACTACTTCTTTCTCTTTTGGAAAATACATCCTTATCCATAGAATAAAACTTGTTACAGACATTCTCAACTCCTATAATCATCAACTTCCAATTTGAAGCGCGCAAGCACAAATGAATGCGACCGCGCAGCGGGCATATTCATTTTGCGGCGCTTCACCAGACAGTCGGTTTGGCGTAGTAAAATCCGACGTCCTAAAAGGGCCGCGGCGAAAACTTTCATGCGTAGCATTTGGTCTGGCGGTGAACAACTGGATGATAAACCGGAAGTTATTAAATATTCTCTTTAAACCAGTTATCTAAAAAAGCCATTTGTTCCTCTGTATGAAACCAATGTCCCCCATCTCTCATTGTTGTTAGATTTGCATTTATTTTATTAGCAAAATTTGTCATCGTATCTACTGATATTATATTGTCGTTATCAGCAAAAAGAATATTTGTTGGTATATCCCAATGTATAGTATTCTTCCTAACATAGCTCAAGTATTGCCAAGATAAAGATTCACCGAAAGAAGTTTCAATTTCTTTCTTTAAGATGAGTTCATCTTCAGTTATATTTTCACATTTCATCCTATTCAAAATTATTCTTTCCATATCAACAACTGGCGAAATCAGCATTGCTTTTTCGATAGGCATATCTGATAAAGATATTAGTGAAAAATATGCTCCTATGCTATTCGCAATTAAATAGATTTTATTATATTTAGAAATGATGGAGTTGAAATAATTGATAAACTCAATTTTAGCATCCCACGGGTTTAATGATTTATAATCAAATCCAATTATTTCAAAGTTATCATCAAAAAATTGTTTATAGTGATTAGCTTCTTCTGCATTACCACCCTTACCATGAACATATATAACAACATTTTTCATTCAAAGCCCTCTACAACTTCTAATTTATCGATGCTTTTCTAATCTTATCAACAACTCCTCATCCGGTTCTGTGATGCCGCCTTTAAATGTGTAGCCCATTTTTAAGTAAAAAGGCGTTGCTGTTATGGAGGCTGGTATCTCTATTCTTTTTGCCCGAAGGAAGTATTCATCTTGTTCCAGAGTCTCAATGATTTTTCGGCCAATCCCTTTTCCTTGATATTCAGGGAGCACGAAGATTGTAAACAGGCTGCTTTCATTCTCATAATCCCAATAAGGACCTATTGCACCACAGCCAATGATTCGATTTTCATCACACACAACATAAAAATGAGTCCATTTCGCACGCTCTAAGATATTTTTCGGTTGCAAATTTTGAACACTATTTTCAATGTATTCGATTGTATAGTCTTTGATGTTGACTTCTCTTAACGTTTTAGCAATCAAATTTGATACTTCTTCCGCCTCTTCCGGCAGAAATCTTCTTATAATCATAATATCCCCCAACTTCCAATTTGAAGCGCGCAAGCATAAAGGAATGCGACCGCACAGCGGGCATATTTCTTTTGCGGCGCCGCGCCGGCAGACAAAGAGCACGAAGTGCAGCAAATGCGGAGCATTTGGTCTGGCGGTGAAAACTCTCCGATAATTTTTGCTTTATCTATCACTAATTTCTTTAGCTAATCTACTCTTTGACAGTTTTCCATTTTTAATACGTTTCAATAAAACCAAAGGATTATAACTGTACGATAATCGTATTTTGTAATAGTTTATCCACTCAATTACTGCAAATGTCAAAATAAAAATTGCAAGCAGCATTACACTAACATTAACATAATTAAATATAATTACCGGAGCGCCAAAGCATAATAAAACAAAATCAATAATTCTAAGTATACCATATATCTTTCTTGTATTTGTTCTGGCAAATTGCGGCACAGATAACCTCTTTAACAAAATCAACCAATATATTGAACCTTGAATAAGAATCAAACTCAATACAGTTAAGGGATATAAAATAGAAATCAACATCTTTGTATTTAACAGCCGCTCTTTTAAAGTAAAAAAACATACCCAAAATGATATAACAGCCGCAAGTTCCCCTGTCCATAATTTTGTAAGTTCATGCTTTATCTTATTTTTTGGCAATCTCATGCTTTTCCTCTGCAGCTTCCACTTTATCCCCTCAACTATCAATCCCTGTCATTTATCAAAACTCCTGTGCCGCTTTTACTGCCCGCTGCCAGCCGGCGTACAGTGCATCCCGCTCCTGCTGACTAATCTGCGGCGCAAAGGTCCGGTCAATACTGATCTTACTGAGAATCTCCCGCTTATCCTTCCAGATGCCAACCGCCAGCCCGGCTAAAAAAGCTGCTCCCAGCGCCGTACTTTCCTGATTGACGGTTCGCTCTACCTTGGCATTTAAAATATCGCTTTGGAACTGCATCAAAAAATTATTCTGCACCGCTCCGCCGTCCACCCGCAGCGTATCCAGCTCCAAGCGGCTTTCGGCCTTCATCAAATCCATGATATCCCGGCTTTGGTAGCAGATGGCCTCCAAGGTCGCCCGAATAAAATGCTCCTTGGTCGTTCCCCGAGTCAGTCCAAAAATTGCTCCCCGAACACTGCTGTTCCAATACGGCGCGCCTAAACCGACAAAAGCCGGCACCAAATACATGCCCCCGCTGCTCGACACCCTGTCGGCGTATTCCTCCGTCTGCGCCGCCGATTTAATCATCCGCAGACCGTCGCGCAGCCACTGAACCGCACTGCCTGCTACAAAAACACTGCCCTCCAAGGCATATTCTACCCGGCCGTCCAGTCCCCAGGCAATCGTGGTTAAAAGCCCGTTATCCGAACTGACCGGCTTTTCTCCGGTCTGCATCAGTAAAAAGCAGCCCGTGCCGTAAGTGTTTTTGACCATGCCAACCTCAAAGCAGCCCTGCCCGAACAGTGCCGCCTGCTGATCGCCGGCGATTCCGGCAATCGGTACTTTTTGCCCAAAGAAATGATATTCCGCCGTTTCTCCGTAAAGACAGGACGACGGTTTCACCTCCGGCAGCATCGCCCGGGGAATAGTAAACAAATCCAGCAGCTCCTGATCCCACTGCAAAGTATGAATATTAAAAAGCTGCGTCCGTGAAGCGTTGCTGTAATCAGTAACATGCACCTTACCGCCGCTTAATTTCCATGTCAAAAAGCTGTCAATCGTCCCGGCCAGCAGCTCCCCGGCTTCCGCCTTTTCCCTTGCCCCCGCCACATTTTCCAAAATCCACTGCCACTTGCCCGCTGAAAAATAAGGATCAATTAACAATCCGGTTTTGTCCTTGATTTTTTGCTGCCAGCCCTGCTCCCGCAGTCGGTCACAAATTTCTTCGGTTTGACGGGACTGCCAGACGACAGCATGATAAACTGGCATGCCGGTAACCCGATCCCAAATGACTGCCGTTTCCCGCTGATTGGTAATTCCAATCGCCGCCACATCCTCGGGCCGGACACCGGATTGGGTGATGACCTCAGCCATTACCGCCAGTACGCTCAGCCAAATCTCATTTGCATCATGCTCAACCCAGCCCGGCTGGGGAAAATACTGGCGGAACTCTTTCTGCGCCATGCCTACTACCTGCGCTTCTTCATCAAATAAGATTGCCCGGCTGCTGGTTGTTCCCTGATCAATTGATAAAATATACCTCATGCCCATTCCCTCCGTTTATTGCCAAAGCTCTGTTCCCAAGTTTTTACCAATCGCGCGTTCAAAACGCTCTATTTCTTCCTCTGCGTCTTTGTTCGCCGACCGACATAAAATATCGCTATGCAGACGCGCCCTTTTTCATATTAAATCGCGCCCAAACCTTTCGCTTTCTTCCTCCGCATCTTGTTCGCCGACTAACATAAAATATCGTTATGCCGCCGCGCCTTTTTCATATTAAATCACGCCCAAAACTCTCTGTTTCTTCCTCTGCGTCTTTATTTGCCGGCCGACATAAAATATCGTTATGCGCCGCGCCTTTTTCCATATTAAATCACGCCCAAAACTCTCTATTTCTTCCTCTGCGTCTTTGTTCGCCGGCCGACATAAAATATCGCTATGCAGACGCGCCTTTTTCATATTAAATCGCTTTCATACTGCGGCTGGCCAAAATATCGGCCGGCAACCCGCACACATTTTTAATCACAACTTCCCGCAAATTAACCGGAGCGGTCACTGTAACGCTGTTAATCGCCGCCATCACCTGCGGAATCATCTCTTTGGGGATGCTCTCCGAGGTAATCACCGGCAGCCGCGGGTAGCGCCCGTTTTCCACCCGAACCGTTGAAGTCAGCATCCGCATCGGCATCCGGCACTCCTCGGCGGCATACTTTCTCCCCCGGCCGCAGCGGTTCCCCGCCACCGCCTGCAAATTGCCCGCTTCGTCCGTCCGAACCTGAAGCTCACAGCCAACCGGACAAACAATACAAATAAACTTTTCATCCATTTCTATTCTTTTCCTCCTGCCAAATCCGGCATTTTTTCTCTTTTCGCCCAAGCCAGCACGCCGCCGGACTCCTATTTGAACTTCGCCCTGCAAACCGGCTAATTCTTCGTTGGTTAAGCTCATATTTTTTTCCGCCGGAATCAGAACCTGTGTCAAACCGAAACCGTCAACCGCGCTGCTGAACCTCTATCTGAATTTCGCCCTGCAAACCGTTTAATTCGTCGGCGGTTAAGGTTATCCTTTCCATTTCCGCCGGAATCAAATGTTTCTTCTTTACCGATTTTACCGCGTTTCCGTCTATTTTAACAACCAGTTCCACATTTTCCATCACCCCGGTCACGCGAAAAGAAAAGGTTACATCCGCTCCCTGATTTTTGCGCACCCGCTGCGGCAGCACATAGCCAATCCCCGCACCGGCTACGGCTGCTGCTTCTTCCGCCTGTGCTAAGTACCCCTGCAAATAAGCGGCGGCGCTGCGGCCGGCATGCAGCCCTTCTTCGCTGACAAAATCAACCACGTCATGCACATGCAGCACATTGCCGCAGGAAAAAATGCCCCGACATTCGGTTTCATTGGCTTCATTCACCAGTGCACCCTTGGTTTTCGGCGACAGGCCGAGGCCCGCATTTTGACTGAGCTGATTTTCCGGAATCAGTCCGACCGACAGGAGCAGCGTATCGCAGGCAAAGTCCTTTTCCGTTCCGGCAATCGGCCGGAGCTTCTCGTCAACCTGACTCAGCTGAATTCCGCTGACCCGGTCGCGGCCGTACACATTAGTGACGGTATGGCTTAAATACAGGGGGATGTCAAAATCCCGCAGACATTGCTGAATGTTTCGAGGCAGCCCGTTGGAATACGGCATAATCTCGGCTACACCCAGCACCTGTGCTCCCTCCAGCGCCATTCTTCTGGCCATAATCAAACCAATGTCGCCGCTGCCCAAAATAAATATTTTTTTACCAACCAAATAGCCCTCCATATTCAAATAGCGCTGTGCCGTTCCCGCCGTCCAAACCCCGGCCGGCCGATAGCCCGGAATATGAATCGCGCCCCGGGTTCTTTCCCGGCAGCCCATGGCCAGCACCACCGCTTTAGCCTGAATCTGCTGATAACCGCTTTCGGCATTGGTATAAGTAATCACCTTATCCGGAGAAATATCCAGCACCATGGTATCCAGCCGGTAAGGAATCCGGTATTCTTCTATTTTATCGGCCCAGCGTTCGGCATATTCCGGCCCCGATAATTCTTCCTTAAAATAATGCAGACCAAAGCCGTTATGAATGCATTGCAGCAAAATGCCGCCCAGTTCTTTATCCCTTTCCAGAATTAAAATATCCCTGATCCCCGCTTCATACGCCCCGCAAGCGGCAGCCATGCCGGCGCTGCCTCCGCCGATAATTGCCAAGTCAACCGTTTTCATGCTCCGCTCCTTTCGCCTGTTTGGTTTCCTCCACTAGCAGCGGACTGCGCCCGCTGTCATACAGAATCTCCAGCGGAGAAACGCCCAGTTCCCGGGCCAGCAGCTCAACCACTCGCGGCTCGCAAAAACCGCCCTGACACCGGCCCGAACCCGGCCGAACCCTCTTTTTCACAGCTTTAACCGTTCTGGCGCCAACCGGCCTCTGGATACAGTCAATGATTTCGCCCTCGCTGACCGATTCGCAACGGCAAATAATCCGACCGAAGCGCTCGTCAGCCGCCACATATTGATTTTTTTCCTCTAAGCTCTTGCCGCCCAGCCGAACCGGCGGCCGCCGGTTTTGATAATTTTCTTTCCGCGGATAGCCTTCCTTAGCCCCAATCAGTTCCTCAGCAATATACCTGCCGATTGCCGGTGCCGCCGTCAGACCCGGCGACTCAATTCCAATCGCCTGAATAAAGCCGGGATAATTTTCTTCCTCGCGAACAACAAAATCACCGCTGCTGCCGGTTGGCCGAAGTCCGGCAAAGCTGCGGATGACTTTATCAAACGGGATGTTTTTAACAGTCTTAGTCAGCGCCTGCCGGATAAAATCCAGGCGGCTCCGCTCCGTGCCGACATTTTCTTTATCGGTTATTTCCTCCGAATCCGGCCCGAGCAGGACATTATCATGAATCGTCGGAATTGCCAGAATCCCCTTGCCCAGCTTAGACGGCACCGGATAGATCGGCCGGCTGACCAAGGGCTGAATCGCATTATCCAGCACAAAATATTCCCCCCGCCGCGGCGTAATCCGAAACTCGGCCGCCGGCGCAAGCAAGCGGTAAATATCATCGCCGTGCACTCCCGCGCAGTTGACTACATAGCGGCTGCGCCGGATATTTTGTTGCCCGTCCCGCTCCGTCGTCACTTCGTAATGATCTTCCATCCGCTTAATGGCGGTTACTCTTTCATTCAGCTCTAATTCGCAGCCGTTTAAAACCGCTTCCTCCATCAGTCCCAAGGTAATCTCCCACGGATCAACCACGCCGGTGCTCGGCAAAGACAAGACCCGGATTACCTGATCGCTTAAGTTTGGCTCCAGCTTTCTGGCGGCTTCCCCATCCATTTCTTGGCAGGGGATTCCGCGATCGGCGGCCTGCTGTTTTAGCTGTTTTAAAGTTTCCGTTTCCTCGGTACTCACCGCCACCACAAAAGCACCGGTCTGCCGGTAAAGGACATGCAGATGGCGGCACAATTCCGGGTACATCCGATTGCCTTCCACATTAAATCTGGCTTTTAAGGTGCCCGGATGCGGATCATGCCCGGAATGAACGATGCCGCTGTTGGCAATTGACGTTCCTTCCGCCACGTCATTTTCCTTCTCCAAGACCGTTACTTTGCAGTCGTAGTGCGACAGGTAATAGGCAACTGCCGCTCCAATCACCCCTGCGCCGATTACCGTAACATCAATCATTTTTTCTTTCCTTTCCGCAGAAAATAATATAAAAAGACGCAAAACAAGCCTTTTCTTATTTTTTGCGTCTTTCCGTTCTCTTGACGATTTCACTGAATCCATAAAAAGTCTATTAACTTGTCTTTATTATAGCATTTTAAGCGGCAATGTCAACTAAAAGATGATTTGCTTTTTACACTATTATTTCACTATTTTTTCACTAAAATTTCACTATTTCCGATTTTAAAAACTGACCCCAACCTTCTTCGTTATTCCATCATCCGATGAAAACTTAAGCACAAAAAAAAAGCCTGTTTCTGTACTGCCGCCAGAAAAGAAGCTCCCCGAAGCCCTCTAAAACGCCTCCAATACCCCCTTAATGCCCTTTTCCTGATAAATGCCCTTGTAATAAGCAGCCTCTTCCTGAATCAGCCGGTCAATCACTCTCATACCCAGCAGCTCCACCGGCGCTTTGTCATCGGTTAAAATATAATTCCCCGCCTGATAATCCGTACAGCCATCAGCCACCTTTTCCATCAGCGCCTTTAGTTTAGGATTTTCCAGCGCTTTTGCCTTTTCCGCCAGCTCTTCCGCCAAAGAAGTATTATCCGAAACAAACAGAACCCGGTTCGTGATTCCCGGCACATTCACTGCCTTGACACAGGCAAAAAGCGAAGCAACCGTATCCGCCAGATATTCATTAATGTTGCCGGGCTCCGTTCCCCGCATATTCATATTGACGATCATGACACCGTTTTCATTCAAATGTGTTTTAACCAGTGAAAAAAACTCAACCGACGACATCTGAAAAGGAATCGTAATGTCCTGATAAGCATCGACCAAAATCAAGTCATAGCTTTGCCGGTCGGCGTTTAAATACGCCCGGCCGTCATAGGTGGTTACCTTGATATCCTCGGGCAGAGCAAAATAATCGCGCGCTAATTTGGTAATCTTATCGTCAATCTCCACCCCCTCGACCGTAATGCCGGGATAAAAATGCCGGCATTGCAGAGCGTAAGTGCCCGTGCCCATGCCCAAAATCAAAACCTTCAGCTCTTCCGGGCGCTTACCGGCTACCATCAGCGGCCCAGCCAGCGCGTAATCATAATAAAGCCCGGTCAGTTCCTCCTCTTTCATATAAACCGACTGCACGCCGATCAAAACATTGGTGGATAAAATCACCTGCTGGTCGTTTTCTTTAACCTGCAAATAATTATAAACCGACTCGCCCTCATATAAGAGATTGGTTTCCCAAAAAGCAAAGGAATCCGAATAGCCCAAAGCACAGCACAGCATAAAAACTACGGCCGCAAGCGCCAGTTTGCGCCGGCCCCGCCGAACACTGATAAAATAAATCGCCGCCAAAACCAGTAAAATTCCGGCAAACAGCAAAAAGGTAATCGACGTGCCCACCGCCGGAATGGTTACAAAGGTCGGCACAAAGGTGCCGATAATGCTGCCGATGGTATTGTATGCTCCCAGTGCGCCGACAACTTTGCCGTTTTCAGCCAGACTATCGGTTGAATATTTGGCCAGCGACGGTGTCACCGTTCCCAGCAAAAACAGGGGAAAAACAAAAATAATCATACAGGCGGCAAAGGCGGCAATCATTAAAAAGCCGCTGCTGACGGTAAAAATCAAAAGCGCCGACACCGCTAAAATAACATACTTGCCCGCTGCCGGAATCAGCGCAATCCAAATCCCGGCCAGCACAATCCGGCCGTACAGCTTATCCGGATTAGGGTTCCGGTCAGCGCTCCGGCCGCCGTAGACATTGCCCAGCGCCATAGCAATCATAATCGTACCGATAATAATCGTCCAAACAATTTGCGATGAACTGAAATACGGCGCCAACAGCCGGCTGGCCCCCAACTCCACCGCCATCACGGACATACCGGCAAAAAACTCGGTTAAATATAAAAAGGTTTTATTTCTTAGTATTTTCTCTTTTTCCATGAGTTTACTCCATTTGCTTGCAGCGCTCATCCGGCAATTTTTACTGCCTTTCAGATTCTCAGCATGAAACCGCATATCCCTTATATCCATTTTTTATCTCCCCTTAAAAACCATAGGCATACGGTTTGTTTCCGTAAATAATAATATCATATTTTTTAATTTTTTCAACATTATTTATTAATCCATATCCAGGCGGTCTGCATCTTTATTCCGCGTTTCTCTTAGCAACCCCTTATTTTAAAACCGCTCGCATGCTTGATCATTCCTTTCAGCCCTCAAAAAAAGCCAGAATAAATATAGCTTTATCCTGACTTTTTCGTTATCTTTTTTAATAGACAAGCCTAAGCGCTGCTTACTTCTCGCCATCCTCCAGCACCTTATAAAAAACCACTCCCACCGCCAGCAGCAAAACGCCCAGTCCGGTCAAGACCGGCGCCAGCCATGCGGCAAACATCTCGCCTTTGATAAAGGTTCCGCCCAAAATGCCAAAAACACTGAATATCATTAAAATCAGCCCCATCATCCGCCGCCCATTTTTACTCATGATTTTCCTCCTGATTCCAGCCGCCGGCCTGCTCCTGCAAAGCCGTCAGACGCCGGTATTTTTCACTGCTGCCCATCAACTCCTGATGACTGCCGCCGGCGCAAATCCGGCCGTCCTCTAAGAGCAAAATCTGATCCGCACTGCGAATCGTATTCAGGCGATGGGCAATAATGATAACCGTCTTGTCCCGGCACAACTCGGCCAGCGCCTGCCGGATATAATATTCGTTATCGGCATCAATACTGGCCGTCGCCTCATCCAGGATAATGACCGGTGCATTTTTTAAAATCCCTCTGGCAATGGATATCCGCTGCGCCTCGCCGCCGGATAAGCTTGACCCGCCCTCGCCGATTATGGTGTCAAAACCGTAGGGCAGGCGCATAATGAAGTCATAGCAGCGCGCCTTCTTGGCCGCTTCCACCACTTCCTCCCGGCTGGCTTCCGGCCGACTCATAGCAATATTTTGATAAACCGTATCCCGAAACAAATATACCCTTTGAAAGACCACGCTCAAATGCCCCAGCAGCGTTTCCATCGGCAGCGTTTTAATATTTCTGCCCCGGAGCAAAATCTCGCCGCTCTGAATATCCCAAAACCGAGCCAGTAAATTGGCAACCGTCGTCTTGCCGCCGCCGCTCTGACCAATCAAGGCCAGCGTTTGTCCGGGCTTAACCGCAAAAGAAATCTGATGCAAAACTTCTTTTTGACCGTAAGCAAAAGACACCTGACGAAACTCAATTTCTGCTTCCGCCCGCTCCGGCAGACTTTCCCGGCCGGTATCCGGCAGAACTTCCTCCGCCAGCAGCCGCTCAATTTTATCCAGCGCCGTCTGCATAATTGACATCCGGCTGACACCTTCATACAAATGCCGAATCGGCGCAAAAATATGAAATAAAAAGAGAAGCAAACCAATAAAATGCCCTACCGGCAAAGCATTTTTCTGCTGCAAATAAATGCCTGCTCCCAAAATCAAAGTCGTTCCCAGCCCATAGACAAGCCCCAGTGCCCGCTCCCACGGCATATGCCGCTCCTCAAAGGACAGGTTCATCGCCGTCATCGCCTGAAAGTTTTGCCGCAAACCGGCCGCACTCTCTCCGGTCAAGCCAAAGCTGCGGCTGACCGCAAATCCGGCCGTATACTCCAAAACGGCGTCCGTCATTTCTTCCAGCACCTGCTGCCGGTGCAAAGAATTAGCCAAATCACTTCGCCGCATCCCCTGCGCCAGCAAAACAGCCGCCGCTTCCGCCGCCAGCGCCGCCGCCCCCAGCAGCGGATGTAGCAGGAACAAAAAAGCCGTTAAAATGATTTGACTGAAAATATCGCTGACCACACCAGCCACTAAGCTCATACTGTTTTCTTCAATAAACACCATATCGACGGATAAAATCGAACTGATCCGCCCCATATTTCCCTCCGTGAAATACCCCATCGGCAGCCGGCGCAAATGCTCGCCCAACTCCAGCCGCTTATCGGCAAAGATTTCGTACCCGGCTGCCGACTGAAAGCGATCCGACAGGTTTTGAAACACCGCCTGTGCCGCCAAGAAGCCAATCATCGCTCCGGCTGCCGCTAAAATGTCCGGAAGCGCCGCCCGCTTCTCCAGCAGCAAATTGACCAGCCACATGGCCAGCATGACCGGAGCATTGGCGCAGGCCGATTTCAAAAAGAAAAACACATAGGCAATTCGGATTTTGGCCGCATACTTGCCCGAAAACTTAACAATCCGATGCACCAACGCAATCATGCCTCCGCCTCCTTCCCGGCTTTCAAATGAAATGCCTGCGCGCTCTCTGAAGCTGCCCACAGCTTTTGATACAGGGCGCAGTCCTTGACTAATTCCTCGTGCCGGCCGCAGCGATGAACTTTTCCTTCCTTTAATAGAATAATCTGATCCGCCCCGGCAACCTGCCGCAGTTTATGGGCAATTACAATCACCGTTTTACCGGTAATGATCTGCCGGATAGCCTGATTCATTTTCTGCTCATTTTCCGGATCAATAAAAGCCGTCGCCTCATCTAAGACAATCACCGGTGCATCCTTTAAAATCGCCCGCGCAAAAGCAATCCGCTGTCTTTGTCCGCCGGATAAAGAACTTCCGGCACTGCCGGCAAGCGTATCATAGCCCTGCTCTAAGGCTAAAATAAATTCCTCACACCCCGCTTTTCGGGCAGCGGTTTTCACTTCTTCATCACTGGCCGTCGGCCGGCCGATCCGAATATTTTCCAAAATACTGCGGTTAAATAAAAACAACTCCTGCGATACATAGGCAATTTGCTGATTCAGAGCCGCCAAACTCATTTCCCGAATATCCTGACCGCCCAAGCAAATCCGGCCGCCGCTGACATCATAATAATGTACCAGCAGCCGTGCCAGCGTACTTTTGCCGGAACCGCTTTCACCAACCAGCGCCGTCATCTGCCCGGAAAGTGCCTGAAAGCTAATCCCTTTAATGACTTCTTCCCCCTGATAGCCAAAGTGTACCTGCTCAAAACAAATATCATACCCTTGCCCGGTAAATGCCTGCTCGCCAGTCTTTAAAGCCCTTCTGTCCATTGCTTTTTCCAGCGCCTGAATCTTATAATTAGCCTGCGGCAGCAGCCCCATAAAACTGATGCAGTGCAGCAGAAGCGGGCCGATGGCAAAGTTTAAGCAAAGCGCGAGCACATAGCGGGAAAGTGAAATTTGCCCCAGAAACACCAGCAGTGCGCCAAACGGCAAAGTATACAGCAAGATATTAGAAAACAAACTGCTGTACAGTGCCATCCACGGCCAGCATATTTTATACCAGGCCAAAGCAAAATCCCGATAACCGCTGACCGCTCCGGCATATTTTCTGCCGACCTCGCCCTGCCGGTTAAAAATCCGAACCGCTTCCATCCCGTTCACATACTCGATAATCGTATTATTCAGACGTTTCGCCGCCGCAAAATAACTGCTCATCTGATCCATACCCAGTGCGTACATCTGGCCGGATGCAGCCAGTCCAAATAAAAGCATCAGCAGCGTCATCAAAGCTAATTGCCAGTCCACCGCCACCAGCAGTAAAAACCCTGCCGCCGGTACAGTCAAATTGGCGATTCCCTCCGGAATCAGATGCGCCAGCAGCAATTCGATAGATTCAATATCGTCAATAAAGAGTTTCTTAACCGCACCGGTACCGATATTCAGGATATCGCCCAGCGGCTGCTGCTCCATTTTGGCCTGCAAATGGCGGCGAATATTTTCCAGTGTATGATACGCGGCAAGATGGGAATACTGAAAGCCAAAGGTATAAAAAAAAGTATAGCCCAACTGACCAAGCAGCACCACCGCGATAACCACCGCCGCATCCCGCATACCAATGCTTTGTCCGGCAATCACCGCCGCCAGCAGCCGGTAAATCGCCAAAAAAGGAAGCACTCTGGCCGCTGCGCCAACCGTCATCAGCGCCGCCGCCAAATAAGTATATTTTCGGTATTTACCGGCATACTGCAGGATTTTACCGATTTTTCCTGACGTTTCCCGTTTGGGGCTGACACTCTCGCCGCCTTGCTTTAAAAAATAATAGCGCACCCGTTCTGCGCCTTCTTCATTTAGCGGATAAAACGCCAGCACCCGACCGTTTTCCACATGCAAAACATGGGTGCAGCAGGTAAAAATCAACTCCGGATCATGCGTAATAATAACCGACGCCAGCAGCTTTTCCCGCATATCTTGCAGCAGCCGGCCAAACCGTTCCATCCCCTGCCGGTCAAGGCCGCTGGTCGGCTCGTCATAAAACAAAATCTCCTTGCCGGCACATAAAGCAGACGCAATCGCCACCCGCTGCTTCTGCCCGCCGGATAAAGCCGCCGGATGCCGGTCTTTCATTGCCGCCAGACCCAGCGCCTGCAAAATAGTTTCCGTTTCCGCCTCGGACACCGCCGCATTCAGCCGAACTTCCTCCCAGACGCTTTCGCCGAACAACTGGCGGTTGACATCCTGCATCACCAAGTAACTCCGGCGGTAACGTTCCTTATTCGTTAAATATTTTCCGGCAAAAGCCACACTTCCGCCGGATGGGATTACACCGCAGAGCGACTCGGCCAGCGTGCTTTTGCCGCAGCCGTTATCGCCAATCATGGCTACAATACTGCCCTCCGGCAAGGCCAAACTTTCCATATCCAGGATTTGCGTATCCGCCCGATGGCAGGATAAGTCCAACGCTTCAACCGCTGCTTTGGGGGCAGCGGAAAAAGACGGCTGAAACGCAGGATTCCTCTTTAGTTTCGTCAAATCCGTGCAGCGCAGCCCCAGCTGCTCTAACTCGCCATCCGGCAAAGCCTGTATTTCTTCCGAAGTAAACTCACGAACCATCCGGCCATCCGCCATATATAAAAACCGGTCAGCCAAATCCATTAAATAATGAAGCCGGTGCTCGGAAAGAATCACGGTTGCACCCTCCTGCTTTATTTTCTGCAAAATATCATGCAGCCGCCGGATTGCCTTTTGGTCAAGATTGGACGATGGTTCGTCCAACACATAAACCTGCGGCGCAACGGTGTAAACAGAAGCACAGGCAATCTGCTGCTTTTCCCCGCCGGACAGTTCAAAAATATTACGGCCGGTCAATCCCTCCAACTTCATTTCCGTCACCGTTTTCTCTAAACGCCGCCCAATTTCCGGCGCCGGCATACCTTGATTTTCACAGCCAAAAACCAACTCACCGGTCGTATCGACATTAAAAAACTGGCTTTTGGGATTTTGAAAAACATTGCCGATTAAGGCGGCAGTATGCGACAAAGGCTCGGTACTGACGGCCACGCCGCCGACTTCAACCGTGCCTTTCATTTCACCGGGATAAAACTGCGGCGCCAGGCCGTTAATCAGCCGGGTAACCGTCGTTTTGCCGCAGCCGCTCCGGCCGCACAGCACCACGAACTCACCGGAACCAATGGACAAATCAATCGCCTCGACCCCTTCTCCGCTGCCATGCTCGCCGCCATAATGAAAACTTACTTTATCCAATCGAATCATCATTCTCTCCGTATTTCTTCGCTTTTTTATCCATCAAGTCAGGCCTTTGCCACTGGCCAGCAAATAGGCACTTAAGCCGATGAAAAACGCCATTACCAAATAGTCGAGCGCCTTTAGCTTTACCTGTTCATACGAGGAACGCCGGATATCCAAATCCATACCCCTCGCCAGCGTTGCCGCCGCCAGTTCTTCCATTACGGCAATAGAACTCAGCAGCAGCGGGATCAAAATGTACTCAATCGTTTTCAGCGGCTGCCGGATAATGGCCGCCGGACTTAATGCAATTCCTCGAAAGGCCATGGCCTTACGAATCCCTGTCCATTCCTCCTGAACGGTCGGAATAAAACGAAAGAAAACCGCCACCGGAATAATAAGCTTAACCGGCAGGCGCATAGCCTGAAAAGCGGCTAAAAACTGACTGAGCCGAGTGGTTTCCACCAGCAGCAAAAATCCCAGCAAAAAGGGAAAGCTAAATAAAACCAACATCGTCAGAGTGGTTACTATGATTTCCAAAAAAGGCGCACCGGGACTGGACATCACACACCAGCGCAAATACATTACTGCTCCCCAGCCCAGATAACTTTTCAGCGCCAGCCAAGGCTTACCGCACAGTGCTAAAATAAGACAAAGCGCCGTGCCATAAACCAGCATCGGCAGCATGGCGTAGCTGTTTAAGCTAAAGACGCTGCCGGCAAAGAAAATCAAAAGTTTAGTCCTCGGGTCCAGTTGGATTAAGCCTCTGGCGCTCTGCCCATAAATCCCGGTATTCATTTAAATAATCCCCGCCTTGGCAAAATGCTTCTCTATCAGTTTATTGGCAATCGCGGCTCCGCCTATGCCGCCCAAAACCGCACAACCCACCGTCACCAGCCAAATCCAGTTCGGCGCAAGCGCCGCCAGTCCGTCGGCATATGTCTGACCGTAATACTGAGCGGCAATTGCTAAAAACTTATCCCGAGCCAAAAACAGCATAATATAAGGGCAGGCCATATTCAGGTTAAAGACAACAAAAGAAGCCAGATACATCTTTTTTGACCGGTAGCCGCCGGCTTTGATAATTAGTTCCGCTGCCAGCGCCGCCACAATTGCTGCAATCAGGCCAATCACATTGCCGGCCGCCGCAATCAGCGCAAATAAAACGCCTAAAATTAGAGCCGCTCCAAACTTCCGCACCTTTAAAACACAAAGTTCATACACCGTACCGCAGACTAAGCCCACCGTCAGCGGTGCAACCAGATACAGGATGGGAATCATGCCGGAACCCATAACGATAATCAGCATCAGCACAATATAAATTGCCCCGAAAGCCCCGGCATAAATTAAATCCTTGGTTTTCATTTTTTTGTCGCTTCCCGGTTTTCCCTGATTGTTTTGATTGTTAGTAAAGTTTTGTTGTTTATCCATCTTTCTTCTTTCCTTTCTGTGCTTGCTTAAAAATAACACTTGTTATAAAATGTTATCAAAAAAGCCCAACCTGCTTCTAACAAGTTGGACTATTTTTCCGCTTTGGTTATTTCTTTCATCATTTCCTTAACTCCGGCTTTAAAAAAAATAAATGCCTGCCGGGCTAACTCCCGTACCTTTTCCATTTCATACTCTCCGTAAATAAATCCCATATATTCCTGAAATCGCATTCTGACCATAAGCTTAACCAGCGCCGGGTCAACCGGTCGATCGGCATAGCGGTCAAAAAACTGCTGATGCGAGCGGTCAAACTCCTTAAGCAAGTCCTCCTTAAAGCTTTCATATTTCATACCCGCTGCCGCATCAAATAGCAACTTAAACTCCGCCCGGTGCATCATCACAAATTCAATAATCCGCAATTCATTGCTTTCGGTCGCGCAAAAATCCGTCATTTCGGAGCCGATGGCCGAATGATAAAGCGGATAATAGCTTTGCAGCATTGGCTCGACCAGCGCTGCAAATAAATCCTCTTTTTTCTCAAAATAAGAATAGAACGCCCCGGTCGTAACATTGGCTCGCCTACAAATCTGCCGGAGCGAGGCTTTTTCAAAGCCATGCGCTAGAAACTCCGCTCGGCCGCTGGCCAGCAAGGCTTCATAAACATCAAAACTTTTCGTCTGCATGATAGCTCCCAATCACCTGCCCGGTATCTTTATTCCAACTTATATCATTTTCTCATCAAAACTTCTGTCGCCTTGACCTGTTTCGAGAAATCACATATTGCTGCCGTTCAAAAAAGTATTTTCTTAGCCAGCTGCTTCTAAAATAAACGCCGTATTTCTGCTTCCGTCAAAGAAGCATGAACTCATGTGCACTGCTTTCCCGCAAAAAATGTTCGCTATAACGAACCAATAATAACACATGTTATGCAAAAGGTCAAGGGTAAAAACAATAAAAAAGCAAATAGAGCAGGCCTAAACTCAATTTCTGCCTGCTCCATTTACCAAATTGCCCGACCTATTCCTCCGGCCAGCTGATATCTTCTTCCCTGTAATAGCTCTCTTCCTCGCTCGCAGGCATTTCTTCTGCCGTTTCTGCCGGCGGGTAGATGCTGCCCTCCGGCACCGGATTAATCGGATAGCCGCCTGCTTCTACCGGCATCTGGTTTTGCGGATATCCCGGTGCTGCCGGAGCATTTCCTACTTTGCATCATGTTTTTGCTCTAAAACCCGGGAAAGAAAGAGCGCAACTTCCATTCTTGTGGCCGGGCGGTTCGGTGTATAAGCGGAGTAAATATCATCGCCGGGCTTAACCACCGCCTGCGCTTTCATGGTTAAGTACGCCGAATTGCTCCAGTGCTGGGGCAAAGTCTCGGTCAGTGTTTCCGGCCGGTGATACAAATAAAAGCTGCGGTTTAAAAGTGTCAAAACCTCGCCCAAAGTAACGCCGCCATTCGGATCAAAGACCCCTTCCGCCTTGCCGTTAATCAGCTTTTTTTCGGCCAGCGCCCAAATATAGCCCTTGGCCCAGCTATTTTCAATATCCTGAAACACCACGCTGCCGGCTGCCTGTTTCTGCGGAAGCTTTAAAGCCTCACATAAAATCTTGGTAAACTCCGCCCGGGTTACGCCCTTATCCGGCCCAAAACTGCCATCCGGATAGCCGCCCAAAATCCCCTGATAATAAAGATTTAAAATAGCTTCATCCTTTTCCTTTACGCCGGTCATATCGGTAAACACCGCCTTCTGCCCGGACTGCGGCGCCGCCGAGTAAATCAGCTCGACCTGACAGGGAAAGGCTTTCTTTTCGACCCTGATCTCCCGGCTGTCATAACCGGCCGCCTGACCGGTCTGATAATAAATCCGGAGTTTGCCGCTGCCGTCAGCCTGCCAACTGGTAATCATCAAGGTTTGATTGCTCGGTTCTTTCCATTGCAGCTGAATCCGGGCGCTGTCCTCCGATAGCCAGTCAACCCGGCAAATGACGTAATTCCCGGCAGCATCCGCCTTTGCCGCCAGTAAAGTCAAAGCTGCCAGTATTGTTATCACCATAACCGATATTTTTTTCAACATTTGTTCTCCCTTCCGCCACCGGCAGCAAAAAGCTGCCGGTTTAAGAAGCTTTCGTCGGAAAAAGAAGCATTATTGACATTTTCTCCCTTCCTCTCAAAGCACTCTTAAACCCGGCAGCATTTCTATTTACCAGCCTTTGGCCTTACTTAATAAAGTAAAATATTCTCCGTAACTGATTGCCCGGCGCGGTGCCGCTTGGGCAATATTAGATAAAAGCCCTGCGTTTTCCGCCTTCAGCAAGGTAATCGCCTGTTCCTGGCTAATGCCTTGCGCTTGGGCTACCGCCGCCGCCCGGTTTCTGTCATAGGCAAGCCGGGTATCCTGAATCATTTCATAGGCTTTGACAAACGCCGTGAACGCATCCATCCGGCTGACCGTACCATCTAAATTGGCAGACGCCGCCATCAAGCCGCTGTTGACTAAGGTGCGCTTCTTATCGCCGGCAATATCACCGTTAAAGTCAATCTCACTGCTTTGGCTGACTCCGGAATAAATACCGTTGTAAAAAGCCTGGCCGCTAATCGCCTGATTCGGGTTATAAATACCCAAGTTCTTCAAAGCCATATGCGCCATCACCTTGCTGCGATACGCTTCCGACCAGTGCGGAGCCGGTGTCAGTACCGGCTGGCCAACCAGCGCATTCACTGCCGAGTATAGCCCGTAACTGCCCACGTCCATAGTCTTAAAGCGATACATATTGGCCGCCTTGTCATATTCGCCGGCCACCGGCTTTTCTTCCTTGTTGACATTCGACAGATACGCCAGCGGCGTTTTATTATAAACCTCTGTCCGATCAACCGGGCTTAATCCGACTTCCACCGGCGCCGCCAAAAAGTCCAGTTTGGTCTTCAGCTTACTGGATTCGACTCTGACATCCAGCAGCTGCGTCTGACTGATCTGCCGTAAATTGGCGGTATCGGCCTTAACCGGCTGCTTATCCGTTTCCGTCAGCTCCAGCTGAATCATCGGTTCTGCACCAAAACTGTGTTTCTGACGGTTGACTTCCTTTTCCACCGCCGTCATCGGCATGGTTAATTCCACTCCGCCGCCCAAGACCTTTAAGTTGACTTTATACTGCAAAAAGGCTTCATAAACCGGGTACGGCATTTTCAGCCGCCGGATTTTAACTTCTTTGTTCTGATACTTGGATAAATCCGAAGTATAGGTATAGATTCCCTTCTGGATCAACTCGTTGATTAACCGCTGGTCAACCCGGTTATCCGCTTTGCCGTCTTTATCCTTTTGTTTGTAGCGGAAACGGAAGGTCAGGCTCTTATCCCGCTTATCATAAATCAACTCATAATCCCGCTCCGGCAAAATCTCCAAATTGGGATCCCGGTCACCGTCATATTCATTGGGGTCCCGGCCGATTGTGATTTTAACGACATTGGTGTATTCCAATGAATCAACCACCAGCTTCTTATCCCCGCTGGAAACCGTCAATCTGGTCTTGGCTCTGGCATAATAGGTCTTACCCGGCACCAAACCATTGATCTTAACCAAGGTTTTTTCCAAAATTTCAATCTTATTGGCCGCCTTATCGGATGTATTGACAATAATCGGGTCAATAAAACTTTCATTGTCAGCAATTTCCAAGATATAATGATATACCTTGCTCAGCTGCTTGTCAGTTGCATTTTCCTCGGTGTCCTCATTTAATTTCATCCACTGCACCGAAAAATAATCCTTGCTGACCGGCCGCTCATATTTATAGCGAAGCATATCCTGCTGCGAGGCAATACCGAATCCCGGCGGTGCCGGCGGCGGCAGAATCGGCGTAGTCCGGCCGACAACTGCATTTGACCAGTCTGAAGTCTTACCCGTCGTGGCATTGGTTGCCTGAATATAAAAGTTATAGCTGGTATCCGGGAACAGCCCGGTTACATCAACAAAGAAGAAATCTCCGTTTTTGACGTAATACGGATCCTTTGGATCTTCCGACACCTTAAACGGCACTTCCACTTCCTTTTTGGGATTCAGCGTTTCCGAATATTTCAGCTTATAGGTAAAGTCCTTATTATACCGCCATGCCACCCGAATAGAAGTATCACTGGCACTGACTACAAATAGCCGCGGTACGGTCGGATCCGGCTCGACCACATCCGGCTCGGGCTTGGTTGACACTAAAATCGGCGTCGGAAAATGCGCATAAATCTCCGTGCCGTCTGCCAGCACCCGATAAGGATAAAGGATAAACATATACGCCGTATTCGGCTTTAAGCCTTCCTCTTTATGCAGCCATTCTTCCTGATCTTCAAGATTTTTCCCCGGCGTAATCTCCTTCCACGGAATCGGTGCAATTTTTTTCTTATCCTTAGAAATCAATTCGTCAAAATATTCCTGAAAGCCGTAATTGGGCTGAACAGCCTTTTTTTCGTTAATTTCCTTTAATACCTGCTCATAGGGAACCTGAGCAAACTTATACTTAATGGTCGAATCGGCATAAGCATTCCGGCCCATGTCAATCATCCGGTGAATGAACTTATACGCCGTGTTGCCTTCCACGGCCTTTAAAAACTTCTTTAATTCTTTTTCGCTTTTATAAAGCTCATATTTGACCGCGCCTTCGACCTCCGCCTCATAAACGGTGCCGTTCTTGATCCAGGCAACCGGCATCCAGTCTTTGAGCGGAATATTGCCGTGGCCATCCGCTTTGACATTGACCACTTCATGCCATTTTTCCAGCCAGCCGATCGTCACCGCTTCTTTGGTTGTCCGTTCCGTCAGCTCGCGCAGCGGCGGTTTGGTCATGACCGGCGGTGCGTAAATACCCTCGGCGTCATAATAAAAACTGACAATCGTCGGGTCGGACTTTAGTTCATCCGAGCCGATTTTTTTCTTGGCTACCAATTTGATATAATAAATCTTATTGGGCTTAAACGGGCCAAATGCCTTGGCCGTATTATCAAAATACTTATTAAAGCCGCGCTTAAAGCCAATGATATCGCCATTGCTGTTTAAAATAAAATCATTGGTTGAGGACGGCTCAAACCGAATATTTTCCTCGGCTGCCGGCACTTCTGCCAAAGCATTGTAATCATCGGTAATCGTCACATCATAATAAGTATTTAAGTCAGCAATGATCTTGTTATAGGTTGTCGAATTGACATCAATATCTTTGCGCCGGAACGCACTCCAGACCAAATTAATCGAATTGCTGGCCTTATTCCGGTGAAAGACCACGTTTTGATTGAATATTTCTGCCAAATCTCCGGGATAGGTATAGGAATTCAGCAAATAGCCTTCGTCTGCCAAACGGGTTTTAATCTCATCCGGCGTCAGAGTCAGCTTCCATTCATCCAGCATTGCCTGCGTTGTCAGCTTGGGAATGACCGGCTTGGTCGGCGTAATCCGCAGCTCGCTCGGCGAATAGAGCAAAATATTAGACAAAGCCTTAATCGGCGGTTTCGTTCCGCCGGACACCGATTTATAGGTCAGCTTTAACTGATACTTGGTATCGCTTTTCGGCTTGTTGACCAAATAATAATTAACTGCTCCGGCTTCGCCGTAAAAAATAGCGATGTTCTTTTCGTTATCATCCTTGATTTCCACCAGCTCCGCCGTGGTCAAGGTATATTTATCCTTGTTCTTGCCGACCTCAAAATTAGCCGGAATCTTCCATTGCAGGCGCAGATAATCGCCCTCTTCGGCATAGGTCAGCTTAATATTGGTCGATACCGAGTGAATCAAAGGATAGTTGCGGTTGCGGTGCACCCGGTTGCCCTCGTAGTTCTCAACCGTCGGCTCAACCATAATCGAATAAATCTGGCCGGGATAAATTTTCTCCTTGAGCACATATTTCAGCTTATTCCGCCGGCTGGCGCTGTCATAAAAGCGAATCACATCGGGGCTGAGCGAGGTCAGGCCGGTTACTTCGCCTTCTTTGTTATTATAAAAGTTCTGGGTCGCGCCTTCGTTGGAATAATCACCCAACGAGTAGACAATCCGGTAAGTAAAGTCCTGCTTGCCCAAATCATCCCAAATAACGGAAACCGAGCTGTCGGTACTCTCCAACTTAACATTCAAATCGGTGATGGCATAGACAAAGGGATCCGGCCCGCTATAAGGAGCCGGTGTTGTTTTCCCGGTCATCGGATTTAAATGATTATGAAAAGGCCGAACCGAAACCTTATACAGAGAACCGGTCGCCAGGTTGATATTATCCGCCACCTGACTTTCATGGTCACCCAATACCGTATATGGTACCTGATAATACTGAGTCTGGTTCAAACTGATGTTTTGCAGCGTAATCTGATACGCCTCCGGATTATCCGCTCCCTGATCATAGCCGGTACCGGTGCTGGGCGCCCAGGCCTGCGGATCCGTCCATTTAAACTGAATGGTCGGTCGAATCAGGCGCTCGCCGGTGATCAAATCCTTACCCAGACGGTAATAGACGTTTTCAATTTCCGCGCTGACCGCCGGCAACTGTATATTGGCTCGTATCTCCACATTTGCCAGCAGAATGAACGCCAGACAAAGCGCCAGCGCTCTCCTGCCAATCGTTTTCCATTGCTTCATCACTATTTCCTCTCTTTACAGCTTTCTTAAAAAGTTGCGCAGCTCGTTCATGGCAAACGAGGCTTTCGGCGACAATTTTCCATTTCTTAAAGTCAGCAGCTTTAAATGATACGCCGCCAGCAAATCCTTGCGGAACTTGGCATCAATCTCATTCTGATCCTCAATTCCGTAAAAATCCGTAATCCTGACATTGGCCAGCGGTTTGCTGTTCCTTTTGGCATAAACCTGAGCCAGCACATAGTATGCTTTTTCCCGGCTGACCGGATAATACGGGTCATAAGCCGGCACCGTTATTCCCTGACTGCGCAGAAAAGCAGCCGTATCATTGCTGTCGCCTGCGCCCAACAGCCGAGCCGCCGTCCGAATCAGCTGTTCGCCGCTGATACCTCCGTCCTGCGACAATTCATATGTGGTAAAGACTTTCGTTAAACCATTTTTCCTGATGATACTGATTTCGGCATCGGTTGAAATATCCGCCAGGTTCTGCCGAACCGTATCCGGCACGGCAGCGAAAGAACCGGTCTTGCCGCTGCGGACAGAGCCGTCGCTGACCCGCTCCAACGGCTGCCAAGCCGAAGTCTCCCGGAAAAACACCTGATATTCTGTTTTCACAGTCGGTTTCAAGCTGACCTTCATTTCCCGGTTCAGTGCGGTAATATAGTCCTTGCTGCTGCTGACAGCCGACAAATACTGGAATTGACCGAAAACCGAAAAATCCTTCTGTACCTGAACCATCACCTTATTGACAATGTCATTCAGTTTGCTGTCCTGGATTCCGTATTTCAGTTCTTTTTCCAGTTCTTCAATCAAAGTGGCTTTATTCTTGCTGATGGCATTATCCACCGCCGCCTGTAACATATTGTCCAGATAGGTCTCGGTTTTGGTCTCTCGGACCACACTGAGCGAAATATTCACCATCGGCTCCAGCGGCAGTTCGCCCTCTATTGCTGCCCCATATTTTCCGGCAGTCAGTTCAACCAAAATCGCATAATCCTTAACCGAACCCTGATACTCTTTAACCCGGCGAATGACATCGCGGATCGCCGCCGTCGCATCCTCGGTCACAAAGCCGGCCGGCAGAATAAACTCCTGCTCCTTAATCCACAGCCGCAAATCGGTATCAAACTCCGGCGCTGCCTGAATCCATTCCGCCGGCAGATAATAGGCAACCGTCTCACCCTCGCCTCTGACCAAATCATAAACCGCTCTGGTTTGATTGCGCATTTCTCCCGAAGCATACTGTCCCCGATATTTAAAAATATTCTTTTTCTTATCAGTCGTCAAATCAAAGTACGGATTTTTCTTTAATTCCTCCGCCCGTTTAACATAGTAATCAATGTATTCCTTATACTTTTCTTCCTTATCATGCGTTATCTGGTCAAACTCGGTCCGCGTCCGCACCACATCGGAAAACGGTGATGTCGCATAGGTATAGCTTCCGTCCGGATTTTTCTCCTGATCCTTGGTATGATCTTCCAGCCGCACTTTGATATCATAGGCCTTGCCCGGCTCCAAACCATAAACTTTGTAATACAGTCTCTGGTAATTGGCCGGCGCGCCCGAAGTCGTTTTGAGATAGGTGCTGCCATATAAGATTTGACCATTGGCCTGAACCTTATTGGTTTCCACAAAATTGGCATCCTTTTCTCCGCGGACAAAGATCTGCACCAGATAATTCTCATGCAGAACCACGCCCTCCGGCAGCGGCACGTCAAACCGAATAATCCGCTCTTCCTTGGGATTATGGTCCATCTCATTGGAATAATCGACAATCAGATTGATTGGCCGCTTCATTTCCGGCGTGGTCAGCGTTGCCTCCCGCCAACGGGACCGGCTAAGCACGGCCTGGTTGTTATTGTATTTCACCGTTCTGACATAGTAATACAGCACCCGGTTCGGTGAATTTCGCTTATCAATCACCTTTATCATCCGGTCTTCCATGGAAAACTCCGCCTGCTGTGCTCTTTCCCACGCTTTACTGCTCGGATTGTAAACCTGCAGCTCCCATTCGCCGGTAAAATTAACAACCCGGTAAGCCTGCACATTGTTGTTATGAATGCCCTGCACCTGAATCAAAGCGTTCGTCTTGGGGTCAAGCGAACTGCCGTTAACCAGATCTTCCAGCGCAATCGTATTTTCTTTGAGCACCTCAGCTAGGCCCTGATCTTCAATATTTAAAAGCTCAAAGCCATAGTTTTTTTCCTCCGGCGAAATGGTTTTCGGAATTTCCCATTCCGCATAGGTCTGCACCTTTTCTTCATCAATAAAGTCTACCTTGAACTTATCCGGCGCCAGCGGCAATTTTTCATTTTCACCCGGCTCGGGATTAACCTTTGGTACGGTCATTTCCAAGATAACCGAGGGCACACTGGTTCTGGGCTTCTTATTGCCCTGACTGTCGGTTTCAAATGTCCCGTCGCCGTTTTTGACCTGCAATTCAACCACAAAGCGGACATAGTAAACTTCATTCGGATCCAGCCCCGTAATCTGCATCAGAAATTCACCGCCGGCAATTTTACCGGACAAAGAGTTCAGATTCAAATCCTTGGCTTCAAAGTAAAAGACTTCGCCCGCCCGGAACTTTTCTAATTCCTCCGGTGTCACCACGATTTTTCGTTCGCCCTGCGTTTCCGGTGATTGCAGCGGCAGCAGGTTTTGCTTATCCTCCGGCGTAATTTTCATCAGCTTCTGCCGGTTTTGAGAAATATAGCCGACATAAGTAATCGAATCGGCTGTCTTATTCAGCGGATCGAGCATTGCATCTTTAAAGTTCTTAAAATCCGTCTTATTCTTGTTCCAATCCCAGTAAATCGCCACCCCCTCTGGAATCGTCCGGTTGACATTATACACCGGTTCATAACGCAGGTTATTGGCGGTCGGGACATCATAAATCAACATACTCATGGAAAAGCTGTACGGCATCGACACTCTGGAACGGGTCACAACACCGTCTTTTTCCATATAGGCTCTGATCCGGAAATAATTAACACCCGGAAAAGCCAGATCTTTAATACGTTTGTTCGGATCGGCCTGAGCGGTCACGGTATAGGTCCGGTTATCCTCATCATACACCGAGGTATGCGCCAGCGGCCATTTGCCGTCTTTATTTAAAATAATTTTTTCCATCCGGAACAATTCATCAATCTTGTCATAGCCATTGGCATACTGCGGCCCGGCCTGACTGGGCGTGCCCTGCCAAGGATCACCCGCCAGGCTCGGATGAACGCTTAAATGATAAGTGCCGTCGGCTGCTTTTGTCACCTTGTAGACCTGAAACATCTCATATTTATTGTCGGCGGTTTCGCCCGGCAAGGTGTTGACTGATAATTCATAATAAACGGCATCGTTATTCGGGTTATTATCCCGATTCGGGTCATCGGCCATCCGTTGAAAGACTTTTTCCAGTTCAACCTTATCAATCGCCTGCCAGACCAAGTCCAGCTGAATCTGGCTGGGGATGCTTTGATCGGCCGCATCCTGATCCGGCGGTGTGACATACAGGTTATCGACTGACACGATATGCGGCATTGCCGGGGGCACGTCCTTATCATTTTCCGCCTGATAATTTAAAAGCTGCGACCGAATATTGGTTGAAGAAAAACGGAACAATACCTGATAATGGTCGGTCGAGGAGCTATCGTTAAACGGCACCGGAATATTAATCTTGGCCTGACCGCTGTCATTGTGCTGATAATGCCGCAGCCACAAATGATTGTTTTCATCCAGATTACCGACATAGGTCTTATTATACAAAATCGTATATTCCAAATCCACATTATCGCCGACATCATAAGGCGTGATTTCCAGGTACGCTTCCTTTTTGTCGGCCCGCTTCAAAGTAAACTCCATATAGGTATAAGCAAACTCATTCTGCGGAGAAAAGGCCGGAAAGTCAACGATGCTTTCTTGGCCGACCGTTTTCTGGAAGTTCAGCTTGGTCTTATAGATTTTGGATTTTTCCAGATTCTTCCACTGTACGATTGTATTTTGCTGATTCAAATCAGACTTATCTTTAACAATATCAATCCGGTAGGTATGCCGCGCCGGATCATAGGTATAGACCTCCGTTCCGGTATTGCCCGCCGGCAGAGAGGTAATCGTTTTTACGCCGTCCGGATCAAGCTTAAATTGAATATCCATATTATCGGGGCCGGCCAAGTCCTTGAGGTCAAAGACCGCTGACAGGGTTCTCAGAATCGGCTTAGCCGCATCATAGTCAAACGCCCAGCTAACCGGCTCCAAAGCCTTGGGCTGCTCAAATTCCATCCGGATACCCGGCCGCGAACCGGCTTTTTCCGAGTTCGGCATACCCGGTACAACGATTGGAGTCGGTTCATAGTTTTGTCCCGGATTGCCCGGATCTTTGGTTAAATGCGTCGGAATGGTAGTAAAATTGCGCAATGATTTTAAGGCATTGACCTGCTGCACCTCACCCAGCGGATTGGTCAGCTTAATCGGAAAAATTGTTCCGATCTGATATTTATCCAGATATAAATAAGCCTTACCGGAGTTAAAATCGCCGCGCAGCATTAAAATCCGGTTATTGATGTTAAAAGCAATTCCCGGAAACTTGGCGCTGGCTCTTTTATCAATGACATAGTTTAATTTGCCGCCGATCAGGTGAGTCGCTTTGAAGGTTGCCAGCTCTGCTCCCCGGTAGCTTTTCCACACGGGAATATCGCCGCTGTAATCGGCGCTTAAAAAGGAAATATCCATCTGCGCTTCGGTCACATTGTTATGTACCGCCTGCGTTCCGCTCTCAATCATGAAATTGACTTCCAGATCATCCGGATTATTTATGATCTCCAATGTCCGCCGTTCTCCGGAATTCAAGAAATACTCAAGTTCATACTTGTTGGGTTCGGACAGATTAATCTCAAACAGCAAATCATCTGTTCCGGACTTGTTTTCAATAATATTCAGATTAATATCCATCGTTGCCGTCTGCAGCCACGAAATCCATTTCTCCGCCGCCGCGGCCGGCACCGCCGGAAATAACGGTATTATTATACTCAGGCTTAGAACGCAAGCAATTAATTTCTTCATAGTTTACTCCTCAACTTTTCCAGATTCTCCAGCACTACACTATCTTATATTATTATCGGCTATCCTGATGAAAAAATCAATTGTTTTTTAAGGAATTTTAGCGTGTTATAAAGTTGTAATAAAAGAGGAACTGCCGCTATTTTTTCTTTATTTGTTATTTGAACTCCAATATTTAAAAAGCCTGCGGAAGATTTCTTAATCTAAAATCTTCCGCAGGTTTTTTATATTCTCAGATTAACAGTCTTTCTTCCATTTTGATAATCATTCCATTTTTAATGGTAAATACATACGGCCGGAGAAACAGTTCCTCATCCGTTTCCGCCGCTTTTAAAAAGTCAGCATAATTTTTAAAAGTATACTCTCGCTCGTTTTCCACCTGCATATATTTTTGACTGGTATCAAATATGGTAATCTGTGCCGATGATGAAACCTTTAAAATCATAGTTTCCCCCAGCCGCTCAAAGTATTGACCGCCGGGATAATCTTTCGGTGAAAGTCCCAGCCGATCCAATTCTTTCTTTTCTTCCTCGTGAAAGCAAACCAAATGAATCGCTTTTTCAATTTTTATTTGACCCTTTTCCAGTTCTAAAATCATGCCGGTCTGCTTCGTAGTTTTGGCAAAAAAAGCATTATTCTGTGCCCAATCTCTCGCGGCAAGCCGGTCATAATTAACATTAGCCCGAATAACATCGGCCGTCTTTATCTTCTGCAAAACCATATTATAACCTGAATTAAACATTTCCATCTTCTTATCTTCCGGTGTGTTTGTACTATCCGCCCGGTAGAGAATCGGAGCACTTGCGTCTACTCTGCAATAATAAGCAGACAACTTGCTTAATTCTTTCGGATTTAAATCTTCCTTTTTAATTGCATACTTAAACGTCGACCGGTCTGTTACTAAGTAGCACTCCTCTATAATTTCCTCCGCCCGCTTTTCCATTTGACGCTGCGCTTCCAAACGGTCAGTAATCCCCAATCCGCCATTCTCCATCGCCATTTCCATGCCTTTAAAATAGGGAAGTTCTTTAGGATGGCAAGTCAACGTCATATCTACCGATACGTCAATGCCCAAATATGGCACACCGTCCACTTCAAACTCAAAAGTACTTGTTTCAAAATTCTCTAACCGGTAAAAACTTTGATATCCATCTAAGATTTGCCGTATAATCGGCTCAAACTCAAACGTTTCATTCCTCTTTGCCCCGGAAACATCAGTGCCCTCTTCTATCTGGCCAATAGAACAAACTATAAAGACACAGACAAACAGTAGTCTACCCATTTTTTTCAATAATACTTTCATAGTACACCTCCTGTTTCTCGGATCAATAAATTTTAAACTTCCCTTTCCTGATTTGACATGTTTTTTTGTTTGCTATCTCTTCCTTTCTTTGACTGTAACCTGATTTCATTATAACTATATCACTATCATCTTATTGTGTAAATTATTTTTTTATATATTTTCCCTTTTTCTTCTTTCAGAAGCTTTGTTCCTATGCTCTGCTTTATCCTTTCTCCGCTTACGCCTGCTCCTTTGTCCAAAAAATCTCCACTGTCAGTATACTTTGAGCCGGTAATATCAGCCTTACTTCTCTCTCATTTTTGTCGATGGAATACGGCTGCATATCCTTCCCCTCGGAAGTAATCACCGCCGCTGCCTGAACAATGTCCTGCCCGCTCTCTATGCAGCAGCTTTTCTCTGCCGCCGTTTCGTTCAACAGCACGCAAACCGCCTTATTTTCCACAGGGTCATAGGCTATTATGCCGTTTTCCGGCAAGTGCTCCGGCAGCAGCATACCCGGACGAATAAAGCGTGTAAATTGACCAAATACATAAAAACTCTTGGTAATATGATATTCCTCTTTTTCATCATAACCGGCCTGAATAAAACCATAGTTGTGATTTAGATTTTTATTCTCCACTGCCTGCCAGTAAACCCATGCTTCCGGCCGCAAATATGCAAAATCCGCCATAATCGCCTTGGCAATCCGCAGCCCGCTGGCCATTGCCGCCGGCTCTTGTGCTCCCTCTTGCGCCAGACAAACTTCCGACATCCACAGCGGTTTTTTTTCTTTTTGCGCCAAACGGCACAGCGCCTTTCTGGCTCTGTCATCCGCCAAATAAGTATGCGTGCTGATTCTCCCCAAAGCCGCCCGCGCCGCTTCTGACAAATCATTGTACATACTAATGCTCTCAAATACGCTCCAGCCCTCCGGCCCGCTTAAAGTTAAGGGATACAGGCCCCCTTCCTTTATTTTTTGCTGCATCAGGCACAGCAGCCGCTCCTGCTGCGCTACGCTGTAATGACAGCCCTCCTGATCATTATCGCTTTGCCACCACATCGAGGACGGCTCATTAAATAAAGACAGACTATGAAAGCGAATCTGATATGCCGCCGCAAACTGGTTTAAAAGTTCCGCCACATACTCGGCAAATGCCGCCTCCTGCTCCGGCAGGAGATTATTTTGCCCATAATCCGCTCCGGCCGTTGACGGACAAGCCAAAAGCCACAGCGGCGGCGAATTAAAAAACGCCTCTGTTTGATTAGCGCCTCTCTTTATTGCCTCCTGCAAAATCCAGCGCTGCCCGCCATCCCTGTCCATATCCCACTTGGCCGGGCCTTGGCCGTAACATTCTATATTCGCACCGACTCGAAAATTAGCCGGCTCTTTCCCCGGTTCGCCCGCCCCAAAATTATAGCGGACAATAGTAAGCCCCAAACCCTTTGGCAGCGAAAAAATCAAATCGCAAATCGCTTGCTTTTTATCCTCATCCCGCCACCGACCAATTACATTGGCCCACCATGCCAGACTTGTACCCCAGCCGGCAAACTTACGGCCGGATGCTGTCTTTATCATTTCTTCGGTTAAAACTATTTTTTCCAATTCCCTCACCTCGCTACTTACTTACATCGCTGCTGATTCCAACATTCAACTCAAAGATTCGCCGCTGATTCAATATAAAAATAATTATCATCGGCAAAGTCAGCAGCAGAGAAGATACCATAACAATATTCCACTCCGGCGTAGCGCCGACAGAGGAAGTCGCACTTAATATCTGCACTCCCAGCGCCAATGGCATTTTTGCCTTATCCTCAATATAAATCAGCGGTTCCATAAACGCACCCCAATTATAATTAAAGGTAAATATGGCAATCACTGCCAGCACCGGTTTAATCAAGGGCAATATCATTTTAAAGTAAATTCCGATATAGCCTAAGCCGTCAATCTTGGCCGCATCGTCTAACGACTGCGGAATCGTCATAATAATCTGCCGACATAAGAAAATATTATATGCTCCGCCGGCAAAATTAGGAACGATAATCGGCAGTAAGGTATTGACCCACTTTAGTTTGGTAAAAATAATAAACTGCGGAATCAGCGTAATTTGCTGCGGAATCATCATCGTTGCCAGCAAAATCATAAACAAAACATTTTTGTACTTATAATTCAGCCGGGCAAAGCCAAACGCCACAAACGAACTGGCCATAACCTGACCAATCATACAAAACACCACCAGCACAACACTGTTCATAAACCAGCGGAGAATTCTCTCATCCGTAAAAACACGAATATAGTTTTGAAAATGCAACTCCTGCGGCAAAACCGTAAACAACATCTTCGCATTGGTCTGCGGCGATATCAAAGAGATAGAGATCATATAGACAAAGGGCATCAGCATTAAAATTCCGATTAGTGTCAAAATCAAGTAAAGCCTTATCTTTTCCCCATTTCTCAGCTTTCTTCTCATTTTCTCACCTCACCCTCATAAAATACCCACAGGCTGGATGACTTCAGCACCGCCAGAGTAAATGCCAGAATAATTACAAACAGCACCCACGACAGCGCCGACGCATAACCCATACGATAATACTTAAACGCATTGTCATAAAGATACGGCACAATCATTTTGCTGGCGTTGTTCGGCCCTCCTTTCGTCAAAATATAAACCTGCGAAAAGGTCTGCAAACCACCAATAATTCCCATAATCAAATTAAAAAAGATAATCGGACTCAGCATTGGTATCGTAATGCTGCAAAATTGCCGCCAGCGGCTTGCTCCGTCCAATGCCGCCGATTCATATAATTCTTTGGAAATGCTCTGCATTCCCGAAAGCAGCAAAATCATGCTGCCGCCAACCGCCCACAGCGCCAACATAACGAAAGACATTTTAACATACTTTTCATCTAAGAGCCACGCCGGTCCTTTCAGCCCCAAAAAAGCCAAGGCCTGATTGATTATGCCCTTGGGTGCTAAAATCCATAAGAATATCAGCGAACTTGCTACCACCGGTACGACCGACGGCAAATAAAAAATCGTCCGAAACCAGCGAATACCACGAACCGGTTTGTTTAAAAGATATGCCACCAACAGAGAAACCACCGTCGTCAGCGGCACCATAATAAGCACATAGTAAAAAGTATTGTATAACACTTTCCAAAAAAGTTTATCTTCTGAAAATAAATAAATATAATTCTCCAAGCCTATAAAATTGGGCTTTGTCAGCATATTCCAGTCCGTAAAACTGATATAGACAGACGCTGCCAGCGGCCCTAAAGTAAATATCAGAAAGCCCAAAATCCAAGGGGCGGTAAATAAAAAGAACAAGTGTCTTTCTATTTTTTGTCTTTTGCTGCTTCTTTGCCCTGCTGCCATTACTGCCTCCTCTTTTCTATGCGGCTCCAAAACTCTGCTGGAGCCGCATAGCCTATAAACTTGCGCTTATTTATAGCGTTTCATCATTTCTTCTAAATCCGCCTGAATGTTTTCGGCTACTTCTGCCGCTTCTTTTTGTCCGTTAAACAATTCACTCAAATGATTCCCGCATATTTCCGTCATTTCATTCCAATAAGGCCCTAACGGCAAATCCATAATTTGGTCGGCTGATTCCGAAAAAACATTCATGTCAATTGCCCGACTGGCAAACTGCGCACTTAAAAACTTTTCACTGCTTAACAATTCAATGTTTACCGGCGCGTCCTGTTTCATTTCTACGATTGGCATTTGCCCTTCCACGCTCGTCAGAAAATCAATCACCTGATAAGCGACTTCCGGGTATTTGCAGTTTTGGGAAATCGCCAGCCCCGAACCAAAGGCTGTCGTGCCGCTTTCCTTTTGATGCCACAGCGGGGCGATATCATAGTTCAAATCCGGCACATTATTTAATGAACCAATATTCCAAAAGCCGGTAATTTCAAAAGCAACCTTACCCTGAGCAAATAAAGGATCCGGGCCGGGATTGCCCATATCGGCATATTCCTGCGGTGAGGGTGCCACTTTGTGCTTAAAGACCAAATCATTATAAAATTGAAGTGCTTCTACGGTTTCCGGCGAATTAAATACTACTTTGCCGTCCTTGTCCAAAATCCGGCCGCCATTTTGATAAATAAAACTCAGCCACCACGGCCACCAATCACCGGCAGCAAAGCCGTATGTTTCCACCTCTTCCCCATTTCGGACAGTCAGCTTCTGCGCCGCCGCCAACATATCTTTCCAAGTCCAGTCTTTGGTAGGATAGCTTACTCCCGCTTTATCAAACAAATCCTTGTTGTAGTACACAATCATTGCGCCGCCGCGATCCGGCAAAGCATACAAATTATCTTTATAAACATAGGTTTGATGCGCCGTACCAAAGCGTTTCCCCAAATCCAGTCCATTTTTGCTCACCAAATCATCCAACGCCATGATTTGACCCAAGGCCGAATAAGAATGAACATCCTCTGACAGCTGCAAAATATCAGGCGCTTCGCCGGAAACAAACATTGTTTTTACCTTAGTGGCGTATTCCGACGGAATATAAAGCAGCTCCACCTCAATATTTTCATATTTCTTTTGCACCAAATCCAAACGCTGACGATATACCGCCTCATCATTGTCGCTCCCGAAAATCGTCATTTTCAGTTTAATCTTTTCGGCCGCGCCCGTCTCTTTGTTTCCTTTCTCGCTCGTCTGCTGCGTCTGTCCCGTTTCTGCCGGTTTTTCCGTCTTTTCCCCACAGCCCCCAAGCAGCGTAATCAACATAACAACTGCCAAACAACTCGCTAATAATTTCTTCATTCTTATTCCTCCTTTTTATTTCTTATATCCTGCGCCTATCACGCTGTAAGCCAAGCCAATACTTTCTCTTTCTATCATCTCCCCCCGCAAAAGCTGCCGATTCACCGCCGCGTTATCCGTATATAAATGCCGGATAGTTTCTACAGCAAACTGCGCCAGCTTAGCGTAAGGATGCGAATAGGTCGTCAATTTAGGATAAGTACATTCCGCCAAATCCGTATTGTCATAACCCATCACTGACAACTCCTCCGGTACCTTAACCCCAGCTTTGACGCAAGCCTGAAGGATTCCGGCCGCCACCTCGTCATTAATTGCAATCAGCGCCTCCGGCAGCCGACCGCTTTGCCGCAGTTCCTGAAAAATGGCTTCGCCGCCCTGAAAATGGAATTCACCATAACAGGTAAAAAAATCGCCCTCGGCCAAACCATATTTTAAACAGGCCTTTTGAAAGGCAGCCATTTTAAACTCCGTTACCGTAATCCCTTTGGCGCCGCCTACCATTGCAATCCGCCGATAACCTTTCTGTACCAGATAATGCACCATCCGATCAACCGCCGTTTCCTCATCGGTGCTGACCGTGTAAATCCGGTCGTCATCAATCTCGCCGTTGATTACCACCACCGGACAAATGGCTGCCGCTGCTTTCAGCTCCTCCACAACATCCGCTTTGGGCACACAGTCATTGACGCAGCCGCCCATAAAAATAATACTGTCTACCTGCTGTTCAACCAGCTTTTTTAAATACACGCTTTCCAGCTTCGACTGATTCATCGAATTACACAGAAACATCGTATACCCGTATTTATAAGCAATCTGCTCAATTGCCAGATAAATTTTCGCAAAATAGCGATTGGTAATATCCGGTAAAATACAGCCGATGACATTACTCTTTTTGGTATATAAGCTGCGGGCAATCGCATTTGGCCGATAGTCAAATTCTTCTATGACTTTCCGCACTCTTTGTTTCGTCTCTTCCGTAACCTGTTCTGACCGATTGATTACCCGTGAAACCGTTGCCACCGAAACGCCGGCTCTGGCAGCAATATCTTTAATTGTAACCGCAGAAGCTTTCATTTACTTTCTCCTCTATTAAAATTTCAGTTCAAATCCGGTAACCTGCACCCTTTGCACCTCTCTGAACAAAACCGGCTGCTTTTAAAATTCATAATACCAAGCTCTTACTGCCGTTGGCTTTTCTTCCATTTGAACCTGCTGCTCGTCGCCGTTTAAGTCCATATCTTTTATCCAGTTAGCCTTTTCATCATAGTGACCTTTTTCCAATGCCAAAAAATCCAATTGCTTTCCGCTTTCTGCCGCATCAAGGCAAGCTCTGTATCCATAGCCGGCAAAAATCCATTCGTATTCACCCGCTTGGATTATAATGCCTGCTGCCGGAAGAAATTCATCATCGTCATTTACCGAATGATAAAACTGGATCGTCAGCCGGCATCCGCCCAGTTCAAGCTGCTTTTCTTTTTCACTGCGCCCCTGAACAAAACCTGTCATTTTACCGTCGCCGTAATGTCCGGTAATAACCGGCAGCATATTGCCCAAAAGCCGATAACTTTGTGCCAGATATTCCTTGACCGCCGGACTGGATACATTTTTATCCTTAGAATCTGTATGAATACGCCCGGTAATAAAGGAATGATCTTCTCCAATACTTTCCGCCCCAAACGGCGAATAACATAAGGTATGATACCGGCCTACGGCCAAATATAAATTAGCCGCCGCCCACTTATCCCGGCGTGTTTCCGGAACAAACAAGGGGTTATCCGCTCTGGCGTAGGAATCGGCTGCCCCGGCAAAATCAAAGGTATAAATATCCGGTGCCAATATATCCAAACTTGGCGCTCCCAGCTTCCAAATATCCAGCATTTCCGGCACCGGCCCGCCGCTGGGATAAACGCCCGCTTTTTCCAGGGCATGGCTCTTCAGCCAAACATTGGTAAACATTGGCAACGCATAACATTCTTTCCCGCACTTAGCCAGTTCATTTATATAACCGGCATAATGCCAAGCCATAAACACTTCTTCCGCCTTTTCTTTAAACACCTTTTCCCATGAACCGCCAATCCTGTTTGTATCCGCTTCGGAAAGAAAGGCTTTGCTGCTCTCCCCGTTTTTCACCGTTTCCATTCCCTCTGAGTCCTCAGCCTCTGTACCGCATAGGTTGCAATTTTTTATATGTTTCGCCAAGGAATTCGGGATATCTTTCTTATATTCAGCTTCTGCGCCCACAGAAAAATCTCTGGCCGCCCCCAAAATGCCTACTTCATTTTCTATCTGCACAGCTAAAACGGTTTGTTCCTCTGCGTCAAAGACTTTTATATACTGCATAAAGTTTCTAAAAGCATTCTGCTCAGCCGCCAAAACCTCGCTGCCAAACATGCTCAATATTTTCGTTCTTCTGCCATGCTCATCTTCCGTTCTGGAAAACCTTTGCCCATCCGTCTTAACCCAAGTCGGCGCATAAGTAGAAAGCCCATTTTTCCAACTGCCAAACCACAGCAAGACCAATTTCATCCGATTTTTTCTTGCTTCTATTATTAGCTGTTCTGCCAAGTCAAAATCAAACTGATTTTCCTGCGGTTCAATCCATTCCCAATAAACCGGCGCTAAAAGAGTATTGCAGTTTAATTCTTTCACCTTGCTCCACACCTGCTGCATATACTCCCGCGAGGCGCAGGCAGAATTATGCGTTTCGGCCGCCAGCATAATAAACGGATGCCCTTCCAGCCAAAAGCAATGCCCGCCATTTCTCTTTTTGATTTCCGGTAAGTCTTTCATCTCTCTCTATTCCTTTCGCCTCATTTTTGGTTTCAATGTTTGGTCTGACTCCGCACTTTCGGCCGTTAAGACAAAACTGCTGCCTTCAACCTTTTAGTCCGCTGGCTACAATCCCCTTAATAAAATATTTCTGAAAACAAGCATACAGTATAATAACCGGCAGCACAGTCAAAAGTGCCATCGCCATAACCGGCCCCTGATCCAGAGCATCCTTGTAACCGCTGATTGACGAGTTTAAAAACACCAAACCAACCGCCAATGTGTATTTCGGTTCGTCGTTCAAAAAAATTGCCGGCCCAAAATAATCATTCCACGTCCAAACAAACATAAAAATCGCCACCACAAACAATATGGCTTTGGAATTTGGCAAAACAATTTCAAACAAAATCCGCAGCTCGCCGCAGCCGTCAATTCGAGCCGATTCTTCTATCTCGCCCGGAAAAGTTTTAAAAAACTGATGCAGCAAAAAAATACTGAAGCTGCTTCCCGCCAACAAATTCGGCAGTACCAGCGGCACAAAGGTATTGATTAGCTTTAATCTGGCATAGATATTATACAAAGGAATAATCGTAACAAAATACGGCACCATCATAGTTGACATCAAAATGGTAAACCATACATTTTTCAGACGAGCGTCATATTTGGCAAAACCATACGCTACTATCGGTGTACTCAGCAAAGCCCCCAAAATATTTAAGCCTGTTATGATGCTGCTGTTTTTTAAATAAGTAAAAAAGTTCGTACTGGTAAAAATATATGCAAATGAACGCAGCGTCAAAGGCGCTGGTACCATCTCCGGCGGATATTTTACAATTTGCGTCGTGCTCATCAGCGATGTTGACAACATCCAGATAAACGGCAGCAAAAATACCACGCCCAATGCGGTGCATAGTAATATTCGCAGCCCGAACCGGCTCTTTTGCAGCATTGCTTCACCCCCCTGCTTATTCTTCGTAATTCATCAACTTTTGCAGCGACCGCAAAATAAACATACTCGTAAAAATAATAATCAGATACATAATCCAAGCCAGCGCCGCCGCATAGCCAAACCGGCCAAAACTGAACCCACTGTCATAGATATACATTCCGTAAACATAAGTTTTTTTAAACGGTCCGCCGCCGGTCATAATCAGCGGCTGAACAAAGACCTGAAAAGCACTGATTATGCCCATCACTAAATTAAATATAAAAACATTGGCAATCAGCGGAAAAGTTATCCTGAAAAAACATTGGAAACTGCCCGCACCGTCTAATCTAGCCGCTTCATAATAGGAAACCGGGATTTGCTTAATTCCGGCTAAAAATATCAACATCTGCTGCCCGCAGAAGATTAAATTGGCAATGACCAGCGCCGTCATCGCCCACTTAGGATCCGTCAGCCAAAACGGGCCTTTGATTCCAACCAGCGATAAAACATAATTAAGCAAGCCGCCTTCTCCTTTGAGCAAAAACTTAATTACCGCATATACTGCCGCTCCGGCTGCAATCGACGGAAAATAAAAAACAATCTGAAAGAAATTGCTGGTCCTGGATTCCCTCGACAGCAGCAAAGCAATCACCAACGCTAAAAGCAGACTGGTCGGTACCGCAGCCAATGCGTAATGAAAGGAATTAAACAGGCTTTTTTGAAACAAAGCATCGCTCAGAAGAATATCCGCATAATTTTGCAGGCCAATAAACTGCGGTGCCGTAATTCCGTTATACTGGGTTAAAGACAAATAAATAGAATAAATCAGCGGGAGAAATGTCAACAAGAAAAAGCCCGCTAACCACGGAGAAATAAAGAGGTAAAAATATTTTGCCTGTCTTTTTCTATTTTTCATAAGCATGCCCCCATTTATGCACTCAACTTTTCCTTAATCCTTTCTCTGCCCGCAAGAGTATTGCATTTCTTCCCTTTTCAGAGACAGCCCGGCACTTTGGCGGCGCTCTTTTTTATGCTTTCCGCTTAAAAAACAAGCCGCCGCCAAACGCCGACATTCCTTTAACCCTTCATTCTGTCTAACTTTAACTGCCCTTTGGTTTGAATATTCTTTAAGGTCGTATCGATATCCTGCTCACCTGCAAACAAGAGCTCCAACTCAACCTTAATAACCTCATCCTGAATCTCATTCAACACCACACCGTCTACGGCATAGTCAAGCGCGTCAAAAAATACCGATTTATCAAACTTTTTCCAGCCGGCCGGAATCGAATTGATGAAATTACTGTCCTGGCTAATTGATTTTAGCGCCGGCAAACCAATAATCTCCATTTCTTCCTGCACTTTACCAGCCGACATATAGCGAATATATTCCCATGCCTCATCCTTATGCGGCGAATCAGCCGAAATACCAATCGCCGTTGTCCACAACGGTGAACGCCACTGCCCATACTTAGGATTGGCCGGAAAAGTGACGATATCCCATTCAAACTTATCGCCAATCGCTTCGTTAAAGCTGGCCATATCCCAAGATGCACCGATGGTCATGGCATATTTCCCGGTTTCAAAGGTTCCGCCGATATCAGCTGCCATCGTCGGTGTCGGTGAAACCTGATGTACTCTATACAGGTCAGTAACAAACTGAACGCCATCCCGGAAGCCCTGCGTATCTGCTGTCATTTTTCCGGTTTCCCAATCCCAGGCTTTATACCCGGCATATAAGTTTCTGGCCAGCGAATACGCCCACCACGAAGAAAAATCAGCACCCCAAACCTTGTTATCGCCCTCACCTTTAGTCAAAGCCTTAGCGGCCGCCAAAAATTCTTCTTCCGTCCAGCCCTTATGGGGCAGCGGAACGTTGTTTTCCTCAAACATTGTTTTGTTGTAAATAATAAAACCGGAATAAAACGTAGTCGGTGCAGCGTAAACACTGCCGTTATAGGATAATCCGCTCATCAGGCTGTCCACCCACGCCCCCTCTAAACCATCTTTTTTAATATAATCATCGAGCGGCGCAAAAGTACCTTTTTTAAAATATTCTCCGCCAAAGTCACCGGCGATTTGCACCAAGTCTGCCAATGTCCCAGAAGAAACCTGCACTGTCAGTTTCTCATGAAACCCCTCCGGGATTGCTTCCAAATTGACATGGATTTTATCATTTTGAGCATTAAATTCTTCCGTCCATTTCTTTTTACACTCAATCTCCTTTTGATTGCCCCATAACAAAAAGCGCAGCTCCACCTTTTCGCTATTCGTCTGATTATCCGCTTGGCTGTCCGTCTTATTTTCTGCTTGCTTCGCCGGCTGATCCGGAGTCTTGGTCGGTGCCTGCGAACTGCCGCAAGACGACAAAATCAGCATCATTACCATTAAAATCATCAAACTTGCCGTTTTCTTTCGCTGTAACATTGATATTCCCTCCTTTTGCTTAGTGCTTGTCCGAACTCTAAATTACTTGATACGAGCGATTATTTTAACCCCTATTCCCCGCAACAAAATAAAACTCTTTTTCCTCCTCCCCTTCCCTTGGTTTTGCTTATTTTCCGCAAGTGACAAAACAATTTTGCCGCTCGCTATATACCCCGCTTCTTTGTAACCGATTACATTTTATTTAAACTTAGTCTTTCACTTTTCCCAATCTTTTTCCCGTTGCTTTCTATTTCATTTTCCCTATTTTCGCCTACTTTTGTTTATTCTATACTCAACTTTCCCATGTTCGCCAGAACAGTCTTTTTAGGCTAACTACCCGCCCGGGCAGAAGTGCGCAGCACTTCGATCAGGGGAAAGTTGAGTTCCATATTTTTTATTCTGCCAATATTTGAAAATTCTCCAACAAGAATAATTTGCAAACTCTGTTTTGCTTTGCCTGTTTGAAACGCTTATTTTGGTTTTAAAGCATCAATTAAATACCGCCGCCATATATCGTCATTATTCTATTTAACAACTCTATTTGTAACCGGTTACATTTACATTTTAAACGAAAAGTCCTAATTTGTCAATAGGCGAAAAAACTTCTTGTCCCTTTTTATAAGCCATATATGATAATGTCCCGTTTATGCCGGGAAAACTTATTGTCCTATTACTATGAAAGGCGAGAGCAGTAACGCCATCTCACCTTGAGCCTTGATTTTATTCTTTCATTTGTACCAACACCATTTGACAAAAAACAAATAAAATCTTTATTACTAAAAAGCTGATTCATCCATTAATATAACAAGGGTGAGATAGCTTACGCTATTTCACCCTGAAATTTGATTTTATTCTCTACCAACACCATTTGACAAAGAACCAAGAAAGCAGGCAGTTTCCTCTCAAAACCGCCTGCTTTCTTATTTTTCGGAAAATCAGTTTCCCTCATTGAGGGAGCCAACCTCAATCCGGGCCATTTGCTTGAGCATCGAATAACGCGCCCATTTAATCGCCGGATCGCCCGCTTCGGCGCTGCTTAAAACTTCTTCCGCTTTCTTCATCCGCCGTTTGGCTCTTTCCACATCAATCTCATCCGGCCATTCCGCCGCATCCACCAAAATCGTCACCCGATCCGGCTGAATCTCAGCAAAACCGCCGTGAATCACGCCAACATGAACCGTATTCGGGTCAATCTGAATCTTGCAGTGCCCAGTCGATAAGCCGACCGTCAAGGGAATATGCCCCTTAAGCACACCCAAATCACCCTCGGTTGTGCGGAAAGTTACTCTTTCAACCGGCGCGTGATAAAACTGGCGCTCCGGCGAAATAATCACCAAATCAAATTGATTATTTTTTAATTCTTCCGCCATGTTCATCACCCCTCAATTCGGCTGATAACATCGCTCATATTTCCGGCCATTAAAAAGGCTGATTCGGGCAGGTCGTCATGCTTGCCCTCCAGGATTTCCTTAAAGCCCTGAATCGTTTCTGCCAGCGGCACATAGCGTCCGGCAAGACCGGTAAAGGTTTCGGCCACGAAGAAAGGCTGCGATAAGAACCGCTCAATCTTTCTGGCCCGGGAAACCGTTACTTTATCGGCATCGGACAACTCGTCCATACCCAAAATCGCAATAATATCCTGCAATTCATTATAGCGCTGCAAAATCTGCTGCACTCTTCTGGCCACATCATAATGCTCCTGACCGACAATCCGCGGGTCAAGAATCCGCGAAGTCGAATCCAGCGGGTCAACTGCCGGATAAATACCCTTTTCCACAATCGACCGCGATAATACCGTGGTCGCGTCAAGGTGGGCAAAGGTTGTAGCCGGAGCCGGGTCAGTCAAGTCATCGGCCGGCACGTAAACCGCCTGCACCGAAGTGATTGATCCCTTTTTGGTCGAGGTAATGCGCTCCTGCAAAATACCCATTTCGTTAGCCAGTGTCGGCTGATAACCAACCGCACTGGGCATCCGGCCAAGCAGCGCCGATACCTCGGAGCCGGCCTGAGTGAAACGGAAAATATTATCAATAAACAGCAGCACGTCCTTACCGCCTTCATCCCGGAAATATTCCGCCATGGTAAGACCGGTCAACGCCACTCTCATTCTGGCTCCCGGCGGTTCGTTCATTTGTCCGAACACCATGGTCGTTTTCTCAATAACGCCGGATTCGGTCATTTCATGATAAAGGTCATTTCCTTCTCTGGTTCTCTCGCCAACACCGGTAAATACGGAAAAGCCGCCATGCTCGGTCGCAATGTTGCGGATCAGTTCCTGAATCAAAACCGTTTTGCCTACGCCGGCACCGCCGAACAGACCAATCTTTCCGCCCTTTTGATAGGGGCATAATAAATCGACAACCTTGATTCCGGTTTCCAAAATCTCGGTTTCCGTTGCCTGTTCCTCAAACTTCGGAGCCGGACGGTGAATCGACCAGCGCTCTCCGTCCAAATCCGGCTTTTGATCAACGGCATGACCGGTAACGTTAAAGATTCGCCCCAGCGTCTTTTCGCCTACCGGCACTGAGATCGGCGCTCCGGTATCGACTGCCTCCATGCCCCGCATCAAACCGTCGGTGGAACCCATGGAAATGCACCTGACCGTATCATCGCCCAAATGCTGAGAAATCTCGACAATCAGCTTGGTGCCGTCGGCTCTGGTAATCTCGACGGCATTGTTGATTGCCGGAAGTTCCTCAGTCTGGAACTTGATATCCAATACGGCGCCTATGATCTGAGTGATTTTTCCAATTGCTTGATTTGCCATAAGTAAAGCACTCCTTCTTATAGTGCGTCTGCGCCGCTGACGATCTCGGTAATCTCCTGCGTAATCGAAGCCTGACGGGCTCTATTATACATGAGCGTTAATTTCTCAATCATCTCGGTCGCATTGTTAGTTGCTGAGTCCATCGCCGTCATACGAGCGCCCTGCTCGGAGGCGGCCGATTCCTTCAAAGTACCGAACAGCAAAGATTTGACATATTTCGGCACGATATAATCCAAAACCACTTCTTCCGATGGCTCATAATTCATCATCGCATAACTGCCTGCCCCATCCTCCAGCCGGAACTCTTCCGGATTCAGCGGCAAAAGCTTCATAAGTTTCGGCTCCTGACTTAATGTCGAATGAAAGGCCGTATACGCTACATACACTTCATCTGCCGCTCCGCTGTTAAAGAGGTCAATCACTTTTTCCGAAAGCACTTTGGCCTCTTTATAATTGGGGTTTTCAATCAAACCGTTATAGCTGCCGGCCAGCTCAATCTGCTCTTTTCTGACCGCATCCTGCGCCTTTTTACCGGCGGCTATGACCATCGTTGATTCATTTTTATTTTCCTTGATATGCCTTAACACCAGCTTAATGATATTACTGTTGTAACCGCCCGCTAATCCACGATTGGAAGAAATTAAAACATACAGCACTTTTTTCCCTTCGCGCTTTTCCAAGTAGGGATGATGAATTCCTTCGCTGATGGATAAAATGGAAGAAATCGTCCTATGGATCTGCTCGAAATAAGGTCTGGCTTCCAGCACACTTTGCTTGGCCTTCTGGAGTTTGGCAGTTGCCACCAGGTTCATGGCCTTGGTGATCTGCTGCGTAGAGCTAACGCTTTCTTTTCTTCTTTTAATATCTTTCATGGACGCCATATCTTATCACACCTTTTCTACGGACTTCTTGAATTTCGGCATAAATTCATCCAAGATGCCGGCAATCTGTTGATCAAGTTCCTTCGTTAAGCCGTCTTTGCCGGCCAACTTCGCTTTTAAGTCACTGTATTTGGTATCGATAAAATCAATGAATTCCTCTTGGAAACGAGCTACTTCCGTAACCTCCACATCCATCAGATATTTTCTGGTCGCCGCGTACAAAATCAAAATCTGATCGGCTACGCTCTTGGGCGTATACTGCGGCTGTTTCAGCACTTCAATAATCCGCTCGCCCTGCGCCAGTCTGTCTCTGGTTTCTTTATCCAAATCCGAACCGAACTGCGAAAACGCCGCCAATTCGCGGTACTGCGCCAACTCTACCCGGATAGGACCGGCAATTTTCTTCATCGCCTTGGTCTGCGCCGCACCGCCTACCCGCGATACGCTAAGACCTGCGTTAATCGCCGGACGCACGCCGGAATTAAAGAGTTCCGACTCTAAGAAGATCTGACCGTCGGTGATTGAAATAACATTCGTCGGAATATAGGCTGAAATATCGCCGGCCTGCGTTTCAATAATCGGCAGTGCCGTCAGCGAGCCGCCGCCTCTGGCGTCGCTTAATTTTGCCGCTCTTTCTAATAACCGGGAATGCAGATAGAAAACATCGCCCGGGTAAGCTTCCCGTCCCGGCGGCCGCCGAAGCAGCAGACTCATGGCCCGGTAAGCCACAGCATGCTTAGACAAATCATCATAAATGATCAGCACTTCTTTGCCGTCTTCCATCCATTCCTCGCCCATCGCACAGCCGGCAAAGGGAGCAATATACTGAAGCGGAGCCGGCTCGGATGCCGTTGCCGCTACTACGGTTGTAAAATCCATTGCTCCGTTTTCCTCTAAGGTTCTAACCAATGCCGCAACCGTTGAGGCTTTTTGGCCGATTGCCACATAAATACATAATACATTTTGGCCTTTTTGGTTGATGATTGTATCAATCGCCACCGCCGTTTTTCCGGTTTGCCGGTCTCCAATAATCAGTTCCCGCTGGCCTCGGCCAATCGGCACCATGGAGTCAATTGCTTTGATTCCGGTTTGAAGCGGGGTATCAACGGACTTTCTTTCAATTACGCCCGGGGCAACTCTTTCCACTTGACGATAATGTTCGGTCACAATCGGGCCTTTGCCGTCAATCGGCTGACCCAGCGCGTTAACTACACGCCCGATCAAAGCATCGCCGACCGGCACTTCAATAACCCGGCCGGTTGACTTAACCGTTGCACCTTCCATTACCTCTTTGCTTTCACCCATTAAAACAGCACCGACATTGTCCTGTTCTAAGTTTAATACCATGCCGTAGACGTCGCCCGGGAACTCCAATAATTCTCCGGCCATCGCCTTCTCCAATCCATGAATTCTCGCAATTCCATCGGCTACCTGAATCACGGTTCCTACATCTGAAACTGTAAGATCAGACTCATATCGCTTAATCTGCTCTTTAATCACCGAGCTGATTTCTTCCGGTCTTAAATTCATCTTGTGATTCCACCGCCTTTCTAATTGCTGATTTTAACTGCATTCAGCTGCTTCGCTAATTTATGCAGCTCGCCTTTGATCGTATGATCTACCAGCCGATCCTTCACCCGAATGATCATGCCGCCAATCAGAGCCGTGTCAATCCTGCAGTCTAATTCTATTTGTTTGCCTGTTTGCTTTGAAAGTTTAACCTTCAAGGCTTCTTTTTCTTCTGCCGTCAGCTCCGCCGCCGAAGTGACATAGGCGGTTAAAACGCCCTTTTCCTCCTGAACGGCTTGCAGCGCATATTCCAATATTTTCTCCAGATGCGCCTGTCTGGCCTTATCTACGGTCAAAAGCAAAAGACTCATCAAATCTTGATTAATCTTGCCGGCCAAGGCTTCTTTCATCAAGTCTTTCTTTTTTTCCAATAACACGCTGGGCAATAACAAGATTTCAATAAAGCCCGGATTTTCCTTAATAGTACGCAAAACCAGCCGGATATCCTCTTCCATCCTGTCCAGTTCCTGATGCTCGCGCGCAACCTCAAACAAGGCTGTTCCGTATCTTTTTCCTATTAATTCATCCATGCGTTATCACCCATCCCGTCCATTGTTTCGCGAATAAGCTGTCTTTGTTTCTCATCACTCATATTCGCTTCAATAAATTTTCCGACTAAAAGAGCGGCTACCTCTACGATTTCATGACGAATATCGTCCTGAACCTGCGCTTTTTCTCTTTCAATTTCCAGCCGGCCGCGGGCAATGATCTTTTCCGCCTCCTGCTGGGCCTCAGCCAGTATTTTATGCTCTTTGTCCAAGGCTTTCTTGCGGGCTTCTTCCAGAATACTGTCATATTCCTTCTGAATCTCCTTCAGCTTTGCCTCGTACTCTTCTTTCATCTTATGGGCTGCAAATTCAGCTTCGTCCGCTTCGTGAAGTTTACTGGCAATTCTTTCCTGACGCTGCGCCAAGAACTGCTTTACCGGGTTAAACAATAAATAGCCCAGTAGAATAAACAAAAGAAACATACTAAACATCACGATCAGTGCGCTGCTTACTGTTTCTGCATCCAGTCCAAACAAACGGCTGATTGGCTCTGCCGCTAAATAAACGGTTTGCAAGGTCCTACCTCCTTTCTGGTTGGCATCGGAACATCATATTCCGTTTCAAAAAGCCATTTCTTATTTGCTTAATTTTCCCAGTAAAGGATTGGCAAACATCAGGATCAGGGCAACAACGAAACCGTAAATACCGGTGGTCTCGGCTACCGCTGCACCCAGCAGCATGGTCGAAGTAATATCGCCCTTTGCGCCCGGCTGACGTCCGACCGCTTCTGCACCTTTTCCGGCGGCAAAACCCTGACCGATACCGGGGCCGATACCGGCAATCATCGCCAAACCGGCACCAATTGCTGAACAAGCTAAAATCAAGCCTTCGTTTGTAATGTGTTCCATAGATAATTCCTCCTTGTTAGTAACTCTGTTAATAACTCTCTTTCCCGGCCGTACCAGCCGCCTTAATCACCGGTTCTGATTCGCCTAAGAAAAAATGAATAAGTTAATGAACTCTCTGTTTCCTTTGATCCCGTTTCCGACTTTCTATCCTGCCAGTCGCTGTCAAACTCCGCCTCTGCCTATGATTACTCGACAATCACATCCGAAACGAAGATCATGCTCAACATGGTGAAAACAACTGCCTGCAGCACGCCGGCAAAAACATCTAAATAGGCATGCAGGAGCGAGGGAATCCCGATTTTCATAAACCACGGCAGCATCGCATAATAAAGCCCCATCAGGATCGTCCCGCCGACGATATTACCAAACAGACGGAACGATAAGCTGAAAGGTTTCGCTATTTCTCCGATGATGTTAAGCGGTGTAAACGGCCAAGCCGGCTCTGTATACCCCTTTAAATAGGTGCCGATCCCCTTTGTCGTAATACCAAAATAATGAATCAGGAAAAAAGTAATCAGCGATAATCCCAGCGGCACCGAATAATTCGCCGTCGGCGGCCGGATTCCGAATAAGCCCGACAAATTCGACAATAAAATCAGTAAAAACAAAGAACCAAAATAGGGGGTAAACCTGCGGTTCTTCTCTCCCATGCTGCTGCCGACAAATGAATCCAGGCCTTCAACCAAAATTTCCACAAAGTTCTGAAAACCCTTGGGCTGATCGGTAAAACTTTTGATTTTCAGCCGCACAATCAGTGCGAACACAACCAAAACCGCCATCACCAGCCACAGACTCAAAATGGATTCGGTAATTACAAACCGGAGAGGGCCGATGTCAAAATAAGATAAAACCTTATCGTCAAACGAAATCGCCTTCGTCGTTCCTAATATTGTGACGGTATTAAATAACACGCCATCCGTAACCATCATTTTCTCCTTTCTTTTTTATTTTTTAAACTGCCGCCGGCAGGCTGTCTGCCGGCAGGCAGCTAAAATCTTTCCTTAAACCAGACTCTCTCCTTGTCCGCGGGGCTTTTCACCGCCAAAATAAAGCTCAAACCGAGCCGCCGCTCTCCCGGCGCCCTTGTGCTCTGCGCTCTAATTGCGGAACAAGAAAGCCGCTGATTTTAACACAAAAAAGCCCAGCCGCTACTCCCAAAAGGAGCCATCTGTCGTTGAAAACGCCAATCAGCAGAAGCGCCAGCATGACCAGGAGTCTGACCGCATAATGCTTCAGCATATATTTCTGGGCTGACTGCGCGTCTTTTGTAATCGCTCTTTGAATCGAATAAGACATGGAAAGAATCAACACCACTCCACCCAAACCGCCAATCGCAAGGCCCAAAACACAGTTCCATAAAACAGGCCGCATAAATACAGCGATCATAATTGCAGGGATCAGTAACAGCAATGTGCACAGGCTATGAGATATCAGCAATAATTTTAGAGTCTTTTGATGCTTCGTTTTAGCTGTCTCCATCTTCTTCGGATTCCTCTTTCCGGGTCTTACTGTCTTGTTTCGGCATTTCCCTTAAAATGGCCTCCTGCTTCAAAACGCTTTCTGACGGCGACTTCATAAAACTTTGAGTGATGTGATGCACATTGCGAAAACCAGCCGCGATTCCTATCAGAATCATCGCAAACAGAAAAATGGGGGCCGTTCCTAACTTTTGATCCAAAAACACTCCCAAAAACACTCCCATGCCAATGGGAACTACCATTGTTATCGCTAACTGCGTCAAGAGAGAAAGTGCTTTTAGACTGTCTCTGTTAAAAAACATAAGCTCACCACCTATCTGGCTTAGTTATCATTATACCATTTTTTTTAAAATTGTCTATGACAAGATTAGAATTTCCTAAAAAATACATCGGCTTTTCTTAGAAAAACTTAACCTTGAAAATACCTGGCAATGTATTCGGCAATCCGCTCGGCTGCGTGACCATCGCCGTAAGGATTGACCGCCGTTGCCATTTTTTCATAAGCCGCCCGGTCGGTTAACAGCTTTTCTGTTTCCGCCACAATCACATTATAGTCCGTGCCAACCAGCTTCAAGGTACCGGCCTCAACCCCTTCCGGCCGTTCGGTAACATTGCGCAGCACCAGCACTGGTTTGCCCATACTGGGCACCTCCTCCTGTAAGCCGCCCGAATCGGTTAAAACCAGATACGACTGATTCATCAGATTATGCATATCCTGCAATGCCAACGGCGGAATCAAATGGACACGGCCGACACCGTCCAAAATCTGCCGAGCTGTTTCCTGAACCTTGGGATTTAAATGCACCGCATAAACAACTTCTACGTCCGGATGATTTTCCACCAGATAGCGAATCGCCCGGCAAATCTCCGTCAACGGCTCGCCCAAGTTCTCTCGCCGATGCGCGGTCATGGTAATGATTTTACGGCTGTAATCAATATGATTGAGCAAATCATAGTCAAACCGGTAATTCTCCTTAATCGTAGTCTGCAAGGCGTCAATTACCGTATTGCCTGTCACATAAATCGCATCCGCAGCAACATTTTCCGCCAGCAGGTTCTTTTTTGAATTTTCGGTCGGCGCAAAGTGCAGATCGGCCAGTCGGCCGGTTAAACAGCGATTCATTTCCTCCGGGAAAGGCTCATATTTATTAAAAGTGCGCAGACCGGCCTCGACATGACCCACCGGAATTTGCTGATAAAAAGCCGCCAAGGCACCGGCAAAGCTGGTCGTGGTATCCCCGTGAACCAGCACGATATCGGGCTTAGCCGCAATGAATACCTCTTCCAGACCGTTCATGGCGCGAGTCGTGATTTGCGTTAAGGTTTGGCCGGGCTGCATGATGTTTAAATCATAATCCGGCCGGACAGAAAACACCTCCAACACCTGATCCAGCATTTCCCGATGCTGAGCGGTAACTGCCACCACCGACTCCAAAGCCGGATGCTTTTGCACCGCCTGTACCACCGGCGCCATCTTAACTGCTTCCGGCCGCGTTCCGAACACTGACATTACCCTTATTTTTCTATTCATACCTTCTCCTTAAAAATTAATTTTCGGCTGTCCCTTGCCAATACGCAAGCGCGACTGTCCTTTCCACCACGCTCTGCTGCCAATGTGCAGGCCGACTGTCCTTTCACCGGACTTTACTGCCGATACACAAACCAGCTATCCTTCTGCCATGCTTTACGGCCAATGCCTAGACCCGCTTTTCACTGCGCTTTGCAACTGTCCTTTCACCACACTTTGCTCTAAATAAGCGGAACATTCCGCCTGTTATTTTACCCCTAAAATCGCTTCCTTACCATGCGTCAAAATAGTAATGATTTCGCAGTACGGTGCGGCTGCGCCTTTTTCCTTAGCCAAACGCCAAACATAGCCGTTTAAATACTCAATTTCCGTCCGCCGATGCTGCTGCACCAGATCCTGATGCATGGACGGATAATGCTCTCCCTGCCGGGCCGGATCCAAAGAAAACTTAATCAATTCAAGGATTGCCGTTTGATCCAGTTCCACCTGATCCTCGACCTTAGCCGCCCAGGCAAACTCTTTAATGATATTCTGAATAAAGATATCGCCCTCCGGCACCAGGCGGAAGTCCATCAGCCTGCAGTCCAAGATCGCACAAACCGCATTCATCGCTCCGTTGACGCAGGCCTTTTTCCAAACGGAATAAAGTACGTCCTGACTATATTTGGCCTTTAAACCGCCCTGATTCAGCACCGCCACGATTTCTTCCGCACCCGCTGTCATTTCCGGTGCAATGTTTTGCAGCTCAATATTGCCGTCGCCGGATAAATGAACCCGGGCCGGACCCAATAGCTTAGCCGTCCACAGCGTTACCCCCAAATAAATATTTTTCCGCGGGATAAAGCGCTCCATCGTCCGAACATGACCTAAGCCATTCAGCAGGCAAAGCACCTTGGTGTCTTTGTGAATAATACTTTTTAAATCTTCCAGCATTTCCGAAAGCTGCATGGATTTAACAAATAAAATAATCAGGTCGGCTTGCTCCGGCCCGATATTTTTGGAATGATAGGCTCTGACCGGGATTGTTCTTTCTTCTCCGTTTTCTTCAATCGTCAGCCCGTCCCGATTCATCTTATCGACATTTTCCGGCCAACCGTCAATATAAAATACCTCTTGCCCGGACTTTTGCAGCATATAGCCGAAACGGCCGCCCATTGCGCCCGCGCCCGCAATTGCAATTCTCATGATTTCGTTTCCCTCCGCTCAATTATTTTTACTTGGAATCGGTTTTTTCCTGCCTGACCCGCAGCACGCCGTCGCCAATCCAAACCGCAAAAACTACAATCAGCAGAATCGCCGCCGCCCACACGTCCTTTAAAACAACCAAAATCGCAGCCAGACCAAACAGGGCACTGATAAAATAAAGCGTCAATACTGCTTTTTTCTGGCTCAGTCCCTTATCAATCAGACGATGATGGAGATGCCCCCGATCACCCTCGCTGATCGGCCGGTGATTGACCACCCGGCGGATAATGGCAAACATGGTATCGGCAATCGGCAGCGCCAAGACAATCACCGCTACCACTAAGGTCAGCGCCGTATAAGTCTTGAGCATTGTCTGCACGGAAATCACTGCCAGAGAATACCCCAAAAAGGTCGAACCGGTATCGCCCATAAAAATCTTGGCCGGATTGAAATTATACGGTAAAAAACCCAGACAACTCCCGGCCAGCGCCGCCGTCAGCAGAATCGGAAGTCCGGCCAGCAGCGGATCGCCAAAAATAACGGCAATAATCATCAGCGTGGCCGAAGCAATCGATGCCACGCCGGTCGCCAGGCCGTCCAGACCATCTAAAAGATTAACCGCATTGGTTACACCAATAATCCAAAAAATAGTGATCACATTGCTGAAAATACCAAAGTTAATTTTGCCGAAAAACGGCACCGTAATATCGCTGATTTGCGTTCCCGTTGTCACCGCAATCAGCGCCGCCAAAAGCTGCACCACAATTCTGGTGCGGGGTCTTAAGCTGTAAATATCATCCAAAAATCCTAACAGGGTAATCAGCGCCGCCCCGCCCAGCAGCCCCCAAACCGTGGGCTGCTGACCGGCCGGAACCTGATGCATCAGGAAAAGAACCGTTATAAAAAATCCGACAAAAATCGCCAGTCCTCCCGCCCGAGGCATTACCTTGGTATGCATTCCCCTTTTTTTAGGCTGATCGAGCGCTCCCACCTTATAAGCAATTTTCATACTGATGGGGGTTGTCGCCAGGGACAGCACAAAGGCCAGCAAAAAAGCAATCATATAACTGTAGTACTCTGTTAATACTTGAAAAAAAGCCACTGTTTCCTCCGTTATTTATTTGGTTCCGAACAAGCGGTCGCCGGCATCACCCAGTCCCGGAACAATGTATGCATGATCATTTAATTTTTCGTCCAACGCGCCAATATAAATGGCTACATCCGGATGCGCCTCGCGCAATTCCTTGACTCCTTCCGGCGCGGCAATAATACATAAAAAGTGAAGCTTGGTCACGCCTTTCTGCTTTAAAAAGTCAATGGCGGCAATCGCCGAACCACCGGTTGCCAGCATCGGGTCGAGCACAAACATATCTCTTTCACTGACGTCGCTGGGGAGTTTGCAGTAATATTCCACGGGCTTTAACGACTGCGGATCGCGGTAAAGGCCGATATGACCAACCTTGGCCGTCGGCACCAGCGTCAGCAAAGCATCCGCCATACCAAGTCCCGCTCTTAAAATCGGAACAATGCCCAAATGCCGCCCCTCTATTTGTTTAACCGTAGTTTTCGCAATCGGAGTTTCAATCTCAATCTCTTCCAAAGGCAAGTTTCTGGTCGCTTCATAAGACATCAGCATAGCAATCTCACTGACCAGCTCCCTAAACTCCTTCGGGCCGGTTTCTTTTCTTCTTAAAATCCCGATCTTGTGCTGAATTAACGGGTGATCCATAACAAATACATTCGACATTTTTTGCTCCTTCCGCGTGTTGTTCCCTCAATTTCCCATGTCAAGCACTGCTTGTTTGCCGGCCCTGCGCACAATACTCGCTTGTGAGCGCTTCCAAGCGCCAACATAAAAAATCAAGTAATTTCCTTCTGTCTCTTTATGTAAGCCGCCGGCCCATCACAACCGGCCACTTTATTTCTGCGCGTTTCCGCGCGGTTTTCACAGTTTCTTATTTTTCCTGCACGCCAGACTCCGGCAGGCAAAGCATTCCATTGCCTTCGGTGCCGCCATGCGGCAAATCGTTATCTTTCCGTCAGCGTTTGTCCAAAGCAGGTCTTTTCAATCCGGCGTCTATGCCGCTCTTCCTCCGAAAAAGGGGTTGTTAAAAAGGTATGCGTGATCTTCTTGGCCAGTTCCGGACCGATTACCCGACCGCCCATCGCCAGTACATTGGCATCATTATGCAGCCGCGTTGCCTCCGCCGAAAAGCAGTCATGACACAGCGCCGCCCGAATCCCGGCATAGCGATTGGCCGTAATCGAAATCCCAATGCCCGTACCGCAGATTAAAATGCCTTTATCCGCTTCACCGCGCAAAATCATCTCCGCCGCTTTTTTGGCAATATCCGGATAGTCCGCCGTTGTTTCCTGATAAATCCCCACGTCTTGATATTCATATCCGCCCTGCTTTAAAAACTCGATAATTTCCTGCTTTAAAGCAAAGCCACCATGATCAGAACCAATTACTATCATTTTATGCCTCCTTCCTCTATTCGCTCTATTATAACTCATTTTTTCAAATTTGAAAATCATTTTTTCCTTGCCGCCGGAATCGGGTGCAAAGGGCGGCTACAGTTCTGCCTGTATAATATGACCATATTTAAGTTCATCCTGCAATAATCCATATACATAGGAGGGGCTCTCTCTGTATAATCCGGTTTCTGCATCCATTAGTTTGTCATGGATTTCCGATGTATATAGGATGCACATTGCGATATCATATTCAATTCCCTGATCTTCAGAAAGCATTTCAACCAGATCCTGAACCATGTATTCTATCATCTGCTGCTCTTTCCCCATTGTTTATATGCCCTCCTTTCTTAACAAACGAATTGCTCTTTCTGTATGAAAAGAGTATTGATTCGTAGTTTTTTTATATATCATTCCTCTCAGCATATTCTCAAAGGTTATCATACCATTTTCATATTGTCTGAAAAGAAGCGCCATATCATCATCCGCAATTGGTCCTATAACAATATCGTATTTGTTATCAAAATTACATTCTGGGCTGGAAAAATCTGCAAACTTTCTATCACGATTATTTCTTATAAACCTCACCCACTCTTCCGATGTCTCCATACCAAAATCTTTTATTCTCAAATCTTTCATTTCTAAAAAAGAATCATCAATATCGTATTCATTGAGAACCGGTGAGCCCCCATAAATCCTTGCCACTCTCTTTGCCATCTTCTCGGCTTGTTCTTTCATAACAGTAAGGTAAAAGCCCTGTCCAAAATCTTTATAGGGACGGCACATAGCAAGATTTATTTCTTTGATATCCGTATTGCTTCCATGATATAAGCGCATTAATAGCCACCTCCATTGTTTCGGCATACCATGACAAGGTCTTCCACCGCATCATCTAAACTCAAGGTATGCTCAATATCATAATGATCTTTGATAAACTCAATCCCCTTATGATCATACAAATAGATAAACGCTTCTTTTGAGGCTATATGAAACTTACTGGCAAATTCATTCACGCAAACCACCGTAAAGTTAATTTTCTTTTTTAGTTCGCTCATAATCATTCCTCCTGAATCATTTTCTCGGATAGCGCCACCAATTGACCTTAAGGCCTCATCATACCCATTAATTTCCTGCCGCCTTGCGCAAACGGTTCATAATCGCCGCTCCGATTCCTTCCTCCGGATAAGATACCGCAAAAATTTCTTCAATCTCATGGCTATCCATAAAACGCAGGCCATCAAACAAATGACTGGCAATCTCAGCCAGATTTTCCCGACTGCCCAGTGAAAAACAAAGATAGGGCGAAAGCTGCTCCGCATACTCCGCCGGTACCAGCGCCGCCGCTTTTCTGCCCTGCCGCCCGGCCGCCTCCAAACCGCTGCGCAGCGCCGCCAAGTTTGCCGCCTCGTCCGCCGCCGGCAGCAGATAAACCTTGCCTTTCGGCGCGTAATGCCGGTACTTCATCCCCGGTGCAATCGGGATTTCACCATCCTTTAAACGGCCCCGATTGATTTGCACTTCGCCAATCACCGCTTCAATCATCGCCTGCGTCACTGCCCCCGGCCTTAAAATTACCGGCACTTCCCGGCTCATATCAATCACAGTTGACTCCAGTCCCACTTCCGCCGAACCGGAACGGATAATCATATCAACTCGGCCATCCAAGTCTTCCGCAACATGGACAAACTCAGTCGGACTCGGCCGGCCGGACAAATTGGCGCTGGGCGCGGCAATCGGCAGTCCACATGCCCGCAAAACCGCATGAGCGACCGGATGCCGCGGAATCCGAATCCCCACTGTGTTCAACCCGCCGGTGATGGCCGCCGGAATATTATCCTGTTTTTTAAAAATCATAGTTAAAGGCCCCGGACAAAAGGCGGCCGCCAAGCATCTGGCCCGCTCACTGATTGCCTCCACATACCGGTCTGCCTCTGCCCACTCGGCCAAATGCACAATCAGCGGATTATCACTCGGCCGACCCTTGGCCTCATAAATTTTGGCCGCCGCCTCCGCCGACAGAGCATTGGCTCCAATGCCGTAAACCGTTTCGGTCGGAAAAGCAACCAGCTTTCCCTGCCGCAAAAAATCTGCCGCCAGCTTTACCCGCTCCGGCTGCGGCTCTTTTTCATCAATTTCAAGCACTATTGTTTTCATGGTTTTTCCTCTCAAAAACGCCTGCCGGAAACCGAAGTTTCCGATACGGGAAAGCAAATGACATGAAAAGAACTGCCGCCATGATTTTCTCATTTGGCAGCAGCCTTTTAATCTCTTACTGTTTCAGGTACTGACTGATTGCTTCCCAGGCCTCTTCACTTTCCAGACCCAGCTTCCAGCCGGAAATTCCGGCCAAACGATAGCCGCTGGCTATGTTCAGCTTTTCCGTCAGCGAACGCTGATCTTCAATCCACATCTTAAAGGTCGCATCGCCTTCTTTATACTCGCCGTAATATTGCGCCACTTCCTCGTTCCACTCAATTTTGGCGCCCTTGTCAATCAGCAGCTGCTTGCCGTAGCCCATGCCGTAAGCCTTGGAGCTAACCTTTAAGCTGTCGCCGCTTCCGGTTTCCTGCCAGAGCCGAGTATAAAAAGGAATCCCTAAGATGACCTTATTGGCCGGCACCAAAGCCAGCGTATCGGTCACACCTTCGCGCACAAAATTAATCGAAGCAACCGAACCGCTCTTGGGCGACGTGCTCCAATGTTCATCATAGCCCATAATAATTAAATAATCAATGTATTTGCCGATTTCCGCCCGGCCGTAATGCTCTGTCCACGGCTTCGGCACATACATATCGACCGATACGGTCACGCCCTTTTGCTTTAAAAACAAAGATAATTCCTTGACAAATTGGACATACGCCGGCCCGTCTTCTTTCGGTACTTCTTCAAAGTCAATATTGATTCCGTCCAGTCCGTACAAATCAACAAAACTCAGGATCTGGCGAATCACCTTTTCCCGCTTGGCTGTACTGGAGAGCACCGCGTGGGTAATCGGCTTGTCAAAGGAATTGCTGAACAGCGGCCAGACTTTGTAGCCGTTTTGATGTGCCCACCGGACATAGGCAATATCCGCTAACGAAGAAACCGCGCCCTCGGTATCGGTGATATGAAACCAGGTCGGGCTGATGACATTAACTCCCTTCGCTGCCGCCATTTTCTCCTGAATCGAGCCATTAGCCGTCATGTTAAAAACCTGATGCCAAACCATATTGACCTTGCCCGGCAGCGCTGCCGAAAGAGCCGGCGCACTTTCTTTGAGCGAATTGGACTCAATAATCTCCTCAACCTCTCCGATCACGTCTTTCCTGACGTAGCCTATAAAGCCTTCATGAGTCCGCACCTTATAATAATCGCCGCTTTCTTCCAGCAAAACAAAAATCATGCCCGATAACACCGGATAATAATAATAGACCGTTTCCCCCTCCTGCGGAATGGCATTGTAAACATAGGCCTTGACATCACCGGCCTGCTTCTTTTCTTTTTCCGCTTCGGACTCCGCGGCCGTTAAATCGGCTACACCGATTCTCTGCGTTTTTTGCGGATTATCCAAGGTCAGGATATGATACCGGCCATTGTAGGATAAGCGAAAATTGGCAAACTTAGCAACCAGCTCTGTCGGCAAATAGGGAACGCCGTTGATTTCCTCCAAACCGATTTGCAGTTCAACCGGCTCATTATTATAATAATAAGTCTTTTCCCCCGGCTTTAAGCGGATTACATCGCGGCTGTCAGTATAGGTCAGCACCTTTTCCGCCGCATCATAATAAAGCGCGTCCGTCAAGTGACTCAGCACCAAGTCCAGCGGCAGATAAAAGGTCTCGCCAATCTTCTTGGCCGGAGCCGCCAACTGTAAAGCCTGCCCCTCAAAGACCGTTGCCAGATTTTCATCATTATATTCGGCATAAAGCCCGGCTAAATCCAGCGGCAATTCTTTGGCCGTCTGCGTTTGCCGGGAAGCAAAATATTTCCAGGCAAAAAAAGCTGCCGCCGCCAAAGCCAAGATCAGAAAAAATGACAAAATAATTGTCGCTCTATGTTTTTTCATTCGATTCCTCCTGTGTGTTACAGATTCAGGCAAGCGCTCGCAATTTGTCGAAATATCAACAACTTACCTGTACTATAACTTTTTATCAATTCTCTCACAGGCGGCTGGTTTATGCAAGTTATTTTTTGGAATTTGGGGGTTTTTAATGAAAGATTAATCAAAGCAAGGGGTTATTTCCGTTGTCTGTGCTTTGATGAGCTACAAATTTTGTTCAGCCAAATCTTCATCAGCTTTAGGTAACAGTAAGCCCTGCCGAGCCTCGATATAGGCACTAATATCATCCACAATATACTGCCGGCCAGTGGTGTGCAGCGCTTCATAATAAGCCCTGATATAGCTAATCACATCATAGCGATTAAATACCTCAATTACACTCTTTCCCGTCATTCCTTTGGCGTGCTTATATTCTTCGATACAATATACAATAAATCCTATTTTAGTGTCCATAATCAGGCCTCCTCCGGATAGGTGATGCGTCCGGTTTCTTTTTCCTCCAGCCATAAATTATATAGAGTAACAATGCTCAAATGCCACAGTTTGGTCTCCTCCCGCTCCAATTGGCTATACAGTTCCGAACAATATAGTTGGGTCAAAGCTTCGGTTTCAGTTAAATGCCGTTCTTCCATCAGCCTTTGAACCAGACGGGGAATAATCAGTTCCAGCATTCCTTTAACGCTCGTTTCACTCATGGTTTTCCCCTTTCTATCGGCAGTTGTCCGCTATAGGTTAATTCATTCAAAGCCGCTTCTGTGGCAAAAGTCATCTGATTATACAACTCTTTCACCTTCAAACGAGCAATGGTTTCTTCTTTAGTTAAAATTCCTTCTTCATAAGCAACGAACGTTCGATAAATGGTGTCATTCGCAACCGGCCCGAAAATAATGTCGTACTGCTTTCCGACATACATTCCATTCCGATTGGCAAATACAAAATCCAGCCATTCTTCGTTTGGTTCTGAAAAAACTAAAACCTTATACCTGCCTGCCAGCTTCTCTATGTCCGGTACGACATAGGAACTAACACAGGGCGAGCCGCTTTGTCTTCGGCTCGTTACCTTATCGGCAAAACTGATTGCCTGATTTAAATTAGTCGTTGTATAAAACCCATAACCAAAATCCAAAGTCCGGTTTTGGTGAACCAGCCTTGGGCGGGCAACAATAACATTACTGCCATGATATACAATCATAGATACCTCCGGATTGCTTCTGGGGTAAATGGTCAAAAACTCCTGACCATAATCAAAACCAATAAATATCATCTCAAACAGTACTAACCTCTTCCGCACGAATATGCTCTTCCCATTTCTCAGCACTGGCTTTCTCACGGGAATCTGCTTTCTGCATATATATTTTAAGTATTTTTATCGGTTTTGTCAATTAAGATTGAACTAAAACAAGCGCTGCCTTGCCTGTAAAGGCCAAAGTAGCGCTTATTTTAATGTTTTTATCCGCGGTACATTTTCTCATAATAATTCTGGTATTCGCCGCTGACTACCTTCTCAAGCCAATCTTCATGGTTTAAATACCACTGAATTGTTTCCGCCATCCCCTGCTCAAAAGTATAGCTCGGACTCCAACCCAACTTCGTCGTGATTTTAGTGTTATCAATCGCATAGCGACGGTCATGCCCCGGGCGGTCCTTGACATACTCAATCAGATCTTCCGTCTTACCTAATTCCTTGATAATCAACTTAACAATCTCAATATTGGCTTTTTCATTATTGCCGCCAATATTATAAACCTCGCCCAGCTCGCCTTTCTCCAGAACAGTTAAAATCGCCGTGCAATGGTCTTTCACATGCAGCCAATCCCGGATCTGCATCCCATCACCGTAAACCGGCAGTTTTTTGTCCTTTTGGCAGTTATGAATCATCAGTGGAATCAGCTTTTCCGGGAACTGATACGGTCCGTAATTATTAGAACATCTGGTAATATTCACCGGCAAGCCAAAGGTTTCATGATAGGCTCGCACCAGCATATCGGCGCTGGCCTTGGACGCAGAATACGGACTGTTCGGTGCCAGCGGCGTACTTTCTGTAAAAAGTCCAGTTTTTCCCAGCGCACCATAAACCTCATCGGTTGACACCTGCAAATATTTCACCCCCGGCTGATAAGTCCGGTCATATTTGTCCTGCGGCTTCACCTTCCAATGCTTTTTAGCCGTATCTAACAGCGCCTGCGTTCCCATAATATTAGTCTTTAAAAAGATTTCCGGATCTTCAATACTTCTGTCGACATGCGACTCGGCTGCGAAATGAACGACGGTATCAATCTTATATTTAGCAAAAAGATTATCCAGTAAATCCCGGTCACAAACATCCCCTTTGACAAAGGTATACCTCTGATCATCTTTAATATCCTCTAAATTTTCCAAATTGCCGGCATAAGTCAAGGCATCCAAATTGATAAGGTTATATTCTCCTCTTTCCAACATCAACTTAATAAAATTGGAACCAATAAAGCCGGCACCACCGGTAACTAAGATATTTTTCATGGTATTCTCCTTTGCTAATTGTTCATTGTTTCATTATTTATCTAACTTAAATAACTATTTCATCCAACCTGTTTTAAACGATTGCACCTTTGATTTCATTTATATAAATCTGATGCAATAATTATCTTTCCATTTTATCAATTCTTAGGATACAAAATTCTTTTTTCGCTGATTGGCAATACCTGTTCATATAATCTAAAAAGATTGATCAGACTTTTTCCTTTATCCGTAATTCTATATCCATCCCCTATTTTTTCTATATTCTTCAAGTATAACTGTTCCTGTATTCTTCGCTCTGTTGCTTTCATTTTATAAATATAGCCTTCGATAAAGGAAGCCTCTATTTCTTCTCTGGTAAAAACCTTATCTGAATTCTCAGTCATATCCGCCAATGAATATACCGTATATGACCGGTCAATCGGCATAGATACAATCGTAACAACAAATAACATAGCCAAAAAAACAGAAACATAAGTTGACGCTATTTCTACTTCCGAAATATTAAGAATCTTGATTTTTTTCAATATAATACCAAATATTAAAGTAAGGATTATATTAAATACAACTAAGTATACTATCCGGTAATAATAAATCAATACTCCTTCAAATAAAGGTGTCCGAATCAGAACCGCTAATAATACAGTATTACATAATCCTAAAACAACACATCTTACAAAATATTCCCATACTTTCTTCACTTTTTTCTCCTAAATGTTTATTTTTCCCTAGCCACTCGCTTTAAATACTGGCCATACTCCGACTTCTCCAAGGTTTTCGCCGCCTCAAGCAACTGTTCTTTCGTGATATAGCCTCTAAGATACGCAATCTCCTCTAAGCAGGAAACGTATAAGCCCGTTCTTTTTTGCATGGTCTGCACAAAATTGGATGCCTCCAATAGTCCTTCAAAGGTTCCGGTATCAAGCCACGCCATACCCCGGCCAAACAGTTCAACCTTCAACTGCTTTCGATTCAAATACTCCTGATTAACCGCCGTAATCTCCAGTTCCCCTCTGGCGGACGGTTTGATGTTTTTGGCAATCTCAACCACCTGATTATCATAAAAATACAGCCCCGGAATTGCGTAATTAGACTTAGGGTTTTCCGGCTTTTCTTCCAGCGAAAGTACATTCCAGTCTTTGTCAAACTCAACTACTCCAAAATCTTTCGGGTTATTCACATAATAGCCGTAAATCACTGCGCCTTGTTCCAAAGCGGCTGACTTCCATAAAAGTTCTGAAAAATGCCGACCATAAAAAATATTATCGCCCAGTACCAGACAAACATTATCCTTGCCAATAAACTCCTCGCCAATAATAAATGCCTCCGCCAGTCCATTCGGTGCGGCCTGCACCGCATAGGACAGCGTCAGGCCAAGTGAACTGCCGTCGCCCAACAGATTTTGATAAAACGGCAAATCTCGCTCCGTCGAAATAATCAAGATTTCCCGAATCCGCGCCAGCATAAGCGTTGACAGCGGATAATAAATCATCGGTTTATCATAAATCGGAACAATTTGCTTAGAAATTGATTTAGTAATTGGGTACAAGCGAGTACCTGCTCCACCAGCTAAAATAATTCCTTTCATTTCATTTTCTCCTTCTTTTTAAAGATATAGAACTTACTGAAAATATAATTTAAGATAATAATAACTGCATTGACAATTACTTTGGAAATATATTTATGCGCCCCGATTTGCACCAGCAGCAGCATGCCACCGTTATCAATCAAAATCGTCATAATCCGCATTCCAAAAAACTGTAAAAAATTAGCTTTCGTAAACGCAACCGCAAAAACAAACTTGGTATTGGTATAATAGGCGAACAGCACCGCTAATACAAACGCCAGAGAATTCGATAGTAATAAAGAACACCCTAAAAAATCAAACAAGGCAAAAAGCACCATATTAACAATCACTGTCAGCATCCCAAAAATCAAGTATAATATGGTTTCCTTATATTTTTTTATTAAGATAATTCCTTTTCCACTCATACCAAACTACTCGATATTTCTAATTCTTCTTTTAATATTTCCCATTTCTTTAAAGTATGGTTGATAATCCAATCCATATTATAGTATTTGTAGTCTGCTAACCGCCCACACAAAAATAAATTGCTGTATTGACCAGCTTTATCCGTATATTTCTGAAAAAGTTCCAGATTTTCTTTGGCAACCACCGGATAGTAAGGTAAATTACCTCTATCCGCATTTTTATCATACGGCATAGAATACTCTTTAGCTATTGTAGCATACTCGCCTTTTGGCTGTCCATTTATTTTGTTATATTCCGTAATTCTGGTATATGGCACATCCGGGGAAGGGCAGGATAAAATATCCGCTGGTAAAATAGAGTCTGCTTTTTGACTTTCATACTCAAACTCTAAGGAACGATAGGGAAGCGCCCCGTACTCAAGATTAAATAATTCATCAATTGCACCGGTAAACACTAATTTCTCGACACTATTCCCTTCATAAAGCACTTTTTTATTTTCTTCATCAAAACTAATATGCTCCAAGGCATCTATGTTTAATTCAACTTTTATATTTTGATGCCTTAATAGATTTTCAAAAAGTGCTGTATATCCATATTTAGGAATAAATTGAAAGTCTGCATCTAAGTAACGTTCTTCATAATTCAGCCTCATCTTCACCCGATCCAAAACACTTTTATCCAATTGCTCTGGATCAAGACTCCATTGCTTGGCCGTATATGTCTTATAGGCCTTCTCATATAATAATGTTCCATATTCTTTGATATCCTCGTCTTTATGCCGGATCAACTCAAAGATAGATACTGTAGAGCGGCCTTTAAATTCTGTTCGCATTTTATTTAAAAGATAAGAAGCCTGCTTATAACCAACTAATTGCTGCATGGTTAAATAATTGAACGGCAGTTGAACATATTTCCCATCTATCAAACTCAATAATTTAACGGCAAAGGGAATGAGTTCTGTGTATTTTTCTAAAAATTCAATTACATGTACCATATTGGTATTGATCAGATGCGGGCCGTATTTATGCACCATAACCCCATATTCATTTACATAATCATACATATTTCCGGCAATATGCGGTCTTTGTTCAATAACTCTAACCTTATAATCCGCTTCTGCTAATTTCCTGGCTAAAATACTACCTGAAAAGCCACTTCCGACAACAATTGCTTCTTTCATTTTCTGCTCCTATTATATCTTGATGTCTAAAGTTTTAACCCAGTTTGCTGTTTCTAAAATATTTTTCTCAAAATCGGATACAACTGCATATCCCGTATCCCTATAAAGCGCACCAATATCAACTTTTCTATAGTCCAAAGCCATAGCATCCGGATATACGCCAAATCTTAGTTCTACACTCGGCGCTAAAATATCTCTGACTTGACCGGCAATCTCCTTAAACGTGCGAAGCTTCTGGTTACCTACATAATAGCTTTTTTGATTTTCTCCCTTTTCGGCAATTGCACATAATCCAGCAACAATATCATCAATATATACCCAGTCATATAAAAAATCGCCTTCTACTAAGTCAGGACTTTTCCCTTTTAATAAATTGGATATTAAAATATTTGGAATAGTTTTTGACCGATCACCAGGTCCGTAGGAATTCGCAATCAACGCAATATTCATTTCTATTCCTTTTTGATAGGCCAGTGTTTTACAAATCATTTCTGCCGCTAATTTACTCGCTCCATAAATACAAGTATATCGAGGCTTAATACCAGACTTACCAAAATAATCTATCACTTCCATTACATTGATAGTACTCGCCATAATAAACTTTTTAGTTTTAAATTGAATGGCTGCATTTAAAGCATCCCCAGAATATACCGCATTATTCATCTGCATTTGGTAATTTTTAAAATATTCCCCATACGTTCCTTCCCAAGCAAGATGAAAAAAAACATCTATATCATTAAACTGATATTTTTCAGCCAATTGACTATATTCACTTAATTCCGCTTCTATGATATGCAGTTGGGTACTTTCTTGCCATTCCAGTATTTCTCCTCTAGAACGAACTACTGCAAAAATTTCGACATCTTCTTTCAGCAGCTTTTGGGTCAAGGCTCTGCCAATAAAGCCACTGGCTCCTGCAATGATTACCTTTTTCATACCAGATTCCTTTCCATATTTAAGTTTACATCACTATCTTTTAATTTCGGCGCTCTGGTGTCCTTTTCTGAAATAATCGGATTTTTTATCCCCCATTCTACATTTATCTCCGGGTCGTTCCACGCAATCGCCCGGTCAAATTCTGGATAATAAAATTCCGTTACTTTATACTGAACCTCACAGTGATCTTCCAAAGTCAAAAACGCATGACCAAACCCACTAGGAATCCAAATTTGTTTATGATTATCAGCTGACAGTTCAACCGCCAGCCATTTTTTAAACGTCAGCGAATCTTTGCGCAAATCAACTACCACATCCAATATTCTGCCTCTAATGCAGCGCACCAGCTTAATTTGAGGCTTCGGATTATTCTGAAAGTGAATTCCCCGTAGTGTTCCTTGCTTAATGGTATAACTGTGATTATCCTGAACAAAAGTCGCGTTAATCCCCAGTTCCGCCAATGTTCTGGCCGAATAGCTTTCCGTATAATATCCTCGATAGTCCTCAAAGTACCTTGGTTCTAAAATTTTAACACCCGCTAATTCCAGTTCTGTTATTTTCATTTTCGTTTTCTTCCCTTTCTTGCCCTTGCAACCACACCGCTTCCACTAACTCCGCCTGCCGCAATAACTCTTGATACTCCCTCTCCCTTCGCTGATTATTTGCCAAACAGCCTTCAAACCGCAGAATCGAGCCATAAAATTGATCCGCCGCCGGAATTCGAAGCGATTTTTTCTCGCCTTTTTCCTCTATCTCCAAAGCAACTTCCAGTTCCGATCCAGCCGTAAAAACCCGCGGTGATTTTATACTGCCCGTCTGTCCCCAAACTTCCAGCTCGCACTTATAGACGTTATCCATGCCAAAGCTGATTTGCGCCACTTGTCTTTTTGAATTTTCCAGCACCGCTGAGCCATATAAATCAACATCGGATAACGTGTCTTGATTTAAACTAACATATTGACATTTTGTATCTTCGCCCAAAAGAATGCTTGCCAGTTTTACGGTATATCCGCCGCAATCCAGCAAAGCCCCACCACCTAACGCTTTCTCATAGCGAAAGTCTTTTCCCGCTCGCCGCGGAAAGCCAAAGGCAATGCGAATCAGACGCAGCTCTCCAATTTTTTCCTCCGCTATCATCGCCTGAATCGCCCTTAGTTGTGGATGCTCGGTAAACATATAGTTCTCGCGCAGCGCCAAATTCTTTTGCTTTGCCAGCCTCACCAATTCTTGCGTTTGCTCATAGGAAATCGTTGACGGTTTTTCCAAGAAAACATGCTTGCCGTTTTCCAGTGCTTTTCTCGCCCATTCAAAATGCAGCGCCGGCGGAAGCGGCAAATAAACGGCATCAATTTCTCCGTCCGCCAAAAGTTCCTCGTAACTGCCATAGCCCTTACCACCAAACTCGTGCACAAATTTCTCTGTTTTTGCCAGTTCTCTGGATGCTACACCGGCATATTCCCAATTTTCTGCTTTTTTTAGCGCCGGCAGGAAACGTCGAAAAGCAATTTCTGAAGTTCCTAAAATTCCTATTTTAATTTTGGCCATCTTCCCTTCCTCCCAGTACCGACAAAAGATTTCTTAGTTGTATATTAAGACAATTATTTATCTGTGTCAATAAGTTTAGCGTTCGGAGATCAACCGCAAAGTAGCCCGCCGGCAAAATACCGATCTCCCTCTTATCAACTTCTATGATTACATTATGGTTCTGCTCATGATAAAATCTTCCGCCCTCTTCTGATAAAATCGTGTCAAACAGAACCCCTTGCCTCTGGTGATACTTTTCCCAGAACAAGGTTCGAATCCAATCTTTTTCCTCTCCTCGCGCTCCCGCTTCCTGCTGAATGGTCGGCCCCAGTTCTATTTTATCAAAGCAGCCCACCTCTGGCACTGCTTTAACAACAAAATACCATGTTCCGTCCTCTTGATAACGAAGCAGCCCAAAAAATGCTTTCCCTACCGCTTCAAATAAAGGCTGACACCATTTGACAACTTCCCGGCCTTCAATCTCAATTTCGCAAAAGACCACTTTAAACGGATATTCTCTTTTATGTGCGATTTCCGCTTCTGTTATTCTCCAGTCTTTCAATGCCGTTAAAGCCGTCTGCTGCCGCTTTCGACTGTCAAACATTTTATAATTATTGATAAAATGATATATCTCCGGTAAATGATTCTGCCCATCGCCAACACAAGCGTTCTTTAAAAAGTCCGTCGGCAGCCCCAAAGGCACCCATTGCTCCACACCATGCAGCGCAAAAGGAATACAGGAAAGTACCGTCCGAGTATCCATATTGACCAGATTTTCGACCATCATTAGTTCCTTAATCTGCGGCAAAGTTATCCACTTATGCGAAGGCAGTACCTCTATGTCTTCGTCTATCTTGATGATAATGTTGCGGTTACGCTTACCCCAAAAGCGTGACGACTGCTCCGACTGGATTTGATCCACTATAATCTGCTCTTTTTTAGCATAAATAAAGTAATCCAAATAAGCTGGTTTTTTCCCGCCATGCTGCTGGGTAAAATTACTTTTTGTCGCCTGAATGGTTGGTGACAGTTGAATCTTATTGATATTGCCCGGTTCAATCTTTGCCTGCATCAAAAAATGAGTTTCGCCGTCAAAATCCCTGCAAATAATCCCTAAGTAGCCAATCTCTTCCTGCAATAAAATAGGCTGCTCCAAAAGAACCTCGCCCTGTGGATTGACTTCCCGCAAACCAGCAATTTGAAAAAAGGTATTCTTCGCATTGCGGATATAACCATCTTTTTCATCTAAAAACCAGCCCTGGCACTCCGCAAAATGGATTTTGCTAATTTCTACCTTAGTGGTTTGATTTCGAGATTTAATCCATAATAGGATATCATTCATCTGATTTTGCATTGCTATTCTCCTTAGCAGCTTCCGGCTGATCAAAGTTCAGTTTCTTTTCAATGACTACTAATGGGCGTTTTAATAAACGAGCGTTAATGCTCAAAATATATTCTCCTAAAATACCTATAAAGAAAAGCTGAACGGCACCAATAAGAAAAATCCCGATGATAATACTAGCCGTTCCGATTGGATAACTATCCCAGTGTAATAGCTTATATACAAAAACATACAGTGCTATTAATATACTTCCTATTCCCATTATCATTCCTACAAAAGTAGCCGCCCGCATCAATAGCTTTGTATATGAGGTTACTCCTATCATGGCTTCATCATAATACTTAAAAAAATTAAAACCGGACGAGCCCCTCTCGCTTTTGGCTTGGTGGTATTTCATAATATACATATTCATGCCAAATTCCGATATAATTCCTCTAAGATAAGGAACCGGGTCTTCTATATTCCTTATAGTATCTACAAAAACCCGATCATACAGGCCAAAACCATTAAAATGTTCAATTTGTTGATTACTGGCCATTTTCCTGATTAGTTTGTAATATATCGTTCTAAAAAAGTACAGCAATGGATTTTCTGAACTGCTATATTTTTGACCAATGATAACTTTATAGCCTTCTTCCCACTTTTTTACAAACTCCGGTAATAATTCTGGTGGATCCTGTAAATCACCAAACAACATAAAGGTGGCATCTCCGCTGCCTTGTAAAAAAGTTGAAAAAACATTCCTTGAAAAGCCAAAATTTTTAGCATTGCGAATTCCTTTAACTTTTCTGTCAAAAGCGCATACCTTTTCAATTTCCTGCCATGTATTATCCGGTGAACAGTCATCTACAAAGAAAATTTCATAATCGTATTTTGTTAACTCATTTTGAAAAACTGCTACTAATCTCTCATACATCAACTGGATACTTTTTTCTTCCTTATAACATGGAATAACCACGCTAATCTTTTTCATATCACCACTTATTTCCTTCCTAATTTCAGCTTTCAAATAAACTATTTCACCTTTTTTATTCCCTTAAAAAATCCTCTAAATAAAAACTTATCTGCCATCCGCAAGTATAGTAAATGGGTTTATCGGATTGATCACTGGTCTTAACTATTTTACCACATTTAATTCCATAATCCTTTAAATTATATAGATATCCACTGCACCCTTCCTCCGGAGTTCGAACAAAGCCCACTTCCAGTATTTTATCATTTTCAAATGCATTTTGGGAAATAATGCTGAAATCTTTATTAGTCTTTATGCTTTCTTTATATATGTCTGTAAATACCTTTGCCCAAGGGATAATATTTAAAAATATTCCTACAATAAAGATTCCTGCAATAATTTTCATTAAAATATTTCGGGAATTCTTTTTAATATTTCCCAATATTAAAAGAACTGACAACGGAATTATAACATAAAAATAGCCGACATATCTAAGCCCTCCTGCTCCTAAAGGCGTTAAACTGCATTGAATAAAAATCAACCCTAAAATTCCAATAGAAGTCTTATAAAAGAAATCATTTATTATATATTTTTTATTCTGATAAATAATCACTGCTAATATAATTACACTTATAATAAATAGTCCACTAAAAAGGACTCCATAAGCCCCAAAATGTGGAGCATGAATGTAATAAGATACTATTTCCCTGATTGAAAACGTAAATGGAATTTTTAACGGTAATTGAGTTTCACTCCAAAAATCTCCCATTTTTCCAAATAATAATGCCCAAAATATTTGAGGAGTATTAAACCCATCTGTTGATGTGGCAAAGCTTCCAGACATATATCCCAAAGTATTTCCTATCACTCCCGGCAAAATTTCTTTCCACCGCAAGTAATTCGTTACATATGGCGCAAAACCCACTAAAATAATACTTAACAATGTATAAATAGCTAGTGTCATAAAAATCTTAAAACTACTTAAAACACAAATTGCTTCTTTTTTTCGTTCTTTCCAAAAAACTATCCCAAAAAAGATTAAGCAAATGACTCCCATTGAATAAAGGGCATTAAATTTAGTATTTATTCCTATTATAATACTCAATCCGACAGCATTTAGCACTTCCTCTTTTTTAATCTCGATATACTTTGCATCTAAAAGCATAATAATAAATATCAAGTTTACTATTACCATATTATTCAATGGTGCATCCACATAAAATGTCCGAAGTTGAGTAAGAGCAACAGGATTTAACATTGTAATTAGTGCTATTAGAAAACTTGATATTCTATTAAAATATCTTGTTCTCACATAATCATAAAAAAAGCAAAAAATCATAAACATAGTTATAAAATGATACGCTTTTCCGCATTCTATATTTTGACTTATAGCATATATACTTGCCCCAAAAATAGCCATTCCTTTAGGAAAAAATTCTATCCACTTCCATTCATCTTTCCCTATTACTCTTGGCAAACTCCCCAACTTTGCATTAAATTCCTCCGGTGTTTCATAAACTGGGTTCCAGCCCTCTTTTAACAAACCCACCATCGGTTTTCGATATGCATTGCCGTCATACGAGGTATCAATCACATTCCCTGAAATCATAATAAACAGACATGCTATGACTATGCTAATAATCGTGATTTGCAAGATGTTTTCTTTTTTTAGCATTTTAAAACTCAGTATCGTCAGCAACAGCGAAATCAAAGTATGCGCCGGGCCAATTGTAATGCCAATAAAAAACAGCAACATAGAAATGGTAATCAAAATTGCCATATATATTAGGAAAAATAATCCTAAATCAAAGTAAAAGTGTTTCTTTCTATTCTTTATCTCCATTTTTTCTCTCTTTCCGCAAGAAATAAACTTTTATCTTTTTATAATTCCGGCCAAAGTTTTCGGAAAAACGCTCCTTTCTTTGCATAAAATCTAAAAAAATATCCAAGTAATCTCATCCTATATAGTGCATATATAAAGAACAGCACTCCACGAACTAAAACTTTAGAGCCTTTCGGCCGAAATAAAGATATATATGGATTGTGAATAAATTCACAAAAATCATCTTCCAATACTTTTATAGCCTTTAAATACTCTTGATTCATATCCTCTTCTTTGACATACGCTCCTGTCTTTAATAAATACCAACAAGTAAAATAAAAACTATAATATGAAATCACCTGTTTTTGTTCTTGTGTCAACGCCTTTTTTTGCTTAATTCCCTTTAAGTATTTATAGCTTTTTTCTAAAATTCCTTCTTGAAATTTTAGAAAAACAGTATTTTTAATAGATTTTCTGTTAAATACATAGTAATAAAAAGGATAATCATATACTATAATATTCGGAGTGCTGATTTCCAAACCACCTTGATACAAAATATCTTCAATGACCCTGCCTTCGCAAGATTTTAATTGATTCTCTATCAAAAATTGTCTTTTATAAAGTTTCGCAAATAACGGAATACTTTGACGTAAGGCCATTTCTTTATTTTTAAATCGCCTAATATATCGGATTTTGCCAGTATCATCAACACTGGTAAAACCCGTATACACAATATCGTACTTCGGATTTTTTTCTGCAAATTTAAGTACCCTTTCTACATAAGAATCATGAATATAGTCATCATGATCCATAAATAAGATATATTCTCCTTTGGCTTGGTGTAAGCAATAGTTCCTGCCATAGCCCACTCCTTTGTTTTCATCTGAATAAAATATTCGAATTTTATCTGGAAATTCCGTTTGCATTTTTTTCATTATTTCTCGCGTTGAGTCAGTTGAAGCATCATCATAAAGCAATATCTCAATATTTTTATATGTTTGATTTAGTAACGATCTTACATTCTTTTCAATAAAGCTTTCTGAATTATATTCTCCAACAATTATAGATACGAACTTTGAATCCATTTTGCTCCTTTCCACAACTCTTTATGGTAGTTCCTTATAATATAACCAATTTGCATATGTCAATTGAAATGTTTCATCTACCTGTTCTCTTAAAACTAATTCATAGTTGATATCCTTATCCATTAAATTATAATTCATTCCACTAAAATCATCCACATAAAAACAAACCTGATATTTTTTTCCTTCTTGACTTCTATTTTTCATATAATTCAAAATCGCTCTAATATCTGTAGCTGCATCAATTTTATGAAGCATTACCGGAACATACGGCGCTGTATTTAGAATTCCCATAACGCAAATAAATATTCCGATATAATTTGAAATCTTATTTTTCAATTTATTTTCCAAACTAAACAATATAAAAAGTGAAATAAAAAATAATATATAGATATGTCCGATATATCTGGTATTATACGATGTTGGTAAAAATGCCATTTCTATAAAAGATATCCATGAAAATATTTCCACAATCAGCATTTTATCTTTTGTATCACTAAATTCTTTTCTCCATTGTTTTCTTTTTAAAGCCCATACAATAATACTCAGAAAAAATATACCACTAAAAAATACACCTAACCCTCCAACTCTAGGGTCTACATAGTAATAATAATTCAATTCCTCCATTTTAAAAGTAAATGGTATCTTAACCAAATCTCCTATTTGTGTCAGATTTCCATGGCTCATTCTTCCTATCAATGATAGAAAAAACATAACGGGATCACTCAGTCCCTTAATTCCAAAATATTGCCCTGCAAGGTCTTTTGTCATAAATCCCTGTTCCCCAATGAAACCATAAAAAATATTTTGATATCTTAATAGGTTAGTTAAATATGGTGAAACTCCAACTACACCCACTGCCATAAATGCCGAAAAAGCCAATATTAGAAACCTTCCCCCCACTTTTCGTTTATTTGTTTCCCTATAACAATAATACAGAATAAAAATAATAGCATATGTTGCTACAAACAGTCCTACTGAAAATTTTAAATTACATCCTATTATCATCAAAAAAGATAAATTGAGCCAATTCTTTGCTTGATCTCGCCCCTCAAAAACTTGCATAAATAATAGCATAATTAGCATTAAACTACAGACTACAACACTGTCCAAATAATATGAACAAAACTGTGCCAATACAACAGGATTTAAGGCTATAACTAAAGAACTCAAAATAGCTTGATATTTTTTTAAACCTTTTCTGATTAAAAATTCCGAAAAGAATAAATATGTAATCAGCGCAAACAACAAGTGGTACATCTTTCCCGATTCTATATTCCCGGTAAGCGCATAAATCGAAGCGCTGAAATACCAAGTCGCTTTGGGATATGCTTCTGCCCAAAGCATTGGATTGTGTCTAGGAATTTGAATATTATGAGACAATTCATTAAAAACCGTGTTGGCCTGATACACCGGATTCCATCCATATTTCAAAAAACCAATAGCCTGCTTATGATAAGCGGCCCCATCCCATGTTTGATCAAAAACCGAACTACTAAATAATGTTATCAATACAATAATAGCCGCCACCACAACTAAATGAAATATTGTCTTTTTAAAATCATTATCTTTATACAAAAAAATACTCGCCGTAACCGTGCTCGCAAAAAGAATATTCCATATACTCACACTAATTCCAGCCAGCAAAAAAATTGCAGTAACAACGACTGTCATAGAAAAAAAAGTCAACAGCATTGATGCAAGTTTATATCTATCAACTTTATACATTTGTCTATTCCTTTCCCCAAAAATTTATTTTTTTATCCTCTTTTATTAAATACGCACTTTCCGCTTTTTCGGCTAAGTATCGATCCGAATAAGTATCCGAATAAAATTCTTTTATCTCCGCTTCCGGGCATTCCGCTTTTAATCTTACCACTTTTTCTTTCCCATAGCAATTCGGCGATAAAAAATGGCCGCTATGAGAATCAACTTTACTGGCAATCAGCTTATAAATCTTCATTTCTCGGCTTGGAATTTCCAATAAAAACTCCGGCGATGCCGATATAATCACATCTTTTGAATGATCTTTTTTCTCTAAATACCATTTCTTTATTTTTCTTAAATGCTGCTGCCAAAATTTTTCAACATGCTCCATCGTATTTGGAATATACTTCAAAAAAGAGAAAAATATTTCTTTCAATTGCTCTTTCTTTATTTTTTTCAAAAAATACTGAAGGAACGCCACCATTAAGCTCGGCAAAATCCTTATAATGCTAAACGGATGCCGCTGAAAAGTAAACAGAAAAAAATCCACGCTGCTGTCACCCCGATAAATTGTTCCGTCAAAATCATACACATATATTTCCATAAACTATTTACCTTCCATATAGCACATACAGCATTAAAGCCGCATAAATAATTCCCAGACTCATTATAGTTTTATCCGATAAAATAACCTCTACCGGATCACCGTCGGAATCGCTTTCAATAATCAGCGTATACTTCAAAACCGTTATAATCACAATCGGTACCGAAAGTAAAACAACATCACCATAAATCTTAACTACACTTTCGCACCACAAGGAATAAAAAACCATGGTCGTTCCCAAGAACATATACATTACTTTGTCCAAAAATTCCTTTGGGTAATATCTCAAAACCAGCCGATGCGTCATCCCCCTTTTTAGCAGTTCGTTCCTACGCTTGCCAAAACCTAAAAAGAACGATAATGACATCATACTTAAATATAGCCAAGCCGAAACTGTAATATCCACTAACACCGCCCCAAAATAAATCCGCAAAATATAGCCAAAGGCTAAAATAAGAACGTCTATGATGGGATAATTTTTAAGATAACTGCTGTAAGCAATATTTAATGCCAAATATACCATTAAAACAACCAATGGCAGCACCTTATGGTGAACAATAAGAACATTAATACCCAAAACCGCCGCCAGCAAAAGGAACGCTATCGCTCTAGCTGTTTTTATCTTAATTTCTCCACTGGCCAGCGGCCGAAATCGTTTGGTTGGATGTTGTCTGTCTTTCTCAATATCTTTAATATCATTAAAAATATATACTACTGACGAAATCAGACTAAAAAGAAAAAAACCAATCCCTGCCTGAATAACTTTGGGAATATCAAACAGATTATTCGCAAATACCAGCGGAACAAATACCAATATATTTTTAATATAATGCTTTATCCTAAGTAGCTTAATGTATTTCTTCATTCCTTTTCCCTTTCTCAAATACATATATTTTATTCAGCATATATGTCGCCAATATAATTCCGCCACTGATAAATACTTTGCTCAGCATCTTATCCTGTCTCAAACAGCTCACAGCAATATAAAGCAAAAGCGAGTCCAGTACAATGGAAAAAGCCCTTACCAAAACATAGCGAATAAATTCGTTTTTCCTGGCCCTTGACCTTTTTTCGATAAATACCCATTTTTTATTGAAGTAATAGGAAATAACTACCGCAATCACAAAAGACAATACATTGGCAATCAGATAATTCATATCAAGTTCTACCATGAAGTAATACATCAGCAAATTCAGAATCGTTGTAACCCCTCCAAAAAAAGCATATCGCAGCATTTCTTTTAGGGTATTTTTATTTAGTAACCGCTTCATTATTTTGTTCCTCGGATTCCATCTCGGATTTTACTTAATACTTTGCCTACTGCAGTATTATTCATAAATCTTTGGTATTTTTCTATCATTTTCCACGATCTCATACTATAAATTTCTTGCAGCCGAAGTTCAGCACTACTACCATTTCCTGCAAAAAGTTCCTTATTATTAAGAATATCCTCTATGCGGAGTTTATTTAACCATAATCTATTGGCAACCTCTTCTTTTTGTTGATAAGCCGAAAAAATTGTAACTAATTCATCAATTATTCGGCTGTCCCCCACAAACTTATTAGAGTGTTCTACCATCTTATCATACACCGCATTCACTTCAGAGCAAATACTATTTAACCCTATATACTTATCATAATTTTTAATAATTAAATCTCTTAGTCCATTTTTATCTATTGCTGAATTATATAGTATTCGATTAATTGCAATTACATATAAATTAATCTCTTCTGCTGAATAATCATAATTAAATAAATCTTTCGCTTCATCTTGCAAACAAGGAATAAGTTCTCCTCGTTCTGAATTAATCAGTTCTTTTTGTCCACCCACATCAGAACTAATCACCGGAAGTCCCATGGACATTGCTTCAAAAGCCGTTAATGTCAATCCTTCCTTCAAAGAAGTAATTAGCAGAACATCTGAAATTGCATAAAAATCCCTTGTATTTTTTTGTTCCCCAGTTAAAATAAAGCGATTAGAAAAAGAACTTTTCTTAATTTTATCATGCAATAAATCATAATTTTCTCCGTCCCCTACAATTAAAAAAAACATATCTTTATGCTGAGCTAAAAGCTTCTCGGCAATATCGAACATCAAAAACGGCCTTTTTTCAGGATTAATTCTGCATAAAAACAAGACCACTTTGTTCCCGTTTGGAATCTTGTATTTTTCCCTTATTTTTTTCTCATCTCCCAAATGAGGATTAAAGTATTCTGTATCTGTACCAATGTAACATACTTGTGTATTGTTATTTCGTTTGTTATAATCTTCTTCCATTATTTCTAACGTAGTCCGATTAGCAATCCAGGTTTTGTCAATTACACTGTCAAATACTGATGATAACCTTGCATATCCACCATTTCTCCAATACTTCGAATCGGCATGGATATAGTCATAAATATATATATCCGAAAATTCTTTTCTAATCCAAGGCAAGGCATAATATCCATAAAAGCTACTGATATTGAAAACAACCTTTATATCCCTTGTTACTATTAAATAGTGGATAAACGAAATGTAATGATTTACATTTAAAAAACTTGATAATGTATATATTTCAGTTGTAATTTCTTTAAACCTACTCTCCAGTAAGTTTTCACTCTTCTCGGTGGTAATAAGTGCAACTTTATACCCATTATTTACAAGAGTTTTGACTAAATCTAAATTAAATATATCCGCTCCCCCCATTTCAAGATGAGGAATCATTAACAGAACATATTTTTCTTTTTTAATTAATGGAAATTTTTGACTGATTTCCCATTTAACCGGTTCTGTAAATTCTAATTCATGCCGAAGCAAGAAATCAATTGCCAGTACATTATCCGGCACATTCATTGCAAGCGCTTTTATTCTTTTTTTTAATTCTTTTTTCAATTCCGGATTTTTTTCGATTTTTGATAACTCTCCGGAATCAAGACGACGATACCAGAAAAAAGGCTTTTTAATTTGAATTGGTCGGTGTCCTTTCGATAAAACCTTTAACCAAAACTGATAATCCTCCCAAAGATTTTTATTATTTTCATCATACATATCCTTATCTTGAAACACTGTTTTTTTTATGCACCCAATATAACTTAAAATATTCTCTTCCTTCATTTTCGTTGTAGAAAATTCTGGTTCCCATAAATATTCCTGCTTGTCAAAACCTATAGAATTAGTAAAAGTCCACGATGCTTCTTGATTAGTATATATTCCTAAAAATGTATACTCCAAATACAAAGGGTCTATAAGGTCATCTGCGTCCAAAAAAACTATATATTCTGTTTGACTCTTTGATATTCCATAATTTCTAGCTTTGGAAGCACCACTATTCTCTTGATGATATACTCTTATTCTATCATCTATATTTTCAAGCTTTGCAAGCACCTCTAACTCATGTTTAGATGTACTTCCATCATTTACGATAATCCATTCAAAAAAAGGAAATGTCTGATTCAAAAGACTATTTGCTGTTTCCATAATATATTTTGATGCATTATAATAAGGTGTCACTACAGAAACATATCTTTGTTTAATTCTTTTAGAATCAAATCGATCTAGCCTTTGCTTTCCCGGTCTATTTTCAAAATTCATTTCCCCTCTCCTTTCAAAGGTTTATTTTTTTTAACTTCATTATCCACATAATACTTTTATCTTCTGTCAAAATTTTTAGTTTATAATTAAACTTTTCTATTGTATTCTTCAATTCACGAATCTGTTCTTCTTGGATTTTATATTTTTTCTCTATCTCTTTTAATTTATTAATCTCACCATCTTTTATTTCTATCTGATCTAAAAAATATCGTTTTGCTTCCATAAGTTCATGCAATTCTCTATCTTTATTACTTATTTCTTTTAAGTAATAATCTTTTGCTTCATGAAGATTATCTATTTGTCCTAAATGATATTGTTTTGCTTCTTTAAGGGCACTTATCTCTGAGAGAAAGTATTTTTTGGCTTCCTCAAATTCTATAATAAATTTTCCCTGACTTTTTAGGATCTTCTCTTTACTATCAATTTGATCCAAGTAGTATTTTTTGGCTTTTTCCCAATTACTCTCAGTTTCCTCATATAGCGCATACAATTGAAGCGGCTCAAAGTCTATCTCATTAATTGATTGTGATTCTTCGACACTTTCTTTTTTAGACAATTTAATAAATTCTTGTTCTAATTTAAAAACCGTCTGATTAATCGAAAATCTTTCTTGTGCGACTAATCTGCAATTGCTTTTCATTTGTAACAATTTTTCTTCTGACGACAACAACTCTTCAATAGCACTTACATATTGATTAACTTCATCAACATCTATTTCATATTCTTTTACAGATGTTTGAATTACTCTGCCAACATCATTTGTAATCACTTCATCCTGACCACCTGAACTGCTCGATACAACTGGCAAGCCCATTGCTAAAGATTGGTAAGTAACAAAAGTAATCCCCACCAACGTACAAATTAATGATATATCTGCACTTTCATAATATGGTATTAAATTATCTTGATAGCCTTCTAATACTACAAAGTCTTCAAGTTTCTCTTTTGCAATAAACTTTTGCATTTTATTAAATTCCGGACCATCTCCTACTACTAAAAAAACAATATCTCTCCTTATTTTTATAAGCTGCTTTGCTATTTCCAACATTAACAAAGGTCTCTTTTCTTTATTTAATCTGGCAATGTAAAGAATTATCTTTTTATCATTAAACCTTGATCTAACATTTATATCCCCTATTCCTTTATTTTTATAAATATCTGTATCCACGCCAACATATACTTGTTCTACATTTTTTCTATTGAATACATCTGTTAATACCTTTCTAGTATTTACACTTCCTGTAAAAGATTTCGATAAAAGTCCACCCATTATTCCTGAAATTCTTGCAAACCCGCCATTTCTCCAGTACCACTCTTCTGTATGGACAAAATCTATGCAAACCACTTTCGGAAATCTTTTTTTTATATAAGGCAAAAAATAATATGCAATATATGAATTGGAAATAAAAACAATATCTATATTTCTTGTTTCTATAAACTTTAAAATATAATCGATATAATCTGATTTTTTTAAAAAGCAAGATAAATCCATAATTTCTTCTACTTCATCTTCAAATTTATATTTCCATACATTAACACTTTTTTGGGTAGTAATGACTCTAACATCAAACTTCTCCTTGTTAACTCTTTTAACAAACTCTAAATTAAAAGCATCTGCTCCGCCTATTTCTAACCATTGTGTTAAAAGTAATATACTTATTTTTTCTCTTTGTTCTAAAGAATGAGTTTCCTCTTGTTCTACTTGTCTAATCAATTTAAATCTTTCTAAATAATTCATATCTTCGAAATTAATAAATTCTAATCCGGGAACATAAGTATTAATTAATATGGACTCACCAACCCATTTATTTTTTAATTCTCTACATTTTTTATCCTCGTATGTTTTTTCTATATATATAATCTGATTCCACTTCTTTATACTCTCTTTAATTGATATCTCCTGACATAACCCATCTTTTTTTATCATAAAAAAGTTTATATTTTCTTCAGTAGCACAGATTTTATTTAAAACGCATGACATTTTAAACTTCGGATTAAAATACAAAAGATATAGAAGTTCTTCCAGCCAAGTATTTCCTATGACACTTCCCTCCGGCAAAAAAAAGATATAGTCCGATTTAATTTGCCGAAAAACTTCCTGCTCTACTTCAAGAATATCCGAGTTCTCACTTAAATGTAATAAAATTCTATTATCCAATGAAGCTATTTTTCCCAATTCCATTTTATCTTCCATTTTAGCAATAATAAGCCATTGGAAATCTATATTTTTTTGCTTCTGTAAGCTGCAGTAAGTTTTATACAAACATTCATACTTATCAAACAATGTTATAACTGTAACTCGGTTCTCCATTTTTCATCCCTCATATCTATTTAAAAATCTTATTCACTCTTAATTTAAAGGCTAAACTAATTAATCTTCTCCCCCATTTTGAGTTTGCAATCCGTATCAGTTCATTTTTCATATTTGGAGAATGATTATTTTTAAAAGAGGCTCCCAGCGCTTCATACTCTACATAAAGGCTTAGGTAGTCCTCTGCCAATTTCGAATATTTTCTAAGTTCTTCCGATTTCTCTTTTCTCTCCCTTTTCCTTTCCTTTGTTTGCCCCTCCTCCAATTCTCTCTCCAAATTCACAATCATATTATCCGTTGAAAATCCTTCTTCAATCCTCTTTCGACAAGCAAGCCGCCTTTTAGCTCCGTCTTCTTCCGCCTCAGTCAACAAGCTTTTAATCGCCTCTGTATACTCTCGGATTTCTTCTTTCGAAAACTCCCGATTATCTAAGTCTTTCTCCTCTTCCTGCCCTAACGCAATTATTTTTCCGACTTCCTCGGTAATTAATTCTTTCTGCCCTCCAACATCCGAACTGACTACCGGTACTCCCATCGCCAAGGATTCATATGCTGTCAGTGCCAATCCTTCCTTTAAGGAACAAATCAACGTAATATTTGACAAAGCATAGTATGAACGCATGTCTTTTGCTCTGCCTGCAAACTTTATTCTTTCCCCAAGACCACTATCCTGCACTTTTTGCTGCATTTCCTCTAATTGCGGTCCATTTCCCACTACTAAAAAAACAGCTTCCTTTACTTCTTTTGCAATTTCCAACAACAAAAACGGACGTTTCTGCGGATGAATCCGGCACGGAAATAAAACTACTTTTCTTTCTCCTAATTGAAATTTCTCTTTCAGTTCTTCAATTTCTTCTTGTCCCACCTTTTCTCTTTGAAATTTCTCTTTATCTACTCCAATGTATAACGTTTTAACACTGCCTTTTTCTCTTCCGAAATGTTCTTCCAATATCTGTTGCGTCCTGCCATTACACACATACGTTCTTTCCAGTACTTCTCCCATCACACCGGAAACACGCGCAAATCCACCATTTCTCCAATACCATTCTTCCATATGGACATAGTCAATAATTGCTAACTCCGGAAATTCTTTTCTCAGCCATGGTATTAAATAGTACCCATAATATGAATTGCTCAAAAACAATACATCTACTTCCCGACTTTGAATAAAATAGCTGATAAATGCCGCATAGTTTTTCATCTCTAAAAATTGAGGCAGTTCAAATATCTCTGGCACATAATCTTGAAATCTGTCTTTCCATGTGTTCTCACTTGGCAATGTCGTTATAATACTATATTCATACTTCTCTTTGTTGGATTTTTTGACTACTTCTAAGTTAAAAAGATCGGAACCTCCCATTTCTAACCAAGGCAATAACATTAAAATCCTAGTTTTATCCTTTTTTTCATAAACCGGAAATGACCACTCTATTTTTTGAGGAACAGCAAAGCAATTCGTTTCTTCCATTACTGGAAATTCAATTGCTTTTATCTCTTGCTTAATATCTTTTGCAATCTTTTCAATGATTTCCTGAGAGCGTTTTCGATTCTTTTTATCGCCTTCGGTTAATGTCATTGCTCCTTCTTCACTCCGGCGATACCAAAAATCATAGCCTTCAATATGTACCGGCTTTTTCCCCTTTGACAGTAACTTAAGCCAAGCCCCCCAGTCTTCATGATAATACTTTCCATTTTCCTCATAATATCCAATTTCTTCAAAATCATGCTTGCGAATCGCCCCTGCATTGACCAATAAATTTATATTCTTCATCTGCTCACTGCTAAATGTTCGTTTCCACAAATATTGCTGTGTCCCAAATCCAACCGAATCTGTATAACTCCAGCTACACTCTTTGTTAAAATATAATCCAAAATATAATTTTTCTAAAAAAACAGGCTCTATTAAATCATCACTATCTAATGGAATAATTACCTCTGATTTCGCCCGGTTGATTCCATAATTCCTTGCCGAAGCCGGACCACCATTTTCTTTATGATATAATATAATTCTCGGATCAGTTTTTACGAATTCTTCCAACCTATCTATCTTATCTGTACTGCCATCATTAACAATAATCCACTCAAACCAGGGAAACGTCTGATTTAAAACACAGTTATATGTCTGCTCAAAGTATTTTTCTGCATTATAATATGCCGTGATAATACTTACCAACGGTTTTTCTTTCTTGTTTAATCCTCTATCCTGCTTCTCTTTTCCCGGTTCTCTTTGATAGTTAAATCCCATGTCTTTTCCTCTGCATCACTGATACTCTTCTATATATCTGCCAGCAAGGCTGTTTGCATTTCCGATTTCTCTAATTACTCCCTTTTCAAGCCACACAATTTTTTGACAAACTTCTTTTATTTGTTCCATAGAATGCGAAACTAAAATAATTGTTGTTTCATTTTCCATCATTTTAGCAATTCTCTTTTCACACTTTTTTTGAAACGCAAGGTCACCTACTGATAAAATTTCATCCACAATTAAAATATCCGGCTGTGATATTGTAGCAATCGAAAATCCAAGGCGCGCAAGCATTCCTGAAGAAAAGTTTTTTATAGGGACATCAATAAATTCCCATAGTTCTGCAAAGTCTACAATCTCTTCAAATTTTCCAGCAATTTCTTTTCTGGAATATCCTAATATAGCACCATTCAAATATATGTTTTCTCTGGCCGATAAATCCATGTCAAAGCCGGCTCCCAATTCAATTAAAGGAGCAATTGAACCTTCTACTTTGACATTTCCGGTTGTCGCTTTTAGTACCCCGGCAATGATCTTAAGTAAGGTACTTTTTCCAGAACCATTTAATCCGATAAGGCCAATGGATTCTCCTTTTTTTACCTGAAATGAGATATCTCTTAATGCCCAAAACTCTTGGAACATCAACTCTCTTTTGATTAACTTAATTGCATACTCTTTTAAATTATCTACCCTCTCTTTACTTAAGTTAAACATCATTGATACATTTTCTAACTCAATTACATTCTTCATAGTCATCCTCAATCATAAGTTTCTTTTCAGATCCTAAATGTATAAAATAAATTTATCTTGTTTTTTATAGAACACATACATTCCAATTATTAAACTTATCAGTCCAAAGAGCAAACATTCTAAATTCATTTGCCAGCTTGGGATAGCACCATCTAAAATCAGCATTCTGAAATATGTAATAAATTTATACATCGGATTCCATTCCATTACTGCTCGGCTGCTTTCAGGAACAATGTCAATTGGGTAAAAAACAGGTGTTAAATACATCCAAGCCAAAATAAATACATTATATAAATGTGTCAAATCTCTAAAGTAAACAGTTAGTGCCGATAAAAGCAGTCCCAAACCGGTTGAGAATAATGTCAAATACAATACCGGTACAAAAGATAATAACATTGTTGTATGAAATTCAGCCTGAGTCACTACCATTACAATTGTTACCGCAATAAATGCAAAAAAGAAATTAACAAGGGCTGATAATACCTTGGATAAGGGAAATAAATATTTGGGAATATATACTTTCTTTATCAACGCTCCATTACTCAAAACAGATAACTGTGCTTGTATAGTTGCTTCTGAATTTAGTGAAAACAAAATATTACCACTTAAAAAATATACAGCAAAGTTTTCAATTTCTGACTTAAATAAAGTAGAAAAAACAAAAGTTATTACAATCATCATTAATAAAGGATTTAGCACTGTCCAAAGCAATCCCAGAAAGGATTTTCGATATCTTATTTTTATATCTCTAATTACTAACTCTCTTAATAAATTTCTATATTTTAAAAATGCTTGTATTGTTCTTTTTATCCTATTCACAATAGTTACTCCCTAATTTATAGCCTCATCATTCTATAGATATCACTATTTGTTAACTTGAAATAATACTCCACCAACCGCTCCGCTTCCGTTTGAATGCAATATCCGGCTACCGTGAAATTATTTATAATCTTTTCAACCATTTGATCCCTGTTTTGTTCCTTATGGTTTTCAATTGCTTCTACCCATATTTCTTCATTCAGGTTCAAAAATCGAACCTGTTCTGTTATTTCTACTTCCCTCGTAATCTTGTCCGACATAAAGCAAGGAAGTCCTACTGCTTGTGCTTCCACTCCCACTACCGGCAATCCTTCAAACAAAGAAGGCAGTAAGAAAAAGTCCATGGCACATAAATACTTAGATACTTCCTTTTGAACTCCCGCAAAAATAATATAATCTTGTATTTTTTTTTGTTTTGCTATTGATTTAATACCCTTTTCCAGTTCACCATTACCTACCAGTAACAAACGATATTTTTCATTTTTCCTGATCAGTCTTTCTAAAATTTCCAATAAAAAAACATGATTTTTTTGAAGCGAAAATCGTCCCACATGCCCCAAAACAATCTTTTCGTCTAAATGCAGCTTATTCCTTATCATCTGCCGGTCTTCATTCCTAAATTTGTATTTTTCTAAATCAATTGCATTATTAAGCAAAAAGACCTTTCTGATCGTTCCAAATAAGTAATCTGCTGCCATTTTCGAACATGCCATCTTCTGATTGGCATAATACTTTCCTATTTTATGCAAAATATCATTCCGCAGTTTTTTTATTGTTGTTTCCGCGCCTTTTGAGTTATGGCTATGTATAATACGAATTGGAACCCTTTCATTTCTTGCTGCTTTTAGATATATAAATGCAGCATTTGGAATGTGACAATGTACGATCTGGTAACCACACCTGTGAAATAGTATCTCTGCTTTCTGACTGCATGTTCTTAGATTCCGAAAAGACAATTCCGGAAAATGATAAATTCTACCACCCAAATCGAGAATTTCTTTTACTAAATCTTGCTCGGAATCTCCATGAGTAATAAAGTCAAATATCACTTTTTCTTTATTGATCTGCCTGAAATAATTCAGCACCACTGCTGTGACACCATTATTTTTTTCGATTTTTTCAATAATATGAAGTACTCTTAAGGGCTCGCTTTGATTCATTTACCTACCCTCTCCTTGCATATTTCACTATCCCGTTTCCTAAGTGCCACATCAGATGCCACGCCGACCTTATCCGGCCGATCCCCATTTCCCGATAAACTCCATAAGTCATATAAATAGATTTCCACTTGTTTCGGGATTTACCGCCTTCCGTCATGCGCGACATCAAAAACGGCTGATTGATGCCATAAGCCGCATCATATTTTCTTAGTACACTCAGCCATTGCAAATAGTCCTCATGCAAATCACTTCGCCGCATAGGAAACTCCAAGGCAACCTCCCGCTTCATTACTACGGAAGAACAAGGAATGATATTATGGTACAGAAGCTGTTTGTAATTTACTTTTTCTTTTACCCCAATTACTTTCTTTAAAGAACGGCCATCCTTATCCATCAATTCTCTGGCGGTATAGCTTAATACACATTGCCTGACGTTCATCAGGCTCATTTGCGCTTTCAGTTTTCCCCTCCGCCACCAATCATCGGCATCCAGATAGGCAATATATCTGCCCTTGGCCGCAGCCACCCCCCTGTTTCTGGAAATGGCCACACCTTGATTCCGGCTGTTACGAATATAATGAATCAACGGCCAGTAACGGCTTTTTTTCAACATTTCCGGCAAGCCATCAGTGGAACAATCGTCAATCACGATAATTTCCAGCGGAAGTTCCTGCGCTAAGGCAGAAGCAATGGCTTTTTCAATATACTTTGCTCCGTTATATACCGGAATAATCACGGATACCAACGGAATCCTCAGATTTTTTCCCTCTTTGCCATTCTTCATTTTACCTTACCCCCTGCTTGCTGTCAACCCTTTTAAAGCTTTTCAATTGCCGCTCCGGCTTACTTAAACTTTTCCTCCCCCTACTCCACCACTTCCCCCAGCACTTTCCCAATCGCCTCATGAATCACCAAATCGGCATTACCATCCTGCGGCGTGGCCTGCTGGTTGATCAGGATCAGGCTTTTCCCCCTAAAATACTGAATCAGCCCGGCAGCCGGATAAACCACCAGCGACGTGCCGCCGATGATCAGGACCTCGGCCTGTGCGATATACCTGACCGCCCGCTCAATCACCGACTGGTCAAGGCTTTCCCCGTAAAGCACTACATCCGGTCGGATAATCCCGCCGCAATGCCCGCATTTCGGCACTCCGTTCTGACTTAAAACATCCTCCAGCTCATACTTCCGGCCGCAATCCATGCAATAATTCCGATAAACCGAGCCATGCAGCTCCAGCACATTTTTCGATCCGGCCGCCTGATGCAGGCCGTCGATATTTTGGGTAATCACCGCCTTGAGTTTCCCCGCAGCCTCTAACTTCGCCAAAGCAATATGCGCCTGATTGGGCTTGGCCTCCGGAAAAAGCAGATGATTTTTATAATAATCATAAAACTCCTCGCAATGCCGCATAAAATAAGCATGGCTCAGCATTTCCTCAACCGCATAAGTCGTTTGGTGCTTTTGATTATACAGCCCCGTCGCCGAACGAAAATCCGGAATTCCGCTCTCGGTCGACACTCCGGCACCGCCAAAAAAGACAATATTATTGCTGCTCTCAATAATTTTTTTCAACTCCTGATCCATCTGCCGTCCTCCCTTCTGCCCAAAATGCCAATCAAACCAAAGCCTTCCCTGATTCTTCGGCTTTCCTGCGATTCCTTATTTCAATTTTTCACGCCATCTCTCGCCCATTGGTTCCTTGTTCCTAAAATCGAAATCTCCCCCTCAACTCTTTCTCATCTCTGCAAGTACATAGTATTGCGCGTCTCAGCCCTCATCCTGATGGAATCGGTATTTTCCTTTTCCGCGTCCGGACACCGGCTCAATCACTCCTCGTTCCGCCATATCTCTCAGCAGTTCCGATGCTCTGGACGGCCTGATATCTATCACCCTCATCACATCCGAACGCCCAAAGATTATTTGTCCTGCAAATGCTTCTCGGAGCTGCAAAATATGATTTGCGGTTTTCCGCTGAAACTTTCTCTCAATGTCCGGTTTTATTTTCTCAATGTCCGGTTTCGTGATTTTAATGTCCGGTTTTACTTCTTCTTTGAATGCCCCGCTAATATGCAAAGTCCGGTTCTGAAGCAAATTCCGCTCATCCAAAAGAAGGTTTCTTAGGAATAGCTCCAGATACTCTGTCGTCTCATGAATCCCGCTTTTCAGATCATTGTAGTTCGCTCTGACAAGAGAATTTCGGAAATACCATGCATTATCAGCGAAAATATCGTTCGTTACATCAAAGCCCAGCGCGCGCAGGTATTTGATAAAAAACACCGCTGTCGTTCTGGTATTGCCTTCACCAAATACATGGATCTGCCACAGCCTCGAAACGAATACTGCAAGATGGTGAATAATTTCATTCATCGAGAGATTTTTATAAGAAAACTTTCTCTCTTCAGAAAAATCATAGTCCAATGTAGCCCTAAGCTCAGTGGCACTGCCATAAAGCACCGTCGCCCCATCAAGCACCCATTCCTTTTTCGTAATGTTGTAATCTCGGATACGGCCCGCATGGGAATAGATGCCGGCAAACAACTTTCGGTGGATGGAGAGATACCTGTATCACCTCGCTATTCTCTTTTATACATCCAAGAATCCAATCAGCCCGGCAACCACTACCCTTATCATTCCTGCAAATGCTTCAAATCACCAATCAGCACAAACTTCGGCCTTTCACCGCTGCAATCAATCAGGGTCAACCCGGTATTTTCAATCAGCGGCGGCTCCCAAACCTCGTCTATTTTTTTCCCTTGCCAGAAGCAGCAAAACGCCTTGATACATGCACCGTGTGATACCGCCAAAATATCCTGATTTTTGGCTCTTTCAAACAAAAAATGCCCTGCCTTTTCAACCTGTTTAAACATCTCGGCAAAACTTTGTCCGCCCTCCGGCGGCAGATAATTCTGCGGATGATACCGATAATCCGCCAAATCTCCGGCTCCAATCTGCTTTAATTCCGTCACCGTCCGCCCTTCCCAGATGCCAAAACCCATCTCATTCAGTTCCGGCAAAGAATGTACCGGCAATCCCCGGCTGCCCTGCACGATCTCAGCCGTCTGAATTGCCCGCCCCAGCGCAGAGGCGTAAACCTCTTTAAAATCAACATCTGCCAAGGCTTTTGCCAGCTTGGCGGCATCCGCCCGGCCTTTTTCCGTCAAAGCTGAATCACACAAACCCTGAATCCTTTCCTGCACATTGAATTCCGTTTGTCCATGTCTAACTAAATATAACATAATTTGTCCTTCCTGTTTTCACTGTAAAATCTATAATCGGCTTTCTCCCCTTAAAAAGCTTTCCCTTCGCTATCTAACCTTTTCTGTCTAACAGCCATCCTTATTCTATGCCAATTTCAGCGAAAGTTTTCCTTGTCCTTTTCATTATACAATAAACTATTTCCCTTTTTCAACCCCAAATGCCGGTTTTCGGAAAATCAGCCATCCACGGCCATCCATAAAAAAAAACAAAAAAACAAAAGTAAAAAAGCCGCCTTTCCCCAAAGACAGCTTTTCAAACTTATTTCACTCAACTTTCCGCACCGGCCAAAACACTATTTCGCCTCTGCGTTTTCTTCCTGCTCGGCCATTTCATTAAACTGCTCCAGCACAATTTCTTTGTTATTGGCCGCCCACTCCGCATCATAGTCCACCAATCGGATCTCACTTAACTTCTCCATTCCCGCCGGGGCATCCACATCTTCCCGCACCGGCCGGCGCCCCCACATTTTGCTTTGCCTTTGCTGCCACTCCGCCGAGGTTACAAAGTCTATAAAAAGCTTAGCATTATCCGGATGCGGCGCATTTTTAACCAAAGCCACACTATCCGGCGCCGCACTGGTTCCGTCCGCCGGATAAACAAAAGCTACTCTCTTATCATCCGCATATCGAACGGCTGCTTTTTCGAGGGTTAAGCCAACATAATACTCACCCGCCGCCACCAGCTTGTGGCACTGCGACGACGCATCCAAGAGCTTTCCGTCCAAGTTTGCGTAAAACTGCCGCACAAACTCCCAGCCTTTTTCCGTCCCGCCATGACCAAACAGCATCGTACACAGCTGCGTATAGGCCGAGCCGGACTTTGCCGGCGCACAATAAGCAATTTTTCCCCGCCACTGCGGCTGTAAAAGATCTTCCCAGCTCTGTGGAGCTGCCAGCCCCGCCTTTTCAATCAATTCCTTATTGTAAAACAGCACCATCGGCAGCGGACTCTCCCCCGTCCAAATATGCTCGGCATCCTTGTAAACCGCTGGAATAGCGGCATCATTGGCCGAGATATAAGGCGCAAAATACTCTTTATAAGCGGCTACACTGTCGGCTCCGCCGCCCCAAAGCACATCGGCTACCGGCTGACTGGCCTCCATTTTTATCCGATTAATCAGCTCACCCGTTCCGGCCGCTACCACTTCCACCCGAATCTCCGGGTACTTTTGCATAAATTGCTTAATCCCATCGTTCAACGGATCTGCGTCATGCGGTGAATAAACCACTACCGTTCCGGACGGATCAACCGGCTTAGCCGTTTCTACATTTTTCTCTGCCTCTTTAACCGGAACGCTTTCCGCCTTCGTATCCGCAGCCGGCTCCGTCTTTTGACTGCCGCAGGCTGCTAAAATCAAAACCATCCCCAGAGCCAGCACTGCGCTCCAAGTCCTCCGTTTCCTTCTCATAAATCCTCCCCAAGCATTGCAAACCACTCTCTTAATACTGAATCACCGAATGAATATCATAGCCCTTTAAAAGTTCCCGGCCCTTTAAAAACTCCAATTCAATCAAATACACCAGCTTGACCACCTGGCCGCCCATGCTTTCCACCAGCTCAATCATCGCTTTCGTTGTGCCGCCGGTCGCCAAAAGGTCATCGACAATTACCACCTTATCTCCCGGCTGAATTGCATCCACATGAATCTCAATCGTCGCCTGCCCATATTCCAAATCATAAGTCTTGGCCACCGTCTTATACGGCAGTTTACCCGCCTTTCTGACCGGCACAAAGCCCTTTTCCAGATTATAAGCAATCGGCACGCCAAAAATAAAGCCCCGTGATTCCGGCCCCAAAATCAAATCAAAATCACTCGTCCCAATCCCATCCTGCATTTGCCGTACCGCCTCCTGCAGTGTCTTCGGATCATGCAAAATCGGAGTAATATCCCGAAAAATTACTCCCTTCTGCGGAAAATCCTCAATGCTGCGCATTACATCTTTTAAATTCATGATAACCCCTTTCCTTTCCGGCTCCTCACCTAGCTTCTACCATCAAGCGCCGATAAATCCTTGATTGCTCCAACTCCGTCTTTTTCCCTGCCGTCAGTTCAAACGAAAAGCCCTGCTCCGTCCACTTTTGCCGGCAAAGCCCCAGCTCCTCAAACACCGCCAGTCCGGCCAGCGTTCCCGCCAGCTCCTGCTTCTTCTTTTGTCCAAAATAAAACGGAAAATCCCGCCAGGAAAGCTCCCGCTTCCCTTCTGCCGCCAGACGCCGCAACTGCAAATAAATTTGCTTATATTCCGCCCGCTCCGGTGCCGCATACGGCCAAACCGTTCTGTCTTCCCCCTGTAACGCCTTATGCAGCTCCAGCGCAAAACCGCCGATACTTTCCTCCTGACTGAAATAAGTCAACATCAGCTGCGGTTTTTTTATCCCATTCCACTCATTAATCTGAAAACTGCCCGCCGCTTTGACCTCAAAATCCGTCGACAGCCGATCCGCCTCCTGACCCTCAAAAAAAGCCACGCCGTCAATTAACGTCCGCCCCCGGCGCAGACCCAGCCGCAAATGCTGATTTTCCTTGCCCATTTGCCGAATCTCCGCCAAATGACTCTCAACCAAAAACTTTGGCTCCGGATTTCCCTGTCCATAAGGCGCCAAAAGCTCCATTTCCTCCAGCAAAGACAGCGACACTTCCGGCAGCTCGATCACAAAATCAACCGGCTCCAACGGCGTCAGAAGTTCCTCTGTCAGCTTATCCTCGGCATATTCATTTAATCTCTGCCGAAACTCATCAATATCTTTAACCGGTAAAGTCATGCCCGCCGCCATCTCATGGCCGCCGAACTTACTAAACAAATCCTTGCAGCTGCAAAGAGCCTCAAATAAATTAAAACCCGCTACCGAACGAGCCGAACCAACTGCTTTTTCACCCTCAATCGCCAGGACAATCACCGGCCGGTAAAAACGCTCCAGCAACCGGGAAGCCACAATTCCAATCACTCCGTGATGCCAGCCCTCGCCCGCAACCACCAGAATCTTGCTCTGATCACCACTTTCGGCAATCTTAGCCAAAGCCTCCTCCGTAATCCGGTTCTCCGTTTCCTGCCGCCTCTTATTTTCCTCATTTAATTCCTGTGCCAGCGCTGTCGCCCGCTCCGGATTATCGGCAATAAACAGCTCCACTCCCCGCGAAGCATCCCCCATCCGGCCGGCTGCATTCAGCCTCGGGCCTAGGCGAAAGGCCATCGTCCCGCTGCTGACCTTATCCGGCTCAATCTCCGCCGCCGCCAGCAAAGCCTTTAGTCCCTGATTTTCCGTTTTTTTCATCCGCTGCAAAGCTTCCTTGACAAAAACCCGATTTTCATCTATCAGCGGCATCAAATCAGACACCGTTCCCAGCGCCGCCAATTCAATATAATCAAATGGATCCGGCTGCCTATCCACTTTTGCCCCGGCCGCCCGCAAACGGTCAGCCAATGCGCAAATCAGCTTAAATGCCACCCCCGCACCGGCAATCTGTTTAAACGGATAACCATCATCTGGCCGCTTCGGGTCAATCACCGCGTCCGCCGCCGGCAAAAGCTCCTGGCACTCATGATGATCGGTTACCACCACCGTCAGCCCCAGTTCCTTGGCCAAAGCCACCTCCCGAACCGCACTGATACCGGTATCCACCGTCACCAAAAGACGAATCCCGCGGCCTGCCAATTCTCTGACCGCTCCTTCATTCAGACCATAGCCGTCCCTCATCCGATCCGGCAAATAGTACTGCACCGCCCCGCCAATCGCTTTTAAAAATAAATACAAAATCGAAGTCGCGGTAATCCCGTCCACATCATAATCGCCGTAAATACAAATGCTGTCTTGCTTTTCCACAGCCGTTAAAATCAAATCAACCGCCCGCTCCATATCCGCCAGCAAAAACGGATCATAAAGTTCCTCCCGCCGCGGCTGCAAAAACCGTCCGGCTACCTCCGCATCGGCAATCTGTCTGGTCAGCAAAAGTTTAGCAATTAGCAGAGAAACCTTCAGTTCCTCCGCCAATTGCTTCGCCCGGTTTAAATCATATTCTTTTGTGATAATTCTTGCTTTCTTCATATCTGTTCTCTGATACTTTGCAATGTACTATCTGCGCGCCAAAATACCGCTACTTCACAGTCATTTTCATTTGTGCTTGCGCGCTTCCTATCCTAAATTATCCGGCGTTTGCCACCGTCAGAACAAATGCTTCGCATTTGCCGTGCTGCGCGCTTCCTATCCCAATTTATCCGGCAACCCTAAAATTTATTAAAGCGATAACCCGCGCCCCAAACTGTTTCAATGATTTTCGGCTTGCCCGGATTTTCCTCCAACTTTTTGCGCAGCTTTTGAATATGCACCGCTACCGTATTGATGTCGCCAAACTCATCCTCGCCCCAAATCTTTTCAAACAGCTTTTGCTTGGAATGCACAATATCCGGCGTTTCCATAAAAAAGTTCAAAAGATCAAACTCGGTCGTGGTCAGCTGTACTTCCTTGTCATTTAAAAATACCTTACGCGACTCTGGAATCAGGCGTAAGCCCGACACCTCCAGTACTTCCTGCCCCTTGTCTTTGCCGAGCAGGCGGTCATAGCGGGAAATCTGGCTCTTTACCCGAGCTACCAATTCATTCGGATTAAAGGGCTTGGTGATATAATCATCCGCTCCCAATCCCAAACCCTTGATCTTATCAATATCATCGGTTCTGGCCGATACCATCAGGCAGGGAATATCAAGCTTATCCCGAATCGTCATCAGCAAATCGAAACCGCTGACCGTCGGCAGCATAATATCAATGATGATCAATGAAAAATCGCCTTTCAGCGCCGTTTTCATACCGCGCAGACCGTCGGATTCAATCACCACCTCAAAGTCATTGCTTTCCAAAAAGTCTTTTTCCAGATTGGCAATATTTTTATCGTCCTCAATAATCAAGATCCTTTTTTTGTTTTCCATATCAATCCCTCATTTCTACAATTGGCAGCTTGATTGTCATGACCGTTCCCTTATCCAGTTCACTTTGCGCTGTAATCTCTCCGTGGTGCGCCTCTACCAGCTGCTTGGCAATGGAAAGCCCCAATCCTGACCCGCCGATATCCTTACTCCTGGCAGAATCCGCCCGATAAAACACATCAAAAATGGTTTGCAGGTCGCCCGACGGAATCCCCATTCCGTTATCCGCCACCTGAATCCACAACCAGTGCGGATCATTCCATATCCGAAAGAGCAGCGTCTTATTTTCCTTATCGTTATATTTAATGCCGTTTTGAATCAGATTAGACAGCACCCGGGCTATCATCTTCGTATCCAGCATCACCCAACAGCTTTCCCTAAGCCGATCCTCAATCGTTACCTGAACGCCCTGTTCCTCCAACTCCAACTGCTTTTCCAAGAAGAAATCCGCAAAAATCTCATTGGCCAGCATCCGCTTAAAATCATATTCCTGTTCGTCAATATCAAGCTTGGAAAAAAGAAACAAATCGTTAATCAGGTCATTGGTATAGTGCGCGTTTTTGGAAATAATTTCCAAATACTGCTTTTTCTTCTCCTCGTCCTTGGCCACTCCGCTTTGAATCCCGTCAATATAGCCGATAATCGAGGTAATCGGGGTTTTCAAATCATGTGAAATCCCGGCAATCAGGCGTTTGCGGTTTCTTTCGTAGCGGAGCTTTAATTCATTGGCCTCTTTCAACTCCCGGCTCATGTTATTAAAGGAATCGATCAAATCCTCAACCATATTCGAATCAAAGTCGTCAATCGTTACTCCGTAATTGCCTTTGGCAATCTCCTCGGTGGCTGCCTTCATCTTCTCCAAAGGCCCCAGCAGCCGGCGCCGCATCTGAAAGGTAAAAAACAAAGTCCCGATTTCCTTGGTCAACATAGTTACCACCACCGCGACAATGATAAATACCGGCAGATTCAAACGCAAAACCAGGTAAAAAAAGTAAAACAAAATAATAATCGCCGCAAAAAATACAATCGGAATCCATTTCAGAATGCGCTGTATTTTTTCAAAATCACTGACCTTTTCCTCTTCCGGCACGGCCGGACGAACCAGTCCTCTCTCTCGAACTTTTCCCGTCTCCTGCGGCTGCGATTTTCTTCTTTCCATGTTTCTCTCCGCTCTGTTTTTCTGCGGCATACATAGCCGCATTTTTACCGAGCCTCGCTGTTCATTCTTTTAACCCTTTAAAAATAGGTTTCCTCCAAATCAACATACTCGGCAATATCAGACATGATCTCTGTCACGTCGCCCGCTGTCATTTCCAAGACTTCCAAGCTGTTTTCATCAAAATGATACGCCAGGCCATCTGCACCGATATTGACCCCCATCATCATAATCAAATCATCCGCCAAATGGCAAATCATCGCCAGTTTCGGATTCAGCTCCGCCTTAGACGGTTCATGATGGTAGCGAATCACTTCGACAATTTCCGGCGGCAGGTTCCAGCGCTCGGCAATCTTGGCTCCGACCTCGGCATGGGTAAAGCCTAAAACATCCGATTCGGCTTCGATAAAGGCTACATTCTTTTCTTCGACTTCTTTCATCACTTCGTCAAAATTATTCTTGACATATTCATCTAAAACGACCTTGCCGACATCCTTTAAGAGGCCCGCCGTATATGCCAAATCAACTTCCTTAAACTTACATTTTTTGGCAATCGTCTGCGCCGTCATGGCTGACAGTTGCGACTGCCGCCACAGCGCTTCTTTTCCGAGATCATATCCACTTAACTCCTTGGATAAAATAGGACTGACCGTTACGGAAAAAATCATGGATTTGACTGTTCTAAGGCCCAGCACGATTACGGCATCCTCAATAGTCTTGATTTCCCGCCGCCCCCGGTAAAAAGCCGAGTTGGCGACTCGAAGCAGCTTAACCGTCAAACCTTCATCTGTTCGAATCACTTCCTTAATGCTGCTGACCGAAACATTCGGATCGTCCATCATTTTAATTAACTTAATGACCGTTGCCGGAAAGGCAGGAATCGCGTTCACCTTTTGTAAAATTTCTTCCACTGTTATCTTACTCATTTTACACCTCATACTTCGTCAATACAATGAATCCCGGCCGCGTGCCGTCTGCCGGATGATCCGTCTGCTTCATACTCTATCATAGCCTTTTACATTCACTGCGCCTGCTTTAAATTCATAAGCTTAACTATCGCTTCTATTTTACTTTATTTATCGGCTGGTTTCAAGTATTTTATTTATATTTTCTTATTTTCCTTTACATTTTCTGTTTCATACTATATAATGGCAAAATCAAAGGAGAAAATCTATGACAAAAAATATTTTAAAAAAAGAGTTTAAAAATCAAAAAACACCGTTTTTCCGTTGGGCTGTTTTCATTTTTGGGCTTTTTCTGTTTTCATTTGCTGTTCAGGCGCAGGCACCGGCACAAACAACCGAAAGTCCGGCACCGGCAACCGTTACCGAAAGTAGTGCTGAAAATTCCGAAACATCCCAGCCGGGAGTTTCCGAAAACAGCGCTGCTTCGGCAGAGGAAAAGGAAAACACCGCGGAAACCCCGGCTCAACCGGAACCGAAGGGCAGTCCTGAACTGCCCGCCGAACTGCAAAGCGTGTTAAATAATTTTTTGGCCTCACCCTATATGCCGGTCGATATTTTAGTAGGTGACTGGTATTTACGCAATGAAACAGACGCTTTTGAGTTCGGCGGAACCATCTACGTCCCGCTGCGCTCCATCCTCCGGCTGATTCCGAACTCCGTTTTGACCTGGAATCAGGAAGCCCTGCGAGCCGATACTGTTTTTACTATCAACGGGGTTGAACGGAAATTATCTTTTTTTGCCAATTCCAAGCTCTATCTGGATAATGACGTACTTGGAGAAATGCCGGCTTTCTCGTTGCAGCAAAATAGAACAATGATGGTTCCTTTATCTTTTATAGCAAGCCTATTGGATATTACCACCACCTATGATTCCCTATATCATACAGTTTCACTTAACTGCTCCGTTTGGGCATTTGACCCGGCAGCCTCGGCTCCACGTTTTTACAGTCATCTGGAACTCAAAGATTTGGCTCGGTTAATTTATAAGGAGGCCGGCGGCACTTCTTATGCTGCTCTTCACGGAGTTGCCAGCGTGATTTTAAATCATATTCGGCATCCGTATTATCCCAACACCCTATGGGAAGTGATTTATGCCGTTTCCCCTTCGGGCACGCCGCATTATACTCCGGCGCATAAAACCGGTTTTTCTTCGGTTATTCCCGATTACGCCAGCATTCTGGCCGCCAAGCGGGTACTGCGCGGTGAAAACTCAATCGGGAGCTGCATTTTCTTTAACACCAGACCCTTTAAAAACAAGACCATCTACACCAAAATCAACGGCATTTATTTTTGCTATTGATAAGCGGTTTGCCTTAACGATAAAAGCGAAAGCATTTTCTCTGCTTTCGCTTTTGTTTTGTCCTATTTACTTTGCTTTTCCCTGATTGGCAACCGACTCCATCTTCTTTTTCAATTCTTCCTGATCGCCCAGATAATATTTAGCGGTGACGTTAAAGTTTGCATCAAACTCATAAACTAAAGGCACACCGGTCGGAATATTAACCTTCATAATTTCTTCGGCTGTCATCTTATCAAAATACTTAACCAGTGCCCGCAACGAATTGCCGTGTGCCGCAATCAATACTCTTTTACCGGCCAGCATATCTTTCTTGATGACATCTTCAAAGAACGGAACTGCTCTTTCAATCGTTTCTTTCAAACTTTCGGTCAGCGGTAAAAGGCTTGCATCTTCATTCCGGTAAGCTGCCTGATTGCGTGGATTTCTCTCATCCTGCTCCTCCAGTGCCGGCGGCATAACATCAAAAGACCGGCGCCAAATCGTGACCTGATCCTCACCGTATTTCGCAGCTGTCTCGGACTTATTCAATCCCTGCAGCGCCCCGTAATGTCTTTCGTTCAAGCGCCAGGTCTTGTAAACCGGAAGCCATTCTCTGTCCATTTCTTCCAAAATATGATTTAAAGTATGAATTGCTCTCTTTAAATAACTGGTATAACAAACGTCAAAATCATATCCGCCTTCCCGCAGCAGCCGGCCGCCTTCTTTGGCTTCCTGAACGCCCAATTCCGTCAACTCAACGTCTGTCCAGCCGGTAAACAGATTTTTCAGATTCCATTCGCTTTGACCATGTCTGACTAACACTAATTTCATTCCATTTTCTCCTTTTGTGTCCGGTTTTTTCTATCGGTATGATGTAGGCGCCAAAAGCACTTGACACCTATAATACAGAATTGCTTCGGCTCTCACCTCCGCAAATCCTGCCAAAAGATGCTAAACCCCTTTGCCGGAAAGCTCCGCGCCGGATTTCCATACTTTTGCCACTTGTGTTATCAGTATATCGAAATTTCCGGTAAAAATCAATGATAAATTTCAGACTTTCTATTTTTTTGTAAAGTAAAAAACTCAACTTTCCCATGTTCGTCAGCGCAAAGCCAGACCTATCTGCTCCAGCAATATCCAGCGCATCAGCTGATGCGGATACGTCATCGGGCCAAAAGAAAGCTCCCTATCCGCTCTTTTCCTCACCTCTGGCGATAAGCCAAGACTTCCGCCAATCAAAAAGCAAACCGGCTCACCCCGCAGCATGGCAGCAAACTCCCGCGGTCGAAAGGCTTTTCCCTCTAAAGTCAAAGCAATCACCCTCTCCTCCGGCCGAAGCAAACGCAGAATTCTCTCACCTTCCCCGCGCTTGACCATTTCCTTTTCCTTATCCGATAGCTCCTCCGGACACTTTTCATCATCCACCGCTAGTAACTCTAATTTCTCCCTTTGGCGGATACGGCCAGCCTCCTGCAAGACCGCCTGATGAATATATTCTTCTTTGACCGCACCTACACTGATAATTCGAATCATTCCCAAGTCTACCTTCCTGTTATTTTACACACGAAATAGCCGCCTCACTACATCCGAGACGGCTATATTTCCGTATTCAGTTTTTTCATTTCTTCCCTTTCCTATAAAGACTACTTTTCTTCAACGATCAAATGGATTTACTCCTATGCCGGCCAAGTATCCGAAAACCTTTCATGCCACCTATCTGGCATCCCTTATCATTAATTTGAGATTTAGCCCATGCATCTTTCCGAATGTTCCTTTACACACTCTTCATAATTGATCGTCTCTGTACCTCATTGTTACCTGAACTATCGCAGCTTCATTTTCTCAAAACAGACATCTACAGCCCGTCACTCGATCCTGTAAATAACGATATCAGAAAGCTTTTTCCTGTTTTATTATCAAGTATTCAGCCTGAGTTCTGTATGTGCTTTCTCATTTAAAGCTTCATACCTCCGTCATGTTACTTACTATGACTTCTTTCTGTAGGAATCATCTTTACTTCGATTTCCTCTTACTCAGGTATTATCATCTTTTTGCAATCTTGGAAAACCTTATTCGTTTTCTCTTCTCTCGCATATCTATTGATAATCAAACACGCCAAAAGTTAAACGGTACAATAATTAATTCATCCACATTTCCTTATTGCTTTAACATATCAGCCGCTTTCTTTCCATCTTTCGGTTTCTCTTGAAAGTAACAACGAGGGTTTAAATCACTGCCCTTATATACCTTCTTTGGAGTTTCATCATAAAATATCACTCCTTTCCAGCTCGGTTTTCACTTACCGTCGGTTGTGAATAGTTACCCTTCTCAAATCATCATATAACACGAAACCACATTATACAATTTATTTGATAAGAACGTTCCGGATCCGTTCTTTAATTGTATATTACAATACATATTTCAAAATGTCAATAGCCTTTTTCTTATTTTATTATTTTTTTATCTTTTCCGGAATTTCTGCTCTTTTAATTCTTTTATTCTTTCGATCTCTAATAATTTTTATATCTTTAACTGTCTTTTAATATTTTATATCTTCTTTTTCTTATTTTCTTTATATTATTCTGATTATTAACTCTCTCCGCTCACCCCCACCCGAAGTTTATTGTTTCCCGTCTTCCAACGAAGTACTATGAAAATTCCGGAGTTTTGAATTTATCCCGTCTGCAACCTATTTTATAAAATTCGAATATCCCCTTATTTTTCAACGTTTTTTACGCCGTAATAAATATAAATGGTAAAATAAAGTGTCCGCTTTTTGGAGAGGAAGAATCGTTAGATATTGTTTCTCCAGCTTTTCGATCTCTTTGAGCACACATTCACTTGTTTTGCTTTCCATTTTCCTTATTATCTGTTTTCTCGTCTTCCTCTCGGTCAATACCAATAAACATGCTTTGCTCGTCCTTGTTCCAACTACTGTATCCATTTCCCAATGATAGGCATTTTCTCTGTCATTGATTTCTTTTTTCCTTGTCTCTATACTTTTTCCTCCCAGCTTTTTAATCTTTTTGGCAATTTTTTTGCTCTCATATCGTCCCTTTTTATGGTAGGGCAGATCCTTTCTGGTTAATTCTATAATTCCCTTGTTTCTTCCTTTGCTTTTCCTCATATAATTCTTGCGCTTTCTCTGGACTGTATTCATTATACTTCCTTAAATCACTTCTTAGCAGTCCTTCTACCATCCCTCGTTTGATTTCTCTGCGGATTGTTCTGGCCGATACTCCGATTCTCTCTGCTATCTCCTTTTGCTTTGTCTCCATTCTTACCATTGCCAATATTTGATTCCGTTCCGCGTGTAACTTGCCAAGATGTTTTTTCTTGACTTATTACTTTTTTGCGATATAATCAAGTTACATTAATTGAAAGGAGGATTTCAAAATGGCTATTGGGAAAAGAATAAAAGCATTGAGAGAAAATCTTTCTATTACACAAGAAGAATTAGCGAAACAGATAGGCACTACAAAGCAAAATATATATAAGTACGAAAATGAAATTGTAACAAATATTCCTTCTGATAAAATTGAATCTCTTGCAAATATCCTTAATACCACTCCCGCCTACCTAATGGGCTGGGAAGAAGATGTCCAAGACTACACCCCACCACAAACGATAGCGGTACACGCCACAGAAGACTTGACCGAAGAAGAACAGGAAAAAGTAAGGGAATATATCCAATTCCTTAAAATGAAGCGAGGGCTGTAAATGGAGATAGTTTATTCTAAGCAAGCGGTCAAAGACTTAAAATCCATACAAAAACAAGAAGCTATCAAAATCATGGAGCAAATTGCAAAACTTCCTCTTGGCGATGTAAAAGCCTTGCAAGGTTCAGAGGGACAAAGATATCGCTTGCGCGTTGGGAGATATAGAGCTTTATTTTACTATTTGGAAAATGATATTATAATTTATAAAGTAGCACCAAGAAGCAAAATATACAAAGGAGATTACCTATGATTACAACAGCACAAAAAGAGAATGTACTAGAATTGCTTGATAAATTAGATGATAGGGATTTCGCAATTGTTTATGGTATGATTTCCAATATGTTAAGTCTTGATGACATAGAAACTGCTGATGACTACAAGGCTTATCAAGAATCTACTAAAGAATCTGTTTTCACAAGGCACGAAGATTTATTAAAAGAACTTTTGTAATTTTCAAAAGACGAAGCGAGGGCTGTAAATGGAATTACATCAAGTAGAAGATATGATTCGGGCAAGGAATATCACTCTAATAAAAGATGATATTCCGGTTAGTAAATTAAAAGGGTTATATTTTGACAATACGATTATATTTGACCGTTCGCTTTCTACTTCTGCGGAAAAGATATATATATTAGCCGAAGAACTCGGCCACTATGAAACCGGCAGCATCGATATCCTCGATCAGAGCCAGATGGCCAACCGAAAACAGGAGCGGAAAGCGCACCGCTGGGCAATAAAGGAGCTTATCAGTCTTGACGATATCATCAGAGCCAGCAAGGAAGATATTCATAATTTCTTTGAACTGGCGGAATTCTTAAACGTTACCGAGGACTTTTTGCGAGAGGAAATTGAGATTTTAAAAGAAATCTACGGCACGCATACAGAATATGACGGCAAGATTATTCAATTTGAGCCGCTGGATGTTTGGGAAGAAAAAAGGTAACTATTTTAAAAAATAAACAAAAAAGGAGATTTATCATGAAAAAAAATTTAGCAATTGTATTGAGTCTTATTATTTTTGCCGGCAGCATTTACGCCACGAATGTTATTCAGCCTATCCAAGCTGATTTAAGAGCTGATATTTCCATTGAATTAAATGGCTCTTTACTTCAACTAAAGGATGCTGCGGGAAATGCTGTTTATCCCATCAGTTATAACGGCACTACCTATCTTCCTGTTCGAGCGGTTGCCGAAAATCTTAACTTAGATGTTCAATGGATCGGAGAAACTAATACTGTTAAACTAACCCAAAAATCCAATACCCCATCAACTGTTATTAATAAAACTACAATTATAAATAACAGCACAACAATTCAAAACGGAAAAATCAAAGGAAACAAGAACAGTATGATTTATCATATGCCTAATGGTATGCATTATGACAAAGTTTCTGAAAAGAATGCGGTTTACTTTGATACCGAAGAAGATGCAATCAAAGCCGGTTACCGCAGAGCAGAAAATTAATTGACCGATTTGCCCAGGCCGACAAAATGGGCAGCAGAAACTAAAATAACAGCTTAAAAACTAAAATTATTTTCACTTTCACTGGTGAAACATCAAAAAATAAAATGCCGTGCTGGTGCGCCAACACCTATGCACGGCCTAGAAACCGATATACCGCAAATATATAAGTTCCTGTTTGTATTATAGCACACTTTCAGGGACTTGGAAAGGGGCTGTTTTTTTATGGAAATAATCAGAGCAGCGCTTTATATCAGAGTATCAACCGAGGAACAAGTCCGGGACGGCTATTCATTGGACGCGCAAAAAGCGCATTTAATAGATGAAGCCGACCGGACAAGTGAACGGATTAAGTTTGTCTTTGACCGGAAAGTGGTCGAAAGCCAAGTGATTGGCGGTGCTTTGCCAATGGGCTACAGACGGGAAAATGGCAGATTAGTAATTAACGAGAAAGAGGCCGAAATTGTCCGACGAGTCTTTAAACTATATATATCGCTTAGAAGTCGACGTGCGACCGCTTTTAAACTCAGCAAGGAGCTTGACCGTAGGATAACATATCCGGTAATCGAAACCATGCTGAATAGCGAAAAATATATCGGAAAATACCGCGATAACCTCAATTACTGCCCGCCTATTATCGACAAAGCGATTTTTGACGAGGCGCAAGCCATCATCAAAGCCAGGCCGCTTCGCTCTTATTCTGGAAAAGAAAACCATTATTTTTATATTTTTAGCGGCCTTTTAGTATGCCCTCTTGCGGTCGCACTGTCAGAGATGCGTATTATAACAGGGTTTATCGCTATTATGGTTGTCGTTATTATTTCGTTAAAAAAAATTGTTATTTTAATAAAACGTTGAAAGAAGAAAAAATTGAAGCTTTTTTGCTGGAGAATATCGCAAACATAGCCACTCAATACAAGGTAGAATATGAATTAAGCCAGAAGAAAAAGAAAGAGCCCTCTACCAGCAAAAAGACAGTCGAGGGCAAATTGGCAAAACTTAGGGAACTATATATAAATGATTTGATAAATATTGCTGATTACAAGCGCGAATATGATTTGTTGAATAATGAACTTAAAAAGCTTGACCTCAACGACGATAACAGCGAAAAAGATTTCAGCAATTTAGATATGCTTTGGAACTCTGACTTTGAAAGCATGTATCATGCCTTGGACAATCTCACCAAGCGAACCCTATGGCATACTATCATTGAAAAAATCATCCTGCGGGATGATGGCGGATTTGATATTTTTTTCAAGTAATTTTTTGCACTTGTTTAGTATTAACTACTGTTCGACGCGTCCGTAGGACGCAAGTTTTGAACAAGCACTAAAACAATATGCGACCGATGCCGGCAGTCCCCCATTCAACTGCCCGCCGCACCCACAAAACACAAGTTTTAACGAAGCACCCGCCCTTTTTTATTACTCAAACATAACTCCGGCATAAAAAATGTACCCTATAACAAGAGTATAGAGTACAAAATAAAATCCCTTTATTGACACCGGTTATTTATCACTTCAATTAAAAATTAAAAAAGCTAAACAAATTATACTTGCCGAAAACCGACACTAAAATCAAAGAAATAACCGACATAATCTTAATCAGAATATCCAGCGACGGCCCAACCGTATCCTTCAGCGGATCACCAACCGTATCGCCGACCACCGTCGATGCATGCACCTCACTCCCCTTGCCATGTCCCGGCAGTCCTCCCGACTCCACCAACTTCTTGGCATTATCCCAGGCACCGCCGCTGTTTGCCGTAAAAAGCGCCAGCATAATCGCCGACATCGTCGTACCAATCAGCAAACCGCCGACAAAGTTTGCCCCGAAAATAAACCCGGCAATAATCGGAATCGTCACCGACAACAGCGCCGGATACTTCATCTCCTTTAGCGCTCCGGCCGATGAAATCTCAATACAAGTCTTATAATCCGGCTTCTGTGTCCCATCTAAAATTCCCGGAAACTCCTTAAACTGACGGCGCACCTCAGCCACCATCTTACCGGCCGCCTTCGCTACCGCCTCTATCAAAAGACCCGAGAAATAAAACGGCAACGCCGCGCCCACCAAAGCACCTGCTAAAGTATGCGTATCAATCATATTCAAAATCAAATCAAAACCCTGAATATCACCGGGATTACTCTGCGAGTAAAGGAAAGAAGCCAAAAGCGAAAGCGCTGCCAGCGAAGCCGAACCAATCGCAAAACCCTTGCCGATAGCCGCCGTCGTATTGCCGACCGAATCCAACTTATCCGTAATCTCCCGCACCTTGGGGTCTAATTTACTCATTTCGCTGATACCGCCGGCATTATCGGCAATCGGCCCATAGGTATCAACTGACACCGTTGCCGCCACAAACGACAACATCCCGATCGCCGCCATCGCTACCCCATAGAGTCCGGCAAAAGCATTCGCCGCCAAAGTCGCCAGCGCCAGCACCAGCACCGGCAAAAAGGCCGATTTCATACCAATCGATAAGCCCTCGGTGATCGTCAGCGCCGTTCCCTCCAAAGAAGCCTGCGCCACCTGTTTAGTCGGTTTATAATCATAAGATGTATAATACTCCGCCAAAAATCCAATCACAATTCCGGCCACAATTCCCACCACCGCCGAATACCACGGCGAAAGCGTACCGGCTCGAAAACCCAAAGTACTGATATCCGCCTTAGAAAATAAAACATAGGTTAAAACACCGCTGCCGGCCACCGTTAAAGCCGCCGAAATCCATGTCGCATAGTTTAGTTCCCGATGCGCTTCCTCCGATACATTGCGAACCAGAAGAGACAATACCCCTATTACGCAGCTGATCAGTCCGACCGCCGCAAATGAAACCGGATATACAATCATGGTTTTAGCCACTTCCGCTGAAAAAGCACTGTCCGCTAAACCGCTTTTGGTATAGTAAAAATATCCGGCCAATACTCCGGCCGAAATCAAAGCTCCCACAAAAGATTCCAGGAGATCAGCCCCTAAGCCAGCCACATCACCGACATTATCGCCGACATTATCGGCAATCGTAGCCGGATTGCGCGGGTCATCCTCCGGAATATGTGCCTCGGTCTTACCAACCAGGTCTGCGCCCATATCAGCCGCCTTGGTGTAAATTCCGCCGCCAACCCGATCAAACATAGCAATGACCGAACAACCCAAAGCATAACCGGAAATCGTCATTGTAAACGGAATAAAATTAATCCCCAGCCAGTTGTCAATAATAACAAGCTGTTCCGGCCGAAGCTGTCCCATAATTTCCCCGAAAACAAGATAGACAATCCCCAATCCCAGCAGCGCAAAGCCGCCAACCGACAGTCCCATAACCGAACCGCCCTGAAAAGCAACCTTCAGCGTCTTGCCAAGACTCTTCGTTTCTCTCGCCCGGTTCGACACCCGGACATTGGCCAGCGTGGCAATTTTCATACCGATAAATCCAGCCGTTGCACTCATCAGTGCACCAAGCAGGAAAGCGACCCCCACATACCACTCAACCAGTACCGCCAGAACAACGGCAATGACCACCGCAATTCTGGCAATCATCTTATATTCATGATTAATGAAAGCCGCCGCTCCAACTTGAATCGCTTCGGCTATCTCCTGCATTACATCGGTTCCCGGACTGAGCTTCTTGACGGAATAGAAATTATACGCCGCCAGCCCCAAAGCCAGAGCGACGGACGCAAACAATAAGAAATACATCCTTTCCCTCCTTTAATCAGGTTTTTGCAGCCGAACTCTACTCCCCAACGTCACAAGCCAAATCCGGCTTACAATAGATAAAATGTAAAAAGTAATTAAAAATTTTCCGAAAAATCTTTTTTATTATAACATAGTTCTCTCCAAAATAGTATAAACTATGATAAAAATTTATCTTTTCTCTGTTTTTATGAATTTTTAAAATTATTATTATGCAAATCGCACAAAAAAAGAATCCTATTTTCAGGATCCTCCACCCGCGGTAATTTGCAATAAAAAAGTTCCGGCATAAAACCGAAACTTTTTTTGTGAAAAAGCTATTTTAGTTCAAAATACTAATTTCCTTCATCCGCCAGCAACAACTTTCGTACTTATTAATATCTCTGTTGCTGATTTCCCTGCTGCGGATAACCCTGTTGGTATCCTTGCTGTTGTCCACCTTGTTGCGGATAGCCCTGCTGATACCCTTGCTGCGGATAGCCCTGTTGATATCCCTGCTGAGAATAATTCTGCTGTCCGCCCTGTTGCGGATAACCCTGCTGCGGGTAACCTTGCTGCGGATAGCCCTGCTGCGGATAGCCCTGCTGCGGATAGCCCTGCTGTGCATAAGGCGCACCATAACCGCCAACTCCGATAAAGGTCGAATCACCAAACGCCAACATCGGCATAAAGATAATCGGCAACAGAATCATACCAATAATGAAGCCCGTACTCTTGCCAAAGTTCTGACCCAATTTATAAAGTGTCAATATACCGATAAACGCATTAACAAACGGCACCAGCAGCAACAAGAAATAAATTCCTTTGCCCCAGCTGATTTCATAAAGAACATACAAATTATAAAATGGTACAATCGATGCCCATCCCGGTTTCCCGGCCTTTGCAAAAATCTTCCACATCGACACAACAAGAACCACGCCCAGAACAATACAAACAATCATCGTCAATGTCCCTACTATCGCCGCCTGCCGCGCCATATCTTCATACCCATAAGAATTCATAATACTTTCTCCCTTCTGATATTTCTTTGTTAATAATAGTACATCTTTTACTCTTCTTTTTTATCCTCAAGTGCTAATAAAGCCTTTGCTTAAGACTAAAAAAGATTATCTATCATTAAGATAGTATAACATTTTTTAAAAAATGTCAACTTTTTTTTAATATTTCTTTCCCTCATCCCTTCAACTCTTCCGGCCTAATTTCGTACTTTTTATCGCAAAAATGACACTCAACCGTAATCGGTTTATCCTCCGCCAAAATCTCCTCCAGCTCCTGCTTGGACAAGCCCCGAATCGCCCGGATAAACCGCTCCTTTTGACAATTACAATGATAACGGAACATTTTTTCATCCAGCTTTTCCGGCGACAACCCGGCTAATACCCTTTCGGCAATCGCCTCCGTCGTCAGCCCCTGCTCCAGCAAAGACGTAACCGCCGGTAATCCGGCAATATTTTTCTCCAAAGCAGCAATCGTTTCCTCCGCCGCAAACGGCATCAGTTGAACAATAAAGCCGCCCGCCTGCTTCACGCTCCCATCCACATCAACCAGTACCCCCAAAGCTACCGCCGATGGTGTCTGCTCCGATCCGGCAAAATAGGCTGTCAAATCCTCGGCAATCTCGCCGCTGACCAGCTGCATTTGACTGGTATAAGGCTCCTTCAAACCATAATCTTTAACTACCGACAGCGTCCCCTGCCCGATTCCGCCGGAAATATCCAGCTTCCCATTTTCCTTAATCAACACCTCGGCTTCCGGATTAATAGTATATCCCTTAACACAGCCATCCTCAGCCGTAACCAATAAGCCTCCCAAACTGCCGCTGCCCTTGATCTGAACTGTCAGCTTAACCCGCTCCGATTTCTCCATGCAATACATCAGCCCGGCCCCAATCAGCAGCCGCCCCAGCGCTGCCGTCGCCAGCGGCAAAGAATGATGTACCCGCCGCGCCTCCTCCGCCACCTCCCTGGCATCCGTCACATAAAGCCGCAGCTCCTTCTTCGCATCACTATATATTTCTGCCACACTCATACACTTACCTCCATGTTACCTGCATTTTCTCTCTCTATCTTATATATCCCTAGATAATGTTTAATAAGTACAAAAATATTTACTGTATTTGATTAACTTTACCCTTATATACCCCTATCCTATATATCCTTTTCCCTTTACCAGCCATCACAACCACCCTCACCTCCATTGCTCCGATATTCCGGCTTTCCCACTCGCCAGACCATACTGTTATCTTTCTGCCACTCTTTCCGCCTCAAAATCCCTTCCGCTCGCCAGAGCTTATAGTTTTAACGTGCAATTCAACTGTCCGAAATTTGAACAAACGTTAAAACTATGAGCGACTGGCCACTCTTTTTTATCAATCCCCTGTTTTCTAATACCTTTCCAATCACCAGAGCATACTATGTTCGCCTTCCTACCGCTCTTTCCCCTTATAAAACCCCTTCTTGCTCGCCAGAGCTCATAGTTTTAACGTGCAGTTCAACTGTTCGACGCGTCCGCAGGACGCTAGTTTTGAACAAACGTTAAAACTATGAGCGACTGGCCGTTTTAGCACAAAGTTCAACCGTCCGAAATCTGACCGAATGCTAAAACAGTATGCGACTGGCCTATTTGGGGTCATCTTCCCTATCCGCATCCACCACAGCGTCACCTCGCTCCGCCGCTTTTCCCGCTAACAGCCTCTCAAATAAAGACTCATAAATCGGCTTACTCTTTAACAGCTCCGCCGTCAAATACGCAATCGCCACCACCAGACAAAGACCTAAAATATTAGAAGCCTCACCGGTCATCTCCGTCACCAAAAGCACAGATAAAATCGGCGTCCGAATTACTCCGCACAGCACTCCGCCCATCGCCAAAACAATAAAATTGACATAATACTCCGGCGATACCATTCCCAGCAAAGCCAAAGTCCTCAGCACTACCGCACCCGTCACTCCGCCAATCGCCAGCACCGGCAGAAAAATTCCCCCTTGTACGGCGCTGCCATAACTGGCCGAAGTAAATACAATCTTTAAAAACAAAAGCAGCAGCAAAAAGCCAAGCGGCTCCGGATGTTCCGCCAGCTGCTCCAGCATATCATGCCCGCCCCCCTGAATATAAGGAAACGTAAAAGCAACTACCCCCGACAGTAAAAACGCTATCACTGCCCACATGACCTTCGGCACCGGCAGCTTTTTATAAATATCCTGCCCCGCCAGCAAAACAAAATTAAATAACGCCCCCACCAGGCCACAGGCAATCCCCAGCACAATCAGCCAGCCATAACTCTCCGGCGGCAACGCCCGCTCCAATGAAAAATGAAAAATCGGCTTCATGCCAAAACATTGCTTTGATAAATAATCCGCCGTAATACTCGCCAGAAAAACCGAAATCATAAGCAGCGGCGATATCTTCTTATGCAGCTCCTCGACCGCAAACAGCAGTCCCGAAATCGGCGCATTAAACGCCGCCGCCAGTCCTGCCGACGCTCCGGCCGTCACCAAATAATTCTCCTCATTTTGATCTCGCTTAAAAAGCCGCGACAGCAACTTGCCAACGGCGCCGCCCAACTGAATCGACGGCCCCTCCCGGCCCAAAGAAAGCCCGGCCGCATTCGCTAAAAATCCTCCCAGAAACTTAGCGCCCAAGACCGGCCACGGCCGCATGTCAATCTCATCTGTAATCTCACCCTGAATCTGCGGAATCCCGCTGCCGCTGCTCAGCGGCACCCATTTAACCAATAAGCCGACCACCAAACCCAAAACCACTAAACCGGCAAAAACCGCCAGCATCAAAAGGCTGTTGCCCTGCGCCCAAGTATAAACCTCCCGGCTGAACTTACCGACCGCCGCCAACACCAAACGATACGCAATCGACACGGCTCCCGCCAGCACCCCGGCCAAAATACCGCCCAAAACCGTTTCCCTGCTCCACACAACCGGCCGGCCCTTCCCCCCGTCCGACTGATGAAAACGCTCTTCCATAACTAGCTTCCTCATTTCCTTTACTTATTCACTATTACTTTGTTTCCCTATTTTTCTTAATTCTTTTCCAGCTTTACTCAAACTCAGCTCACCCTCAACCAGCCTTCGGTCAATCACTCTATCGCAAAACCCTCGCTTCTCGCCAGAGCATACGGTTTCACATGAAGTTCAACTGTCCGACACCCCGACATCTCCACAAGACGCTAATTTTGAACAAGCGCCACTATATGCGACCACCTTTCCGCCCATCACTCTATCACAAAACCCCTGCTCCTCGCCAGAGCTTATCGTTTTAACGTGCAGTTCAACTGTCTGAAATTTGAACAAATGTTAAAACGATAAGCGACTGGCCACCCTTTCCGTTATCTTCCTCCCTCATCATCCAACTTTTTCATTCAACCCTTGTCTACCAATCCCTTTCATCCGCCAGAGCATACAGTTTTAGCATGAAGTTCAATTGTTTGACGCGTCCGAAGGACGCTAGTTTTGAACGAATGCTAAAACTGTATGCGACTGGCCTATTTTAACGTGCAGTTCAACTGTCCGAAATTTGAACAACATTAAAGCGATAAGCGACTGGCCTTCCTGTATTCCGCACCCCTACATCAACACCGTCATATCCCTGCTAATCCCATACAGCCAAACCTCCCTAACCGGTAGACCCGTACTGCTCTCCAGCGCCCGCTTGTAAACCTCCATCTGCCCGGCATAACGCTCCCGCAAAACCCGCTTAAACTCCCCGTCATCGCCGCCGAGCCGATCCGTTTTATAATCAACGAGCACCAACTCTCCATTCTCCTCAAAAAAAACATCAATCACACCCTGTAACATCCTCTGCTCGGTGACATCCCCCGAAATCAGCGGCTGTCCCAAAATAAACGGCTGCTCCCTCTTTAAACGCCCTCTCTCCGCCGCCGTCCGCATCCGCTGCCATAAATCACTCCGCAGCACATTCTCCAACACTTTAACCTCAATAAAATCCCGCTCCATATCCGCCAGCAAACCCTTCGCCGCCAGCTCCCGCAAAAACTCCGGCAGCCGCTCCGCCTCCAAGGCAAATGGCAGCAGCGCCAACACCTTATGATACGCCGTTCCCCGCTGCGCCCCCTGACTGCCGCCAGAGAAAGTAACCGCTTCCCCCTCCGGCACAAAAGCCCCCTTTTGCTCCGAAGCCGAAGTCGTAATCTTCTCCTTTATAAACTCCGGATAAGGATACTCCGGATAAAACGGAATCGCCGCCGCCGGCATTTGCTCCGCCTCCCGCAGCCGCTCTGCCAAAGCGTCACTCTCCGTCCCGCTTTTTTCAGATGAAGCTCCGCTCTCCGCTCCATTCTTCGCCACCGGAACTTCACTCTCCATCCCGCTTTTTTCAGCTGAAGCTTCGCTCTTTGTCCCGCTTTTCGCCGCTGCACTCTCCGGACGGTCAGCCAAATCTCCGCCCGCCGTTTCCTCTGCCGCAGCTTCCTCTGCCTCGACCCGCTCGCTTTCCGCTTCCTCTCGCTTCAGCCAGCGCAAAGCCAGCAAGCCATATTCCTCCGCCCGCAGCGCCGCCGGCATCAAAAAATCCAAATAACTGCGCGCCGCCAGCAAATACTCGCGGCTGCAAAAATCACCGGCAAAACCATCAATTTGATACCCGCCGGCCGTGACATTCTTCTCCTGCCACCTCTGCAAAACCTTCTCCGCCGAAGAAACCGTCCCGATTAAATATAAATACTCTCTGGCTCTGGTTAAAGCCACATACAACAGCCTCTGCTCTTCCTCTAAAATCTCGCGGCGCAGCAGCATCTTTAACAACGGCTTTTGAAAGCCCTCCCTGACCACCCGACTTTGATAATCAATATCCGACACCAAAATCCCGCCGGCTTCCCGCAAAACCACCGGTGACGACACATCCCGGAAATTAAATCCCTTCCCCAGCTGCGTCAGCAAAACCACAGGAAATTCCAAGCCCTTGCTCTTATGAATACTCATAATCCGCACCGCTTTGCCGGTCTCCATTACCGGCTGGCCGAAACTCAAGTTCAAACTCTTAATCTTACCAAGACGCTGCAAAAAACGAATCAGGCCGCCTCCCTCTTGCCTTTCCCACAAAGCAAGCTGTTCCTGAAAAGCCTGCACATTTAAGCCTCTTTGCTTGCCATTCGGCATACCGGCCAGCAGCGCCGCATAGTCCGTCCTTTCCAGCAGCCGGTCAAACAACTGGCCAAGGGTCAGCAGATACGCTTCATCCTTTAATACCCGAAACTCCGTTAAAAAATAATCAACCTTAGCCAAAGTTTCTTCCGAAAAAAGGACTGCCCGCTCTGCCCAGATCTCCGCCGGCCATTCTCCGCGCCGCGAAAAATCCTGCCGGTAGCGGCTGAGTGCATCAAATAAAAACTCCTCCGCTTCCGCCGCTGCCCGAACCCGCGCCAAATCTTCCGGCTCAAACTCAAAAATAGCCGAACAAAGCACACCCAGCAAAGCCAAATCATCTCTGGGATTATCCAGCGTCTTTAAAAAATCCGTCAAAGTCCTGATTTCACTGGTCATAAAATAAGCCTTGCCCTCTTCCGCCAAAACCGGAATCCCCCAGCGCAAAAAAGTTTCAATATAAATCGGCAAAGCATTGCCGGGCGAGCGCATTAAAACCGCAATATCCTCAGCCTCAATTTTCCGCCAGTCGCCCCGCTTTTTATCATAAATCATCTTGCCCGAAGAAAGCAGCTCCGCAATCTCCTGCGCCGCCGCTTCGGCTTCCAGCTCCTCCCGGACGGCACTTTCTTCTTCGCTTTGATAGCTTTCCTTTTCAATTAAAATCAACTGCGGCCGGTAACTTTCTCCTAATTCCGCCGGCTGCGGAAAAATAAACTTGGCCCGATCGTCATAATCAATCCCCGCCGCCTGCCGCGTCATAATACTACGGAAAATATAATTTACCAATTTCAGGACTTCCTGCCGGGAACGAAAATTAGTCTGCATATCAATCTTGGCGTAAGACGTATCCAAACCACCGTAGCTTAAATATTTCTGCTGAAAAATTTCCGGCTTCGCCTGCCGAAACTTATAAATACTCTGCTTAATATCGCCTACCATAAAACGGTTCGGCCGCTCCGGCTCGCCCCCTGCCAGCTCCAACAGCGCGTCCTGCACCTCACTCGTATCCTGATATTCATCAATGATGACTTCTTTGTACTTCCCGCAGTAACGCTCTGCAATCTCCGTCCGGCCTCCGTCCTCCGCCCGCAAAAGCCGCAGCGCCATGTGCTCAATATCATTAAAATCAATGATCTGTTTCTTTTGCTTCTTGTCTCTGAGCAGCGCTTCATAAGCCAGCGTCAGCCGGCACAACTCCTTAACCAGACGCTGCATTCTCTGCGTAATTTCCCGGTTCTCCTCCCAGGTATTTTGCAGATAGGGCTGCAAATCAACAAAGACCGACCGCAAGTTTTCAATCCGCTGCTTCATCTCCGCCAGCGTCTCGGCCTCAATTCCTTTTCTGGCTCTGGGCATGACCGGGGCGGCATACTCTTTCAGCAGCCGGCTCAAGCCATCGTAATCACGATTTTCGGCCAAAGCTTCCGCCCGCGCCAGCAATTCACCGAAATAAGCCGCCTGTTCGGCAAATGCTTCCGTTTCCTGGTCTGTCGCCAATTCCGACAAAAACTGCTGTTCCCGCACCGCCCATTTCAGCTTCTCCGCAATCTCCTGCCACAGCACCGGCCAAAAAAAACTTTGCTCCAGCTCCTCCGGTGAATCGGCCGCAAGTCCTGCCACTGCCAAATCCAGCCATTCCTCAGGCTTTGCCATCCCCTGCGCCGCCGCGTCAATTCGGCGAATCGCATCCTCCACCGGCTGATCGCTGGTACCGGTCATAAAACTGCGCACCAAATGCAAAAATTCCGGCTCCGCCCTTTGGTATTCCGCTTCCAACAATTCAGCCATTGCTTCTTCCGCCAAAAGTTCAATTTCGGTTTCATCGGCAATCCGAAAATCCGGCTCCAAGCCCAACAGCGAATAATTTTCCCGAATTACTTTTAAGCAAAAAGCATGAATCGTGGTGATATCCGCCGACGGCAGCAGCACCAGCTGCTCCCGCAGTTCCGGCCGATACAGGCTGTGCAGTGCCTGACTGAGCGCATCACTGATTCTCTCCCGCATCTCTGCCGCCGCCGCCCGGGTAAAGGTAACAACCAACAGCTCATCAATACTGATTTCCCGATTTAAAATCATCTGAATTACCCGCTCGACCAAAACCGCCGTTTTTCCGGAACCAGCCGCCGCCGATACCAAAACATTCCGGTTTCTGACCTCAATCGCGCTCTGCTGCTGCTCTGTATATGAAAAAGCCATCGTTGCCTCCTCCGTTTATTCTGTTAAAACTCTATTTCCGGCAACAGTCGCAATCACAGGGCGGCAGCGCCGCTTCATAATAACTCTGCAGGAAATGACTTGCTCCCAGCTTCAAATCTTTCCAGGTTCCGTCCAGCGCGGCAAATAATTTTTCAAAATAAGCACCGCGATTATTTTCCCCCATGTGGCCAATCCGCAAAAGCTTGTCTTGATATTCCGCCAAACTTCCGGACAGAATAATTTCATACTTCGCCTGCAAATGCGCCAAAATATGATCCGGAGCAGCTTTCTCCGGGGCATAAAAAGCAGTTAAAGTATTGGCCGCTGCCGACTCGGCAAAAAGCTTCAGCCCGTTTTCGGTCAGCACCCGGCGGGTAATCTCGGCATAGCGGGCATGAAGCCCGATATAGTCTTTGGCTAAAATATTATCCAGCGCCGTTTCCAATGCATTAATCAGTTGTTCCGGCATCGTATAGGGGAACCACATTTTTTCCTGCCAGTTGAAAAAGTATTGATAATTGGCATAAAAAGAAGCAATCGGCTTTGTCCGGTTCTGAATCGCCTGCACCGCTGCCGGACTTAATGTCACCATTCCCAGCCCGGACGGCGCCGACAAACACTTTTGGCTGCCGCCCAGCAGCACATCAATCGCGCTGTCGTCATAATTTAACATTTCCCCGCCGATTGCCGACACACTGTCGACAACTGATAAAATCCCGCATTTTTTCAGAAAGCGGCACAGCTCGGCCACATCATTGGTTACGCCGGTCGGCGTTTCACAGTGAACCATTGTCGCCAGTTTAGCGTTTGGATGTTCGGCTACCGCCCTTTGCAGCGCTTCCAAGCAAAATCCATGTTCATCGGGCTGACTGACTGTCACCGGCCGGCCGCCATACATACTGACCAAATCGGCAAAGCCCCGGCCAAAAACACCGTTAGCCAGCACCAGTACCTCATCGCCCGGCTCAATCAGACTGGCACAGGCTCCCTCCAAGGCAATCATCGCTTCCGCACCCATAATAAAACTGAAGCCGCGGGTATTTTTAATCACCCTGTCATACTTCTCCACCACTCTTTGATATTGCTCATAAAATTCCCTAGACAGGTCGGCGTTCCATCTTTGCCGGCTCATCGCCTGCAAGGTGTTATCAGCAATTGTTGTCGGTCCCGCACTTAAAATTAACATTTTTATTCTCCTTTTTTTGCAATTTTACCCGAAAAAGGCTCTTTTCATCGCATCTGCACCTGAAAACGGAAGCAGTCACTCTGGTTCGTACAGCCTTCTTCCATAAAAGGCTTTCATTTTTTCCGCAAAGAAGCTGCTGCACCGGGAAAACAACCATCTTTGGTATATTATTTCCCGACGCAGCAGCCTGCTCTTGTTTACGGCTATTTACATTTTAAACACAGAAATCATTTCTGTCAACTCCTGCGCCATTTCTGCCAAATGTCCGCTGGAAGCAGCTATTTCATGAGCGGAGGCCGCCTGCTCCTCAACAAAGGAGGTCGACTGCTGAGCAGAAGCCGCATTTTCTTCCGACAGCGCCGATAAGTTTTCAATAATATTCAGCAAACTGTTTTCCGTCCGGCTCAATTCCTCGCCGGATTCATTCAGACGGCCGACCGCCTGCTGAGTTTGTTCCAACGCCGCCGAAATAGCATCAAACTGAGTATCGGTTTCTGATACCTTACCCGATTGATTGGCCACAATTTCACCGACCGAATTCATGATTTCCACCGTTTCCGAAGTTTTGGTCGTTAAATTTTCCACAATCTTGCCAATCTCTTCGGTAAACTCGGTTGACTGCTCGGCCAGCTTCCGGATTTCTTCGGCTACAACAGCAAATCCGCGGCCGGCTTCTCCGGCTCTGGCTGCTTCAATCGCCGCATTCAGTGCCAACAGATTGGTCTGATCGGCAATGGATTTAATCATATTGCTGGCACTGGAAATTTGATTGGCGCTCTCATTGGTGGTTGTGATCGCTTCCATAATCCGCTCCGATGCCATTTTGGATTTCTCGGTTTCCGCCACCAGTTCGCGAACGGATTGAACACCTTTTTTCTGTGCAGCCAGGGCATTCTTCGTTGTTTCGTTCAGGGCTTCAACCACTTCCTTATTTTTCTCTAAGGCGGTCTTCATCACCGACATCGCCTCGGTGCCTTCCTGCATATCCTCAGCCTGACTCTGTGCTCCCTGAGCAATCTCATCAACAGACCTTGCCACTTCCTCGGAGGCATGTGCCGACTGTTCACTGGTAGCCGTCAACTGCTGCGAGGAAGCCGATACCTGATTGGCTACATCACTGACTTTTGTCAGAACCTCTTTTAAAGTATTTTTAACACTGACCAGCGACCGGGAAATTGCTCCGATTTCATCCTTCTGTTTGGAGTAAATCATCGACGGCGACTGATCCGTCAGAGTCAAATCGTATCCGGCCATCCCTTCCACACAGGTACTCAGCGCCTGAATCGGCTTCGATACAGAAACTGCATTCCACAAAGAGATTCCGCCCATCAGCAACAGCGCGCCGATACTAAGTAAAAGCAAAGTCAAACCCAACTGATTGGTTCCGCTGAAAAACTCAGACTTAGGCACCCGCATAACCAAATGCCACTCCGTCCCCTCAATCGGAGAGGTGGCATACATAATCGCCTGACCGTCAATCTCGGCTTCAAAGGTGAGCGGTGTATTACTCAGAAGTTTGGACGCGACTTTACTGTATTTCCCGTTTTCAACATTGTGAATATCATCTTCGACCGTATAAACGGCATGCGCTACATATTTTCCACTTGCATCCAAAACACAGGCACTGCCTGTTTTCTCAATCTTAATCGCCCGCACCATGTTCTGCAGCTGCTCCAGCGAAATGTCAGCTCCGACCATGCCGAACCGCTTCCCGTTTTTCCTCATTTCCTTAGAAATCGTAATGATGGCATTGCCATTAATCGTACTGACATAGGGCTGTGAAACTACCGGATCGGCATGGCCGATTGACAGACGATACCAGTCCTTTTCCACTATATTATAACCGGCCGGCGGCACCCAGCCCAGCGCATCGACATAGCGCCCGGTTTCCAGTCCGATAAAAAAGTTCATGATTTCGGAATTACTGTCCTTCATTTCTGCGAACATTTTTTCCAGTTCTTTATCGCTTAACTCCAGCCGGCTGAAAACCTCGGCAGTCGCCATCAGCATTCCTTTTTTGTCCTCGATCAGATTGCCGATCTCAGCCCCATAGCGGGCGGACATCTGCTCAATCTTTTCGCCGTGCTCCTCGCGCAGCATGCTGGAAGCAAATAAATAGGAGCTGACCGACAAGACGGTTAAAATCACCACCAGCGGTACCAGTGTTGTCACCAATATCCTGCTTCTTAGTTTCATAGTTTTCCCTTCCTTCCTTGATTCCTTGTTTAACTTTTCTCCGGTCTTCTTTGGACTCTGTCAAGATGCATATACCAAGCTGAAAAAAGAGCATTTTAATAAACATGAGAAAGTTGAGTTAACATTTTGCATTTTAATCCGTTCAAGACAGCAGCAAAGCCAGAAAATTATCAGAAATAAGTATACATACCAATCCGGCGTAAACCACTACTATCATTGTAATTATCGGCACGATCGGCCATTTCCTGAAGATTAAATTTTATAAATTCCATCTTTGAAGCGCGCAGGCATAAATGAATGCACCTGTGAAGCGGCATATTCATTTTGCAGCGCTTGATCGTCAGACGGAGACACGAGGTGCTGCAAATGCGAAACATTTGGTCTGACGGCGGATAACTGCATGATAAAATGCCGCCGCTGCAAAAACTTCGTTAATAATTGATCTCCAGAAGCGTCAGTCCCTTCGCCGCTAAGGTCTTGGACGCCAGCCCCCGGTCGCCGGTTTGATAAGCCAGCCTGATTCGGGCATCGATCTCCTGCCGGCTGATCTGGCTGCTCCCCCAAAAGACAATACAGCCGGCAATGATCCGGACCATATTGTAAAGAAAGCCGTCGCCTTCCAAATAAATCTCATACGCCTGCCCGCACTCCCTGCCGATATACGGATCTGCTTTTTCCGTCACCTGGCAGCGGTAAATTTGACGAACGGTATCCGCTACTGTCTTTTTTTGCGAGGAAAAAGCGTTAAAATCATGGCGGCCGACAAACCGGGCGGCAATATAGCGCATTTTATCATAGTCGCAGCGCGGCCGAATCAAAACATGATCCCGACAGTAAGCCGGCAATTCCACGTTTCCGTTCCAGATTTTATAGACATAAAGCTTGCTTTTGGCATGATAACGAGGATGAAAATCGGCCGGCACGGGCTCCGCTCTCCATACCCGGATGTCCGCCGGTAAATAAGAATTAAAGGCATTTAAAACTTTTTGCGGGCTGTGGCCGGATTCGGTTCGGAGCAGCGCTCTTTGACCGACCGCGTGTACGCCGGCGTCGGTGCGCGAAGCGGTCGTAATCGTAAAACCAGCCGGCAAAAAAGAGGCCCCGGCTCTCATCATACATTCCTGAACCGCCAGCGCATTTGCCTGAGTCTGCCAGCCGGCATAAGCCGTTCCGTCATAGGCGATGGTTAATAAAATTGTTTGCATAAATATTCCTTTGCCTCTCCGGTGCCGGGCAATCCCGCGGAGAAATTTTTGACATCGGCGATTCCGGCGGAATTGCCCAATAAAAAGTGTGTACCTTGGCACACACTTGACGCGCGGCGCCGTAAGGCAAGTTTCCGCGCCGCGAGCCGCGCATTCCCCGGAGAGTTTATTTAATGGAAAAATTTCTTATTAAAGATTAAATAAAAAAGGCTGCGCCGGATACTCCCCAGCACAGCCATCCTTGACTTATTTCTATAATTTAACAACATCAGCCGCTTGCGGACCCTTGGAACCTTCCACGATATTAAATTCTACCTGGTCGCCTTCTTCCAAAGACTTAAAGCCGTCGCCGCCGATAGCGGTGAAATGTACGAATACATCGTCTCCCCCATCAACTGAAATAAATCCAAAACCTTTTTTTGCGTCAAACCACTTCACTGTGCCCTGTTTCATTTTCTTCCTCCTGTAAATTAAAAATCACTGCGCGTAGGTTGAGTATTTAACTTCAATTAAGATGGAGTCTGCAATCAACTCTACCTGCTTAGAATATCACTTATTTTATGCATTGTCAAACGTTTTTTAAAAGTTTGGTTAATTTTTGTTAATTCACATCATTTTTTTGATGAAATTGCCGGTATCTTCCGCAAAAATACAGGCGTCGGATATTTGCCGCGGCATGTACCTTTTCCCCGGCGCCAATGTCCGGCTTGAGTTTTATGAATTCAAGCCGGAACCGCCTTTTTAAATTTCCAATGCCCTTTCCCGCTGATGAACTTTGGCCAGATAATAGCCGATCAGCAAAAAGGCGGCCGCAAAGAGGAGCTGCATTCCCATATTGGCGAACCAATTGCCGGAACCGGTATAAATGGCTTCATTGGCATTGACAAAATAATACCCCGGCACAAAATGCGCCAGCTTCAGGGCAAAACCGCCCAAAAACTCCTGCGGGATAAACGCGCCGGACACAAAGGCGCTGCCCAGCGAGACTATATTGGCGATGGCGCTTAAGGCGCTTTTATTTTGCACGACGGTATTTAAACAAAAGGTCAGACACAGCGTCGTCACCATTAACACCGCCAAATTAAGGGCATACAGACCGATATTAACCTGACTGAAGTCAATTTTGTTAATCAGCAGGGAAACCACCAGCAAAATCGCCCACAGCAGCACGCCGAAGATCAGCTGCCCGATAAACATTTGAACCTGAAAGCCGCGCAACGATTTGCCCGAACAGCGGTTCCGGAAAGTAATCTTTTTGTTGTTAAAATCGGCCATCACCATGCCGATGACAAAGAGTACCACCGCGGTCAGCGGATAAAGCGCCGCGTTCATATAAATCTTGTACCACTCGGTTTGGCCGGTCTGGCGGCGAGTCGATCCCACCATCCGAACCTCGGCTTTTTCCTGCAGCGCGCCGTCTAACCGTTCATAATTAATCCCGCCGTCCTTATCCCGGCTCAGGTTGAGCAAATACATATAACCGCTCAGATCCTGGACGGCCTTATAAGCCGTGGTCGAAAAGGTACTTTGATGCACCTCGATCTCCCGCTCCCCGCCGGCCTCGGCAAAGCCCTTAGGAATAACCGCGACCATGTCAAACAAACCCATATAAATCTGCTCATCGATATCCTGCTTATCCGGCGCCGGCAGTAGTGTATTGCCCGCCGCTAAATACTCGCTTAAATGCCGGGCCGCCGGGCCGCCGTCCTCGTCAATCAGCGCGATATTGGCTTTGACCGCCGTATACTGCTGCCCGCCTCCATCCTGCTGCGCCGCCATGATCCCGATCACCACGAACATCACCACATACATGCTGGCCGCCAAATGATAGCGGCCTAATATTTTTAAAAAATATCTAAAAACTGTCATAACTTCTCCTCCGTAAAGCCCGAACCGACAGCAGCGCAAACATCGTGCTCAGAGCCAGCAGGATGAAAATCCCCCTGCCGTAATAATTGTAATTGCCCAGCAGATTAATCCGGTAAAGTCCGCTGGTAATGATTGAAACCGGATTGATTTGATCCAGCCACGGCAAGCAGCGCATAATCATGGTCTTGATCGATATACTCATCATCCCGGAAAGAGCCGATAAAAACAAGGGAATCCCAATCCCCAAGCCCGTTTTCAGCTGCGGACTCAGGCGGCTGTTCGAGCCCAGCCAGACGCCCATCGTGATGCCCACCAGATTTCCCGCCGCAATCAGGCCGAGACTGGCCGGATACTCGGTAAACAGATGAATTTTAAGCCCCCAGTTAATATAAGCGATTAAAAGCAGATTGGCCAATAAATTTAAGCTGACTACCACCGCCAAACCGCTGAAAATATAGGGGCCTTTTTTGATCGGGGAAACCGTCATCCTTTTGCCCAATTCCGATACATCCGCCTGAAAGATGTCTAAAATTTGAACGCCGCCGAAAAATCCGTAAAAGCAAACCATCCCCAGCAAAGTATAAAACATGAGCGCATAAGGCGAAACCCTTTGTTGTTCCATTTTGATATAAGTTTTATCAAAGTCAATCCCGGCGGGATCCGCTCCATGCTCGAACAGATAAAAAAACTGCTTTAAATTGGTGACAATATTCTGAACCGCCGTTTGGCTAACCCCGGACTTCGCCACCAAAACTTCCATATCGCCGGTCACATAAGCGGCGATTTCTCCGGATTTTAGCGCGTCTTCCGCCGCCTCGGCCGGATATTCCTTTAACTGCAAGGCCTCAATATTTTTTAAAATCCCCTTTAATTCATTGTCCGGCCCAATCCCGACCGCGAACCGAATCGGCTTTTCGGTCAGAAGCGAGCCGAAGGCCAGATAAAAAAAGCTGCATAAAATAATCGGATATAAAATCGTCCAAAAAACAAAGGCTTTCTCCCGAAACATTGATTTGATTGTATACTCTAAGCTTCTCATCCTTATTCCCTCAATTCCTTGCCAGTCAGCTCCAAAAATACCTCGTTCAGGGTCGAGCGCCGGATATAAAGACTGTTATAAATTAGGCCCCGCTCTTCGATAAAGCTAAGCAGGCTGTTCAGATTCCCGCTCCGGGACAAAAACTGAAGCAGATAGCCGTCGGCATAATCATCGACCCGGACAATGCCCGGCAATTTTTTCAGTTCTTCGGCCAGCCCCGGCGCTTCGTTTTTAAAGGAAATTTCAATTTTTTCGCCGCCGCAGATTCTTTCCTTCAATTCCTCGGGACTGCCTTCGGCAATATTTTTGCCCTTATCCATGATAATAATTTTTTTGCACAGACTTTCCGCTTCCTCTAAATAATGAGTGGTATAAATAATCGTCGCTCCGGCCTTATTCAAATTGCGGATGCCCTCCAGAATAAAATTGCGGCTTTGAGCATCAACCGCTACAGTCGGCTCATCCAAAAAAATCAATTCCGGCTTATGAGCAATTCCACAGGCAATATTTAAGCGCCTCTTCAAACCACCGCTTAACTTTTTCGGCAAAAACTTACGGTATTTGGTCAGTTCCGTAAACTCAAGCGCTTCTTCCACCCGCTCTTTCCGCAATTTACTGTCGTCAATGTAAAGCCCGCAAAAATAATCAATATTTTCCCAAACATTCAGCGTATCAAAAACCGACACTTCCTGCGGCACCACCCCGATCCGCCTTTTCAGGTCATAGGCATTTGGCTCCATCCGGCGGTCAAACAGCTTAATTTCTCCTTTATCATAAGTCAAAAGTGCCAGTGCACAGTGAATAAACGTAGTTTTCCCAGAACCGTTCGGCCCCAAAAGACCGATAATATCCCCCTTTTGAGCGCTGAACCCAAAATGATCCAACGCCGTAACTTCCTTATACCTTTTGACCACATTATTTGCTTCTATAATCATAATTTGTCCCTCCGTAAAAGATATGCTGGTTTCCAGTTCAGGCAGTATCATACGCAACTATCCATCCGCCTAACACATACATGCACATTTTGTTTCCAGTTCAGGCAAGCGGATAGTTATGATTGATATGCCGGAGAGCTTGCTTTCACAGGCAGTATCAAGCATAACTATCCATTTGCGGAACATGCTGCTAATTCGCTTGCTGCGAATTAGCAGTGGCTTGCCTGAACTGCTAAAGTTTTAGAGCAAACCAATACTTATGTCCGATATGCCGGAGAGCTTGCTCTCCAAAGGCATATCAATCATAACTATCCATTTGCGAATAGCTTGCCTGAACTGCAACACGTTTTTCTCTTATCCCTAAAAAAATCAGAACCAGCGGTTATGTTTTCCCGAAATCCGCCGATACAATGATTAAGTGTTACTGTGATATTTTATTTTAAATATATCTTACCGCCTTGTTGCTTTGATTATATCCGCTTTGCCAATAGCAGACAAGTGCGGCTTGTCATGTTTGGAGATGACATTTGTCATTTTTAAGGAGTTTATACTATGCCGGTGCCTCTGCAAGTATCAAAGTTTAAGTTCTATATCATTATTTACAGTCTTTCTTTTATTATATCTTTAATCGGAAGTATTTCAGAGATTCCTTTGCTGCTTGATATCGGATCGCTTGTTTGCTCATGTGTTTTAGGAATCGTTTCGCTGGCCATATTAAGAAGCGCTGTTTCGTTTCATCGTTTTTTATTTTGGATTGTCAGCTTTATTTGGTGTGATTTTTTTTCCAGTTTTTCGATCCTGTTTATCCGCGGCAATTATTTTGTTCTGCCGGGCTGGTTTAATACACTAATTCATCTTATTGCTTTTTTGCCGGGAATTTTTCTTCTGATTGCCAGTCTGGAAATTATATATTTAATCCGGGAACGTCTGGATATAAAGCTGTTCTTGATTAATGTATTTGGGTTTTTTGCTTTTTTATGCACTTTTTTTTACGGGATCATCACTTATTTACTGCCCTTTGGCATTTTGGTTTTGGACGATCTTTTTGATTTGATAAATATTATATCCTTCATCCTGATTGCTTCCATTCTCGTTTCCCTCCCCCAAAAACAGCTGCATACAAGTCTTGTTTTCACTCTGTTCGGCATTGTTTTATACGATATTCTCGACAGCGCTCATATTCTTTTGCCGCTTTGGGGGGTTGCTGAAAATCATCAATTTTTAATGTTCTGGTGGATGATTTACTTTATCCCGCCGCTAATCTTAACGATTGCGCTTTTTACTTTAGTAAAACATTCCGGTTATCTGACCACTTATTCCGTGCAGAAAACAGATAATAATTCATTTACTTTTTCTTTCCGCCGAATTCGTATTCAGTATGTTTTGTTTTTGCTCTCTCTGATCACTTTCTGGTTCGGTTTGATCGGGCTTTCCATTTTCATGCTGACAACTTTAATTTTGCTGCTGCATCTTTTAATTGCCAATTTTTATCAGATTTCCACCCAGAACTGGCAATATATTCAAAAACAGAAAACTCTGCATGATGAACTGAAACAAGAAGTCACCCAGCGAAATATTGAGCTTTTAAAACAAAATATCAAGCTGCAGGAAGTAGTCAACCGGGATTTTCTGACCAACGCTTACAACCGCCGCTATCTGCAGGAACTGCTTTCTATTTTAAATGAGGACGCGCAGTTATTTGCAATTGATATTTTGCAGTTCAACAATATCAATCAGGTTTTCGGCGACAGCGTCGGCGACAGCGTTTTGATTCATTTATATAAAACATTACAGCAGGCTTTTCCGACTCAGCTTATTTTCCGGGTTGACTCGAATGAATACGTCATTCTCTTTCGCGGAGCGATTTATAACACCAACGAAATCAGCCGAAAGATTTTCGATGCAGTCAGCATCCCCTTTGTGTCTGAGTTCTACAAAATTTCACTGGATGTCGGTGTCGGTGTATCTACCTATTCGGTGTCAGATCCGGATGATAAACCTGATAATCTTTTAACAAAAGCAAACTTTGCCTTAGATGAAGTAAAATCCTCAGTCATTCAGCCTCGCATTTTGGTCTATGATCAAAAACTGGCCGACAAAAAATACCGCTATGGCCTGATTCAATCGCTCCTTGATTCCATCAACTATGATGATGAATTCCGGCTGTTTTTCCAGCCGCAGTACACCTCAGACGGAAATGTTTTGATTGGTATGGAGGCTTTGCTGCGCTGGACAAATCCGAAGCTGGGCATGGTTTCACCGGCCGAGTTCATTCCGATTGCCGAAGAAAGCTCAACCATTATCAAGATTGTTGAATGGACGCTGAAAAAAGCCTGCCTGCAGGTAAAGGAGTGGAACTCCAAATATAACCGGCAGTTAAAAGTCGGTATTAATCTTTCGCCTAAATATATTGAAAAGCCTGATTTTTATGAGGGTTTGCAAAAACTGGTGCTGGCTCAGGGCTTAAATGTCAGTTGGCTGGATTTGGAAATTACCGAAACCAGCGTTATGCACCTGGATGTGTCCGTTATCGACTTGTTTAAAAAATTATCCGGTTTCGGTATCAGTACCAGTATTGATGATTTTGGTACCGGCTATTCTTCGCTTAGCTATATTAAAAATCTGAAAATTTCAACATTAAAAATAGCGAAAGAACTGGTAGACAGTCTTTCGCAGGATTCCAGCGATGCATTAATTGTCAACGCCATCATTAAAATGGCACAGGGCTTGAATATCAAGACGATTGCCGAAGGTGTGGAAACCAAGGAGCAAGTGGCAACCCTGTATCACCTCGGCTGCGATTATATTCAAGGCTACTATTTCGGCAAACCGCTGCCGGCCGAGGAGTTTGTTAAAATGCATTTATAATAGAAAATAGCCAGCTGCGTGCGGTCGCGCAGTTCTAGCTTCCCCAGCAGTTCGGAAATATAATTGCGCACCGTCCCCTCGCTTAAAAAAAGCTGTCCGGCAATTTCTTTGTTATTTAAGCCGTCGGCTACAGCTTTGATAATTTCGCTCTCCCTCTCTGACAGTTCCGGCGCTGCCGTCTTTTTCGGCTCCGCCGGGCTGTCAGCTTTTATTTTGGAAATAATTTCCTCGTCAAAAACCATACTGCCGGCGTATGCCGCCTGCAGTGCCGGAATAATGTGGGAAATATTCTGCTTTAAAATATAGCCCTTACAGCCAATCCGCAGCGCCCTGAAAATATATTCCTGATCCTCAAATGTTGTCAGCAGCAGCAGCTTGGCCTCTGGAAACTCCGCTAACAGCCGGCCGGCCGCTTCAATTCCATCGACTTTTTTCATCCGGATATCCGTCAGCACCAGATCCGGCTTGGTCTGGCGGTACAACTCCAGCAGCTCCTCGCCGTCACCGCCTTCGCCGACCACTTCAATCTTATTATATTCCATAATACTACGCAAAGAACTTAATACCAGCCTGTCATCATCTATTAATAAAACCCTCATATATCCTCCTGTATGTCTTTAAACCCGCTCCGGCGGCAAAACAATATGAATATAAAATCCATTCTTATAATAGTAATTCATTTTCCCGCCGTATTTCTGCACGATTTCTTCCATCCCCGTCAGTCCCATGCCGAGTGTCATCTGATCCGGCTCCTGCCCGCCGTCATCATACAGCAGCAGAATTTGATTGCCGCCCTGCTCCTTTAAAAACACGGTAAAGCTGCCGGCATCGGAATGCTTCATCGTATTGGTCAGTGCCTCCCGAATAATGCTGAAAATGTCCTTTTTCTTATCAAAGGAAAGATTGCTTTGAATCTGATTTTCGACATGAACCGTCATCTCCGCCGGTGCCGCCGCCGCCAGTTCATCCAAACTCCGTTCCAGCGAAAAAACGGTATCGTACATACCGCGGAGCTGGCCGCGGATATCGGTCATCCCGTTAGCCAAAGTGTCCTGCAAAAGCTGTAATCTCTCCTTTTTGGCCGGCTCGGCTTCCGTCAGCTTCAGCGCCTCAATCTGCAAAATGCTGCTGCTGATCGTGTGACCCAGAGCATCATGGAGTTGCCGGGCAATCCTGTTTCTTTCCTCAAGCCTTGCAATTTCCCGGCTTTTACTCTCATTTTCCAGAAGCCTCGCATTATATTTTTCCAGTGAAATCATATCTTCCTTAAGTTGATCGGATAAGGCCAGATTCTGGCGGGTAAAGGCCCGGAACTGACCGGAACGGTAACTTAGATAAACCGCCAGTCCGGCCGGCAAAAGTCCCATCCAATTCCCTGTCAGCGGCCAAAGAATCCCCAGAGCCAGAGCCGGCAGCCCCAAGCCGGAAAACGCCGCATACAGCACCATCGGCAGAAAAAAGATAAATGGTTCCGCAGCCGCCGTCAACAGCGCAAAGCCAAGACAAAGCAAAGCCTGCCGCCATTTTGTCCAGCCGCTCATATTGGCCAGTTCCAGAGCCAAGGCAAAACTAAGCCCGACCAGTCCGTAAACTGTCAGGCTTTCCACCGGCCGATGGCTGACATAGCTTGCTCCGCAAAAAATAAGCACTATAAAAATTTCAAATAATCTTCTCATCCGTTCTCCTTCGGTTCGTCCCCTAGACGGCATATCATTCAAGCAAACATCCATAGCTGCATTCCTGATGTGCAGCATTTCGACAACTTGCCGAACCGTAACAGGATATATCAGGCAAACTTAAGTAATCCGCCGAAAATCCTTTACTTTTGTGAAATTTCTGATATAATTAGGGCCATTCAATTCAGTAAAGGAGTTATTATGTTTAGTGCCAAAAAATCTAATATTTATCATTTTTTATCTATTTTATTTATTATTTTCGGCAGCATCGTCTTTGGTATTGTACAAGGTCTGGGCGTTGATTTTCCGCCCATCGTTCCCTTGGTTTTTTCTCAGGTGGTTTTGGTCTTCGGACCGGTATTGATTTATTTCCTGACCCAAAGGGACTCTCTGACAAACAGCCTGTACCTGAAAAATCCGGGAATCGTTAATTTAGCTATGTCAGCTGTCTTGGTTCTGACCCTGATCCCAACCGTTTCCCTGCTTAATGTATTATCCCTGTTTTTCGTGCGGAATCAAATCGCCGATACGGTTTCGTCTTTAACTGATTCCCCATACCTCCTGGTATTACTTATTTTGGCGGTATGTCCCGGAATTTTTGAGGAGCTGTCAACCCGCTTTATTTTATTAAATAATTACCGGCATAAGCCCTATTATGTCGCCTGTATTTTCAGCGGTCTGTTTTTCGGCATGCTCCATCTCAATATCAATCAATTTATTTATGCCTTTGTACTGGGCGCAGTGTTTGCTTTTGTGGTTCAGATCACCGAGTCAATTTACACCTCCGTGCTGATGCATACCCTGCTGAATGCGACTACTTTTTCCCTTAGTTACTTCCTGTCGTCGTCCTTGGCTGAAGGTACACTGGCCGAAGCAGCCAATACCGTCCCCGACCTGAACGATGTCATCGCCCTGCTGGGCGTGAATGCCATCACCCTACCGCTGGCCATTTTTATTTTAATCTTTTTAATTAATTATAACGGCAAGCGCGGTGTTTTAAAGCAAAAACCCACGGTTTTGGAATTAACTCTCGGCCGCAAGTTACGAGCGGATGCCGATATGCCGATGGCTCCCGACTATCCCGAAACCGGCTCGGCACTGCCGGCACAGCCAATTTTTTCCGGCGCTCCGGTCGATGCTTTTTCCCAGCCTTATGAAACCGATTCTTCCTCGCCCTTTAACTGGGCTTTTTGGAGCAGCGTTATCTTGTTTTTGGCTTTAACCTTTTTAAACGAATTCGCCAGCCGCATGATGCCGTAAGTTCAGGCAAGCAGGTGTTGATGCCGGATATGGCGGCGGAGAGCTTAGTTAATGTTGAATAAGTACAACTTTTTTGTATTAGTTTAGCATTGTCATTGCTTTCACAGGCACTTTTAACCGGGCAGTCAGTTTATAAATTGGCTGCCCTTTTTCTGAGAACTTTTTCTCATACTCGGTCATCACATTTTCTATCGGCGGAACTTCCCGATGCAAATCCCAATAAACTTTTTCAATTTCCCAGTTTGAATCCTGTCCAAAGCTGTCTATGGAAAAATGAAACAAAGCCTCATTATCGGTTTTAAACTCGACTGTACTCCCCGGCTTTAACAGTCCGGCATAAAGCTTCAAAAAGCCCGGCGCCGTCAGACGCCTTTTGGCATAGCGCTCCTTCGGCCACGGGTCGGAGAAGTTCAAATAAATACCGTCCAGTGATGCCGGCCGGAAAAAGGTGTCCATTTCTCTGGCATCCTCCCATAAAAAGCCGATATTATCTGGCTTCGGCTCCAGCTTGTCGTATTTCGCCAGCGCCTTGATCAGCACGGAGGAATACTTCTCCATCCCCAGAAAAAAACTTTCCCTGTATTTGGCCGCCATACCCAAGAGAAAATCGCCTTTGCCCATACCGATTTCCAAATAAATCTTCCGGCCGCCGGCAAACTCAGCCAGCCTTACCGCTGCTTCCTGCGCCGGCCAAACCCGGCTATGTCCGGCTGCCGCCTCATCGGCACCGGCTATTTTTCGTAATCGCATTTTAGTGTCCTTTCCGATTTAATTTTCTATTTTCCTGCTTTTGCATTGGCAGTTCGTTTCCCGAAATATTTTCTGCTTTCATCCGGCGAAAACTATCCCTCCCTCTATCGTTAAATCTTTTTCCTTATTGTAGAATAAATATATCCTTTTTTTGCTTTGATTTTACCATTTTCCACCCACAAACGCAACACATTGTGAATCATTCTTGTTTTTCAGCTTGTCGTTTGTAAATCATTTTTGGCTCGGCTTCGCATCACAAGTTCAAGTATGATTGATACGGTAACAGCTTGTTTTTATGGAAGGCGTCAATCAGCAATATCCCTTTGCTTAACATCCACACTTGTAGCCCGTTGACACATCAATGAATTACAAGTGGTTTACCGGACAACAAACAGCGCTGCCGGTTTTTATCACCGGCAGCGCCTTTTGCTTTGCTTTGCTTTGTTTTACTTTATTTTATTGTATTTCGCTTTGTTTGTTCTAACCCTTATTCATTTTAATCTCAAAATTTTTACCTTTTCCGGCCGGCCGACAAAGATATGGTCTTTGACCTGCACTCCCTGCATCACCGGCGCTTCTGCCTTATACTCACCCGGCGACACCACCCGGGCATAGTAGGTATGCGTCCGATCCTCCGGTTTCCAGTCTTCGCGCCAATAACCGACATAAATGCTGACCTTTTGCTGCTCAATATCCTGCCACCACCAACGATCATAATATTCCCGGCGCAGGAAGCTGAAGTCCTTTTGGATCGGCTTAAGTCCGGACGGCACATAATCGGTAATCCGATAGCTCCCCTTCGGCGCGTCCGGGCTGATATCCCAGGTCAACTCAATCCGGACAATATCGCCTTCTTTAAACTCGGTCGTTTCCTTATCCCCTACAAAATATTTGCGCTCCAGCTGCAAATATTTGTCGGCGCTGCTCTTTAGCTGCTCGGTCTTGGGATAGGTCAAAACCACATCCACCTGGCCGCTGACCGCCTTGATCTGCAAATCGCCGAGTTTTACTGACGGCAGCCGGAAGGATACCGGATAAGCGCCTAACTTTTCGGTTTTCTCCTGTCCCAGATAAGCGTAGGTCACCTGACTGTCCGCCAGCTTCGTTTGCCCCAACGCTGCCTTGATAAAGCACAGCTTCTGCGCTCCGTTAAAGTAGTAAACAGAAGCGTTATCCACCTCAAACTGGAACATCTTGACGGCGTTTTCATCGCCCAGCTTCTGCGCTAAAAGCATGGCTATCCCGGTCAGCTGATAGCTCGTTGCCTTATTGTCCTGACGGAGCGAGGCAATCGTGTCATAAACTTCCAGCTGCGGCGTTACGTATTGCTCATAAATCTGTTTTGCCCGGTAAGTATCGCCCAGCTCGGCGTAGGCTAAGCCTACGTATAAGCGTTCTTCCATCGACAGATTTTCGATTCGGTCATACATCGCCAGCTGCTCCAAAATCGGCTGACGCAAAACCGCCAAGCCATACAGCGCCTTGGCACTGGTTTTTTCTTTCAACTTGCCTGACAGATATGCCTCCAACCGCCGGCGATTGGTCAAATCCTTTCCGCTGTCGGCCGGATCGATCAGCAGCGGCAGCATTTGGACGGTGATTTCCAAATCATCCTCGGCATAAGGCAAAATGGCAATTCCGCCGTTTTCCTTCTGGTAATCGGAAATCTTCACCTCCTCCAGCGAATTGACCTCCGTTTCCTGCCCTTGGATCTCTTTCAGCAGTTGACCGGCCAGCTTAGCCGTCAGCCTTTGGTCAATCCGTTCCCCGAAGTAATAATTCATCTCATACAGCGCCGGAATATACATTGATTTGGCCTGGTTAATGAAGCAGACCGTTGTCATCCCCTTCTCACCGGCCGGCAGCTTCATCCCTTTCTCCGCCGCTATGATTTGGCTGGTCATTTTTTCATGGTAAGTGGACAGCACCTTCAGCTTATAGCCCAAGGCATCGGCCAGGCCGCTGCCGGCTCTGGCTTCAATCCGCAGCGCCGCCTCGCCCGTCGTCTGAAAGGCCGGCAACGGCAAATTGACCCGCTCAAAGGCCTGACCGCTGACCTTAGCCACCGGTTTATCCTCAACAAAAGCCTGGTATTCAATGACCGTATCCGGCTTTAACTGGCTGCCGTAGCCGGTCACGCCCAGCGTCAGCTGGTCGCCCTGCAAATATTCGGTATTCAGCGAGGCGCTGATAAAGAAGGGCAAACTGACCTTTAAGTTCTGCGTGCCGCTCCCGGCCTGCAAATCATCGGTGATCGCCGACAGCATTACCCGCCACGAGGTAACATTATCCGGCAGCGGAAAGCTCAAGACTGCCTTGCCGTTTTCATCCAAATCAACTAAACGGAACACCGCCGTATCCAAAAAGTTTTCCCTGACCCGAACGGAACTTTCGCTTTTGGCCATATCCATTCTTGTTTCCGCCATCATCATCGGCTTTTCGGCGGTCAAGGCTACAACATCCGCATTTCGGTTCCGGTCTAAAAAGTTTTGCTGAACGCCATGCGAGCTATAGTCACTCCCCAAGCCGGAGGAAATGCTGCGGTACAGCTCCTGCAAAATGTCCTCTTCCTTGTTCGATAGGGCCAGCAGCGCCTCATCGATTGCTTTCAGGTGCACCTTGCCGCTTAAAGCGGGCTTTCCGGCTGCGTCCTTCACTTCCAGGAGGACCTTGACTTCCTCGCCCGGCCGGTAGCTTTCCTTATCGGTGGTCGCCTTGATGGTTAGCTTAGCCTGGTCGGTATCATACAGGATTTGCTCGCTGTCAGCTTCTTCCGCCGCGTAGCCGCCGAAGATAACAGCCGCCACATCCAGCCTCGGCGCTTCCTGCGCCGTATACGGCAGACTAACCTGGCCGCTGCCGACAAAGGCCTGCCGCAGTCCGCTCTGCGCTGTCAGATACAGCACCTTTTGACTGACTGCCTTGCCCTGATGCATTAACCGCAGCTGAACGGTATCGCCGATTTGATAGCCGTCCTTATCCTTAATCAACTCAAAGCCGTCGTCGGCCGGCCGGTAGCCGTACCATTCCCGGTCATTCCAAAAGTATAATTCCTGTTCAAGCCAATTGTCGCTTTGATCGGTCGTGGAAATTTCCGCGGTATAATAAACATCCTCCGCTTTGGGCAAAGTCCTTTGATACTTAAACCGGCCGGTCGCGTCGGTCGTCAGTTTCCTGGTTTCCAGCAGGGTTTTCTCTCGCGTCCATTCATAGTCTTTAATCACCACTTTATTGATGTAATCATAATGCTGACCGCTTTCGTGGCGGATCCACTGATTCCGGTAAATCTGGGCTGTCACCTGATGATTGGCTAAGGGCTGCGCCAAATAATCGTAATCATCCTTGGCCGTGCCGTTATTTAAGCGCTCCAGAGTAATAGCACGCACCTCACCGCTTAAAGTCCCCTGATCGCCGGATTTTTTGGCCGTCGCCACCAGAGAAGCATCTTTTAAAAATACCCGGAAGCTCTCCTGACCGCTGATCTCGCCCGACTCAGGTAAAGTCGCCGACGCACTGGCCTCGCAGTAAGCGACAGTGCCCCAGCTGCCGGACTGAGACGGCTGGTAAGTAAAGCGCGCCTGACCGGCCGTATCCGTCCGGCCGTTGCCATCCCGGCCGTTTTGACCGTAAACAGCATAGTGAAAAGCTAAATTGCTGACCGGCGTACCTTCAAAAAACTGGGTATTCACGGTAAAATTAATCGGTTCATGCCAAAAAACCGCTTTCTTATCCGCTTCAATCGTAATCTTATAGGCCGGCTTGACATAATTTTCAACCTGAAAATAACGGTTCTGCAAAACCATATCGCCCAGCTTGATCCGCAGCTGGTAACTCCCCTCTGCCAAATTGGGCAGAGCAATCTCGCCGCTGTAAAAGCCGTCTTTGACCGGCAGCTCCTGTCGGGCGTAAACTAAGGAATTATCATTGCCGCCATAGAAATACCAGTAGTTTTGGGTAATTTCGGCCGTGACCTTGGTAATCTCCCGACTTTGTCTAATCCTTTCTTCCCGGCTGAGCGCTTTATTGCCGTCCTTTTCATAGCGGGGCGCGGCAAAGCCGAAAATGCCGACTTTATCCGACGGCTGATATAAGTTCCGGTCTAACTGCATGACCTTCCAGTACCGGGTCGCGCCGCTGTCCCCGTTATCACCGAAACGCCGCCAGTACAGCGGCTCATAGTCCCGCGACCGGTAATACATCACGCTTTCGGTTTGTCCGCTCCGCAAAAGCAGCGCCACCGGCCCGATTGCTTTTTTCGACAAGAGCGCCAAACCGTCCTTGTCGGTCTTTACCCGCTCAATCTCTTTGGGCGTGATCACTTCGCCTTTCTCATCGGCGGTCTCAAACGAAATCACCTCAACATCAGCCAGGAGATTGCCGGTCTTGATCTGATGAAGCCAGAGCACATCCTGCGTATCGGTCTGACGGTAATAGCTACTGATATCCGTCACCTGCAAAAAGGTCTGAGCCACGTTCCTGCCCTTTTTCGCTTCCAGCAAATAATAACCGGCCGGCAGCGCCAGCGGCAGTTCCATTTGATAAGACCAGCTGTCTTCATTCCACTCCGCGATTTGGTCAAGGTCAGCCGCCTTTCTTAAGTCCTTTTTGCTGATCAAATCATCGCCGTAGCGCGTCCATATCGGCGTATTTGCCTTTTGGCTGAGAGCCTTGATATAGTCCTCTGCCTTGGCAAAACGATATACGCCCAGATTTATTTTGATCTTGTCTTCTCTCCCGTCCTTAGAAGAATAATACTGCATTTCCAGCCGCGGATGATCCGCGGAGCCGATTTCGTTTTGCCAGGTCTCGAAGTCCAAATACTCGTAGTCGTCGTGGTTGCCGAAAATGCTTTCCTTTTGGGCCGTTTCAAACTGAAAGGCCCGATCAGCTGTCAGCGCCTTGCCGGATCCGGCCAGCGGCAGACCGGCCTTGACAACTACCGTGTAAACCGTCTTGGGCTGCAGTCTTTGGCTCGGCACAAACACCGTCAGGTTCCCTCTTTGTTCAAACTTGCCCTTGACCGTCGGCGTAATTTCAATATATTTTTCCGGTTCGGCCGCGCCGGGAGCGGAAAACAAAAACTCAATCCCACTGTCCAGCGGTACGCCGGTTGCCTCGTGCGCCGGCAGCACAGCCTGCAAAGCAAACTCGGTTTCGGTCTGAAACAGCCAGGTCGCTTCCTGAAAAGCAAAAGCATAAATGCTGTTTTCCTTCAGCTTCTCCCCTAAAATAATCTTTACCCCGTCCGCCTGCTGCTCGGCTGTAAACGGCACAGCCGGCGTAATCTGAAGTCCGGTCTTGACTTCGTCGGCACTGACTTTCCTGTCTTTACCGGTCAGTACAAAACTGCTGTCAACCTTAACGCCGGTATCATCCTGCTTTTCCGGCGTCAACTGATACCCACCCCTTACTTCGGCGGCGTATACTTCCGTTCCCAATCTGAGCACCCCCACTTCTGCGCAGCCTGCCAGCATCACTACAGCCAGAAAAATTGAAAAAAATCGTTTCGCCATAAATGTTATCCTCCCTTCGCCCTTTTATCTTCTTGTTGCAGAAATATATTCTGCTAACACATGTTTGATAAAAGTTACTCTCATCTTACCGCATTCTCAAGTGCTTTCATCATTTTAACCATGGTCTGGCCTTGAGAAAATCATTCCGAAACAACCCATGACAAACACTGCGCTTTTACATTTTGCTGTTCTTATCACTCTTTATTTTACCATTTTTCGTCAAATTACACAAGAAATTTTGATTACAATTTGGTTAAAATCCCCTTTCCGACACTAAAGCAAAAAAAGAGCGGCGGTAAGCCTTATACAAAAGGCATACGCCACTTTTCACAAAATGAAAATGTTGTATGGAAATTTTACTTTCTTCACTGATTCCTGCTTGCAAATATAACAGGTGACATACTTGCCATAATAGAATTCAAAGGATATCCCTCTTTTGCAACATCCTAATCTTCTGGATCATGCATTCAGCTTCTTGTAGATATCTCCTCTTGACCCGATATCAAAAACATAGACCAGTAATTCATTCTCTACAATACGAAAGACAGCCCTATAATCACCTATTCGCAGCCTGAAAATATCATCATAGTTTTTAGAATGGAACTTTTTCACATCATAAAACTGGATATTCTCCTTGTCCTCTGCTAATTCTACGAATGCTTTGAAAAACCGGATTCCTATCGCCTTGTTTTTCTTTATGAATTCTTCAGCGGACTTTGAATATTTAACCTTGTAAAAGCTCATCTAAAGTCAATTCCTTCCCGCTTAAATTATCAAAATCGATATTCAAAGCTTCCATTTCTTCCTGTTCGTGTTTGTCCATATAGGCACAATTTGTATTGATATACTCCAACAGGCCCAAATTTTCGCTTTTAACAATCGCTTTTAAGGCGGTATCTCTTAAAAATTCAGAAAAGGACATGCCGCATTTTTTAGCATAATCATTGATAGTTTCATAAGCTGTAATAGGCAAAGTGATATTTTTTCTAACCATGTTCATAGCATCATCTCCTTATATCTCTATTATACACATTATACATACCATGTCAACTTGTGTTTTGATATCCTTGTACCGAATTATTTTGAGATTTTAATTTTGCAAATGAATACTCATAATTTTTTTAAGTGTCAAAAAGCCGGTAAGCTGTAATTTCACAATCTGCTGTTCTTATTTCTTTTTATTTTACCTCTTTCCCATTTTCCAGTAAAAATCTGCCGCTGCATTGCTTTTCCGGCTGTTTTGCGATATAATGAAGCCATTATCTGCGATTGTTTTGGACTGGCAGCAATCCTTTTATAAATTCATTCATCGAAACACTATTTAACCCCGCAAATAAATTACCGTTCAGACAAGCCGTTCCTAATTCACCGAAACACAAACCGTACATTACCTTTTCCTAAGCTTGGCTGAACTGTAACCCATATAAGGATACTCTATGAATACAAAAGCTTTAAAAATATTGGAATACGCTAAAATTATTGACCGCTTGGCCGCTCTGACCATCAGCCCGTCCGGGCGCGATATGGCGCTGGCACTGACTCCGTCAACTGATTTATCAGAAATTCAGCTTTGGCAGAAACACACCGCTGAAGCCGTTTCTCTTAGTTTAAAACAAGGCCGCCTGACCCTGCGCGGCTTTCACGAGATTCGGCCGGCGCTGAAGCGCTTGCCGATCGGTTCGATTTTGTCCATGAAAGAACTGCTTGATATCGCTGATTTCTTACTGACCGCCGGCCGGGCAATTACTTATTTTAAAGATTTGGAGGAAGAAGGGGAAAGTCTTAGTTTAGCAGAGTTTTTCCGCCAGCTTCAGCCGCTTTCTTCCCTAGAGCGGGAGATTCACCGCTGCATCGTCACCGAAGAAGAAATGGCGGACGATGCCAGCCCGAAGCTATCCGAAATCCGGCGCAGCATCAAAAGCAATCAGGCCAGCGTCAAAAGCGAATTAAATAAGCTCCTCCAATCCTCGTCAATTCAAAGTTATTTACAGGATACGCTGATTACCATCCGCAATAATCGTTATTGCCTGCCGATTCGGAGCGAGTACCGCAACGAAGTGCCCGGCATGATTCATGACCAGTCCGCCTCCGGCTCCACTCTTTATGTTGAGCCGATGGCCGTCATTAACTTAAACAATAAATTAAACCAACTCTTATCGGAAGAAGAAAGTGAAATCGAACGGATTTTATCCATGCTGTCAGCGGCAGCGGCTCTTGATTACAGCGCTTTGACCGCTAATCTGGAAGCCTTGACCCATTTGGACTTTATCTTTGCCAAGGCGGAACTGGCGCTGGCAATGGACGCCAGTGAGCCGATTTTTAATGAGGATTCGGCCATTTACCTGAAAAATGCCCGCCATCCGCTGCTGCCGGCCGAGAGTGTAGTCGCCTCCACCATTTATCTGGGTGACACTTTCAGCACTTTAGTTATCACCGGACCGAACACCGGCGGTAAAACGGTTTCATTAAAAACACTGGGGCTGCTTTCCCTGATGGGACAGGCCGGACTTCATATCCCGGCTGCCGACCATTCCAAACTGACCGTTTTGGAAAATGTTTACGCTGATATCGGCGATGAGCAAAGCATTGAGCAGTCGCTGTCCACTTTCTCCTCGCATATGGTCAATATCGTTGAAATTTTAAAAACAGCCGATTATCGGTCACTGGTTCTGTTTGATGAACTGGGCGCCGGCACAGATCCGGTCGAAGGCGCGGCGCTGGCAATGGCAATTTTGGAAAACTTGCGGGCGCGCGGTGTTTTAACAGCCGCGACCACCCATTACAGCGAACTGAAAGTCTACGCCCTGTCGACCGACGGCGTGGAAAACGCCAGCTGCGAGTTTGATGTCAATACCTTAAAACCGACCTACCGGCTTTTAATCGGTGTGCCCGGCAAAAGTAATGCCTTCGCTATTTCCAAGCGCTTGGGACTGCCGGCGGAAATCATTACTGCGGCGGAAGAGTTCATCGGCGGCCGGGAAGTCCGGTTTGAAGATTTAATCACTGATTTGGAAATGAACCGCAAGACAGCGCTCTTAGAAAAAGAGCGGGCGGAAAAACTCCATGCTGAAGTTGCGGAGCTAAATCAAGAGCTGCAAAGTCAAAAAGAAAAATTAAACGCCCAAAAGAGTGAAATTATTAAGCAGGCCCGGCAGGAAGCCTACCGAATTTTAGACGAAGCCAAGAGCGAAGCCGACCAAATCCTGCGGCAAATGAATAAGATTGCCAAAGCCGGCACACCGGTCAAAGAATTAGAAGCCGAGCGCGGTAAGCTCCGTGAGAAAATGAATGACGCTCTGGCCGCGGCCGAAGCAGCCGCTGCTCAAAACCGGCAAGCCCCGAAAATCAATCTGAAAAATTTAAAAGTCGGACAATCCTATTTGGTTACTTCTTTTCAGCAAGTCGGCACTCTGCTCAGCCTGCCGGACGCTAACCGCAAAGTCAAAGTCCAGTTAGGGATTATGACGGCCACAGTTGACGCGGCTGATTTGCGAATTGCCGCCCAAACCAAAGGTCAGACGCAAACGCCGGCCAGTCCCCGTGCCGGTTACAGCGCCCAGCATACTGCCAAAAGCCTGAGTATCAGCAAGGACATTGACCTGCGCGGTTACAATGGGCTGGACGGCATCGAAGCGCTGGATAAGTATATTGATGATGTGTTCTTATCCAGTTTAAACGAATTGAATATTATTCACGGCAAAGGCACCGGTGCACTGCGCAGTCAGATACACCAGTTTTTAAAACGTGACCCGCGGGTCAAATCCTACCGCTTAGGTGATATCAACGAAGGCGGCGCGGGCGTGACGGTGGTAACTTTGAAGAAATAAAATCCCTTCATGAGTTCATTTGTAATTTGCCGAAATGTGAAATATTTCTACTTGGATAAAAACAGCGGAACTGTTCGATTAAACAGTTCCGCTGTTTTTATCCGCTTCTAAAATTTGGTTGTATAATTTTTGCACTTTATATTTTATAAAGACTGTTTTCCTACCCGGCAGCTATATTCTTTTCTATCTCTTTCGCCAATATCTTAGCTGATTTTGAATTAAAATGAACCCCATCGACGCTTACTTTCAGTCCCCGAATTTGAGCAAACCAGTCCTTACTGAAAGGCAGCACGGTCATGATCACCGCGTCTGCCACCCGGAACAGAAAGCCATATTTCCAGTTGTAAACTCGCCTGTCCCTATCCATTTGTTCTTTTTGCAGCTGATAAATGTCAATAAACGGGGATTCATATTTTTCGGCTAATTCCTTAATCATTCCATTTCGTTTGATTAAGCGGCCTTGCGGAAAGTTCTGCAAATTAATAAACGGTAGGCCAAAAATAATCACTTTTTTATTTTCCCGGCATAAACATTTTAAAAGCCGGTCATATTCTTGATAAAATTCAGTATCTTCCTCAGTACATTTCTTAATCCAACAGCGCAGGCTCATCGGCAGAAACCAAAGCGGAGAAAGCGACCTTAAATACGGCAGCAGGATATCATTCGTGCCAATACCCAGAATATATACCGCATTATATTGAGGATTATCGAACATTTTTTTCAGCCTGCCATATACACCTCTGACGGTATCTCCGTCTCTGCCCTGGTTAACCGCCTGAATTTCTTTCCCCAAAAAAGGAATATAGGAATAGCCTACATTTCCGGAAGTCAGGCTGTCGCCCAAGCAAATAATTTTCATGGCACTATTCCCCTTTCCATAACAAAAAAGCATTCTTTTTTCGTTTTTTCTTCGATTTGATTATCTCTTTTTATTTATCAATATGTTTCCTAATTTATTTGTCGATATAAATATTGACATTTTTTCTTTCTTTTATATAATAAACTTAACGATAATAATCACTTTTTAGGTTCACTCTGTTTAATCCATTGAACTAAAATTGCTCACCAGCTCAACCGAAGGAGGTTTTTGATATGAATGAAACATCTGTTATCCATGCCATGCGTTCCATTGTGCCAATTACCAGATTTAATAAAGGAGAAGCCAGCCGGATTTTTGATGAAGTCGCCGCCAGCGGAACAAAAGTAGTAATGAAAAACAACCGGCCGGCTTGTGTCTTGATGTCCCCTGACCGGTACGAAACCTTAATCGAGGCATTAACCGATTATCTGGAGCGGGAAGAAGCCGACCGGCGAATGACTCACTACAACTCTGCCGACTCGCTTTCCCAAGAAGAAATGATGGTTTCTCTGGGAATCCGTCCGCAGGAACTTGATGACATTGATGTTGAAATTGAAGAATAAAGCTATGGCTTATAAGATTGAATATATCAAAGAAGCACAACGTGATTTAAAAAATTTAGATCCCTACACAGCCGCCGCATCAAGGGCTTGCTTTAAAATTATTATTATTTCAACTTCCGATATGCCCCGAAATAGAACCAACTCGGCAAAATCAGACCTTTGACCACGCTGGAAATCGTCATGCTCCACCACACTCCGTCTAAACCCATAAACGAAGCCAAAAGCATGGCCAGCGGAATCCGCATGCCGGTAAAAACAATGCCGACAATCGAGGGCGGCAGCGTCCGCCCCAGTCCGTTAAAACCGCCGGCCGTAATAATTTCCGCACTCATAAACATTTGACAAACACTCATAATCCGCATACAGTGAATCCCCATTTCCAGCACTTCCGGCTCATAAAAAAAGGGAGCCAGTAAAATATGCGGAAACAAAGCCAAAAGTACGGTCGAAAGCACACCAATCGCCGTTCCCTTGCTAACCGCACTGCGATAGCTGGCTTTGACCCGCTCATTTTTCTGCGCCCCATAATTTTGGCCGACATACGCCGTCAGCGCCGTTCCAAAGCCTTGCGCACTCCGCCAGGAAATGGCTTCTATCTGGGCAGTTACTTTCTGGACCGCAATTGCCGCCGCCCCCCAAACTGTAATAATCCGAGCCAGCGCCACAGAAATCAAAGTAAATAAAACTCCCTGTACCGCTGCCGGAGCACCGATCAGAAACACCCGCCGCCACCGGTTCCACCTGATTTGCAGAATCGGAATCCGGGAAAATTCATCTTTATTCCGCAGCATAAAAATTACAAAGCAGACACTGACTGTCATTTGGGCAATCACCGTTGCCAAAGCTGCCCCCTCAACTCCCATCTTCGGCAGCCCCAGCCAGCCGAAAATCAAAATCGGGTCTAAAATCATATTGACCACCAGTCCCGCCGTATTAAAATAAAAAGGAAGCTTGCTTTGCCCATGGGCATTGAATGTTCCGGTAAAAACCGGGTTTAAAAAGGCAAAAATCAGCCCAAAAACGATAATTTTTAAGTACTGGCCGGCCATTTGCACCACATCGGTCTCCCTAATCTGAAAAATATTCAGCAGCCAGCCGCTGTTCAGATAAACAAAAAAGCTGTAGAGCAGCCCCATAACAATACTCATCTGCAAAACCGCAGCGATATAGCCCCGCCGATTTTCTTCATTTTTTTGACCGATTGACCGGGCAATCAAAGCCTCGGCGCCGATTCGGGGAATCGTCACCAGCCCCATCATTAACCACGGGAAATAACCGGCCGTCCCGACCGCCGCTACTTCCTTGCTGCTCAGATTGCCAATCCAAAACATATCCGTCAGATTATAAGCCATCTCCAAAAAAGAGGTGGCCATAATCGGAATCGCCAAGCGAATCAATCCCTTGGATATATTGCCCTCTAAGATTTCCTGCCCTTGTGCTTTCATCGCTTTGTCCTTAATAACTAAACAGTTTCTGAACGCCATTCATCGGCATCCTGATCATGCCAGTAAAAAATCTCAGTTACATCTTCATTTTCAAAAACTTCCAGCATCTGCTCAAAGCTTCTGGCCATCCGGTATTGGCACAATTCCTGCCGGTTGACCCAAAAAACCTCGCCCTCCTCCGAAGACCGCAGCTCCCCGCGAAAACTGTCCGTTTTATATAAAAAAACGACATAGCGATAGTCCTTATCCCGATCGGTAAATTGCTTCAGCCCGCAAAACTGCAAATCCCAGACATCCAGCCCGGTTTCCTCTTTGACCTCCCGAATCGCAGACAACATAAATGACTCCTCCGGCTCAACATGTCCGCCCGGAAAAGTCACCCCCGGCCATTTGGGATCCTTTCGATCCTGCACCAGAACCTTATCGCCATCATAAATCATACACATATTCGTAAAAATCGCTTTTTCCATTTTCTATCCCACGCTCCTCTTTAAAATGCCGGAGCTCATCGCCCCGTTTCCGGCTAAACACCTAACCCTGACCGTTTTCCTATATTCCTGTCAAAGCTGCCAGGATTCTGTTAAATGATTGTCAGCGCACAACAAGCCCTGTCGAAGCACTGTATGCTTTTTCGCAGACGCGCGACCGTCCGGCCTAAAAAGACTGTTCTGCGAAACCGGGCAAGTTCCGTTGACAAAAATAAATCTTACTTAATTGTTCCTCTAAGCATTACCAATGCAGCCGATGAAGCTGGCCTGCCGTTTCCAAGTCCCAAAAATCATTTTGCCGCAGTGCCTCATACACCACAATCGCTACCGAATTCGACAAATTCAGTGAGCGATACCCAGCCCGCATCGGAATTCGAACACAGTTTTGCGGCGCCCGAATCAGAATCTCCTCAGGAATCCCCTTGCTTTCCTTGCCGAACATAATATAGCAGTCCCGGTCATAGCTAATATCGGTATATTTTTTCTCCGCCTTCGTCGTCGCCATGATTACCGGCGGATTATCATTTTGCCGTAAAAAATCATCGTAATTTTCATAAACCTTCAGCTCCAAATCCTTCCAGTAATCCAGCCCCGCCCGCCGGACCGCCTTTTCGGAAATATCAAAGCCCAGCGGTTTGATTAAATGCAGGCTCAACCCCGTTGCCACGCAGGTCCGGCCGATATTGCCGGTATTATCCGGAATCTCCGGCTCCAATAAAACAATGTTCATCATGTCTCCCTTAATCCTATTTTTCCGAACTCCCGCCATCCGTAACATCACCAAACGGCGGCATTTCGCTGACCGCCGTTTGATGGGAAGCTGCGCTTTCTTCTAAACCGATTTTTTCGGTTTTAAATTATATTTTTCCACAAACTTGCCGATCCGCTGCACCGCAATTTTCAGTTCATCAATGCTGTAAGCATACGAGCAGCGGATAAAACCCTCGCCGCTGTCACCGAATGCATTGCCGGGAACAACTGCCACCTTTTGCTCCTCCAATAATTTCAGGGCAAATTCCTCACTGGTCAGTCCCGTTTCCTGAATCGACGGAAAAACATAAAAAGCTCCCTCCGGCTCAAAGCAGGCCAATCCCATTTCCCGGAAAGACTGCACCAAAAAGCGCCGCCTCTGATTATAGGCCTCCTTCATTTTCTCAATATCCGCATCGCCGTTGCGAGCCGCTTCCACCCCGGCATACTGGCTGACGGTCGGCGAACACATAATGGCGTATTGGTGGATTTTCTTGGCTACCGCCGTAATTCCTGCTGGCGCTAAGGTATAACCCAGCCGCCAGCCGGTCATGGCATAAGCCTTGGAAAAGCCGTTAATCACAATTGTCCGCTCTTTCATGCCCGGCAGCGCCGCAATTGAAAAGTGCTTGCCCGCATAGGTCAGCTCGGCGTAAATCTCATCGGAAATGACATACAGGTCATGCTCTTTGATCACCTCTGCGACTTCTTCCAATTCTTTGCGGGTCATAATCGCACCAGTCGGGTTATTGGGAAAGGACAAAATAATCCCTTTGGTTTTAGGCGTAATCTTCTCCCGAATCTCGGCCGCTGTGATTTTAAAATTATTTTCCTCTTTGGTGGCAATCGGCACCGGAACAGCTCCGGTCATCGCCGTACAAGGCTGATAGCAAACAAACGACGGCTCGACTACCAAAAACTCATCGCCGGGATTCAGCAGCGTCCGCAGCATGATATCCAGCCCCTCACTGCCGCCGACCGTAACCAGACATTCGCTTTCCGGGTCATACTCCAAGCCAAAGCGACGTTTTTGATAATTACAGATTTCCTCACGCAGTTCAGCCAGCCCGGCATTAGCCGTATAAAAGGTATATCCGCTCTCTAAGGCGGCAATGCCCTCCTCACGGATATGCCACGGCGTTTCAAAGTCCGGTTCGCCCACACCCAGACTGATGGCATCTTTCATTTGCAGAACAATATCAAAAAACTTTCGGATACCCGATGGTTTCATATGCAGTGCAGTTTGATTTAATTCTTTCATTATAGTGTTACCGCCATTCTGCCGCCTTTTTGATCCGGCTCAAGTACCGTTCCGTAGTCCTTGTAGCGCTTTAAAATCAGATGTGTGGCCGTCGCCGTCACCGAATCAAGTGGTGCCAAACGTTTCGCTACAAACATCGCCACTTCTTTCATGGTTGTACCCTCAACAATCACCGTAAAATCATAGCCGCCCGACATCAAATACACCGAGCGCACTTCATCAAAGCGGTAAATCCGCTCGGCAATCTTATCAAAGCCCTTGCCCCGCTGCGGCGTAACGCTGACCTGAATTAAGGCCGTCACCCGCTCGCTGGAGGTTTTTTCCCAGTCAATCAGGGTATGATAACCGCAAATCACCTTTTTCTTTTCCATTTCCGTCAGCTGTGCGGCAATATCATCCTCATTTTCCGCCAGCATTTCCGCCAAATCCTTGACGCTCCGTCTGGCGTCATTTTCCAAAATATTGAGCAGCTCAATCTGCTTATCAAACTTCTTTTTTCTGGTAGTTTTCTTTGCTTCCATTTAAAGCCTCCCTAATTTTAACTTTCATCTGCGACATAACTCAATTTTTTCCGCCCTTGTTTCCCATCCAGCCAAACAGCCTAGGAATAAACACAAATAAGACATTTCACGAGCAAATAAATAAAAAAGAGTATTCCAGTTTTGCAGAACACGGGAAAGTTGAGTAAGTCCTATAAAAATATTTTTATCGTTTCCGCATCCGGTTCATCTCTATGAAATTCCATAAAATAAGATAAACTTACAGCACCTTATAAATTTCATCGGCCGCCGGCGGTAAAATGGCTTGCCGGATACCGGCATAGCAGGCCACTCTCTCTTTGGACGGCAAAAGCCGGCCGATTACCTTAGCCGGAATCTCGGCGGCTGTCAGCGCTTCTACTAAATCCCCGCCGTTTTCGGCAATCATCAGCATCGCCCCACTGCTGATGAGTTTATACGGATTGATATCAAAAAATTCACTAATTTCAATCGTTTCCCGAAGAATCGGCACGGCCGTCAAATCGGCCTCAAGCCCCATATCGGCTTTAGCCGCCAATTCCCATAGCGCACCCAGCACGCCGCCCTCAGTGATATCATGCATCGCTTTTAACCCGGCCGCATCACAGTTCATCGCTGTTTGGGACTCCGGCAACACCGATAAAAACCGATCCAGTGTCTGCGCCCGCCGGATAAAGTCAGTGCCAAAACGACCGCTTAGCTCAGCTGCCTTCGCTTTGGCCAAAATCGCTGTGCCCTCTAAGCCGGCGTACTTAGTCATCACAATACTGTCGCCCGCCTGCATGGTCTTATGCAGCAGGGCTTTCTCTTTTCTGATCTTGCCTACCCCGGCAATCGACACCACCGCCCGGCTAACCGCGTCCGTTACCTCGGTATGTCCGCCCAAAATCGCCAAATCCTGCGCCGCCGCCGTCTGCCGCAGCTCCATAAAAATTTGCTCCAGCCGGCTCTCTGGATAATTCGGCGGCAAAAGAATCGTTGCCATCAGCCCGATCGGTGCAGCTCCCGCCGCCGCCAAATCGTTAAGCGTCACATGAACGGCCAAATAGCCGATATTTTCCTCCGTCGCCGTAATCGGATCCGTCGATAAAATCAGGATTTCTCCGGCCGCCAACTCGACCGCCGCGCAATCCTCGCCCAGTCCGGGGCCTTGCAGCACTTCCGGCCGCTCCGCCGCCGGCGCGGAAAAGACCCAGCGGCTTAATAATTTTTCCGGCACTTTACCAATTGTTAAATAATTATCTTCCATTTATTTTTTCACCAAAATCGTATCCCAAACAATCAGCGCCATTTCTCCCCGGGTAATAATCTTATCCATCGGCGTATTCCCGCCGGCCGGAACAATGCCCAGTTCCTTTGCCTTAGCGATATAATTTTCCGGCCAGTTCAGCTCCGGGTTTAAATTGTCCTTTTGCCCCAAGGCATTGACCATAATCGTCAGCACCTCAGCATAGCTGATTTTATTCTCCGGCGCAAAGCTCCCGTCGGAATAACCTTGAATAATGCCGATTTGATAGGCTTTTTGAATATAATTCCAGCCCCAGTGCCGGCTGGAAAGATCGGAAAAAGCCTTCGTTTCCGGATTAACTACCGGGCTTTCCGTTAAAATCCGAACCATAATCGTCGCCACCTCGGCTCTGGTGATATTATTTTCCAGGTGCAAAGAACCATCGCCGCTGCCTTTTAAGACCCCTAATGTCCGCAGCTGATTGCCGGCATAAACCTGCGCCGTCGGTGTTGCCGCCGAAATCTGCCCCCCTGTCCAAAAAATCAACAGCACTATCGCAATACTGCAAATCAAAGCTCTTTTCTTCAAATCTTCAACCTTCTTTCTTGAAATTCCCTTATATTTCCGTTCGGCCTTCCAGCGCTCTGGCTAAGGTCATTTCATCAACATATTCCAAATCGCCGCCCACCGGCACACCGTTGGCAATCCGCGTGACCCGGACACCCAAAGGCTTTAGTAATTTACTCAAGTAAATCGCCGTTGCTTCGCCCTCGACCGTCGAGCCGGTCGCTAAAATAACTTCTTCCACATTTTGACTGCCTAAGCGAGTGAGCAGTTCCTTCGTCCGCAAATCCGCCGGCCCAATGCCCAGCATCGGCGAAATCACGCCGCCCAGCACATGGTACAGCCCCTGATAACGGCCGGTTTTTTCATAGGCGACCAGATCCTTTGTTTCCTCCACCACCATGATGGTTGTTCGCTCTCTTTTACCGGATGCGCAAATCGGACAAATCTCCTCGTCGGTAATCGTAAAACATTCCCGGCAATAGGCGGTATTTTTTTTTGCCTCGACAATCGCCTGCGCAAACTCCTCGGCCTGCTCGTCCGTCATGGCAATTACATAAAAAGCCAGCCGCCGGGCACTTTTATAGCCTATGCCCGGCAGTCTTGTAAATTGTTCGATCAAGCGGGAAAAATATTTCCCATAGTAATCCATTAGAATAAGCCTCCCAATCCGCCCGGCAGGTTCAGTCCGCCGGTCAGTTTAGACATTTCCTCGTTCATCTCGGTTTCGGCTTTGCGGACGGCTTCATTGACCGCCGCCACAATCAAATCCTGTAACATTTCAATATCTTCCGGGTCAACCGCCGACGGAGATAATTCAATGGCTTTTAATTCTTTTTTGCCGTTGACCGTGGCTTTGACCGCTCCGCCGCCGACTGCCGCTTCAAACTCCTTGTTTTCAATCTCCTCCTGCATGGTTTCCATCTGCTTCTGCATTCTTTGCACTTGCTTCATTAAGTTTGCCTGATTTCCCGGCATCGCTCCCGGAAAGCCGCCTCTTTTTGCCATAATGTTCTCCTTTTTATCCTTTTCGTTTATTCCTAAAGTCGAGTAATAGTATAACACAAATTCATAAATTGTAAAATTAAATTCTAATCACGTTTCTTACCGGTTTTTCTCCTGGCCAAAATACCGCCCGCTTCTACTTATGTATGCAGCCGGCATTGTCTTCTTTTCAGCCGGTGACATCACCATTGCCTAACATCCCCGTGCACCGGCGATTTCTCTTCCCTTGGTTCGGTTGACCATCGGCATCGTATGTTCAGTGGAAAGCCTCCGCCCAAGCACTGCCCCTATTTTTTCAGCCGCTGCTGCAGCCGGCTTAAAAACTCCCACGCCGCTTTGGGCATCATATCATCCAGCTCCAAGGCCTTGATTTCCGCCAAATAATCCTCATCGCCGAACAAATCCAGCTGCATACCGGCCGGCGCTCTAAAAGCCAAGTTTTGCGGCTTAATCTCCCGCTGAGCGGCAATATCGGCTGCCGATAACTCCGCCAATATTTCTCTGGCCCGCTGCACCACCACATAAGGAACTCCGGCTAAGCGCGCCACCTGAATCCCATAGCTTTTATCAGCGCCGCCCCGAATGATTTTACGCAGAAAAATAATATCTTCGCCTCGCTCCGCTACCGAAATGCAGTAATTAACCACGCCGTCAATCTTGCCCTCCAGCTCCGTCAGCTCATGGTAATGCGTGGCAAAAAGCGTCTTGGCACCGGAAAGCTGACGGCTGGCCAAATATTCAACCACTGCCCAGGCAATGCTGAGGCCATCATAAGTCGAAGTTCCCCGCCCGATTTCATCTAAAATTACCAAACTGTCCGGCGTAGCATTCCGCAAAATATTAGCGGTTTCCGCCATTTCCACCATAAAAGTTGATTTGCCCGAGGATAGATCGTCCGAGGCACCCACTCTGGTAAATATCCGGTCTACAATGCCCAGCGTCGCACTTGCCGCCGGAACAAAGCTGCCGATTTGCGCCATTAGCTGAATCAGCGCGATCTGGCGCATATATGTCGATTTGCCCGCCATATTCGGCCCGGTAATAATCAGTAAATGTTCCGTCCGGCTTAAGCTGGCTGAATTAACGATAAACTCATTTTCCGGCAGCATTTTCTCAATCACCGGATGCCGCCCGTCGGCAATCTCCGTTTTGCCTTGCCGGTTAAATGCCGGCCGAATATAATTTTGCTGCGCCGCCACATAGGCCAAGGACTGGTAAGCGTCCAACGCCGCAACCCGTGCCGCCGTCTGCTTAATCCGCCGGCTCTGACCAGCGCAGGTATCACGAATCTCCTGAAACAACTCATACTCAAGGGCCAGTCGCTTTTCCTCCGCCCCCAAAATCGTTTCTTCCATTTTCTTGAGTTCTTCGGTAACATAGCGCTCGGCGTTGGCCGTCGTCTGCCGCCGGATATAACGCTCCGGCACCAGCTGCGCATAGGAATTGGTGACCTCCAGATAATAGCCGAACACTCGGTTATACTTAATTTTCAGGTTTTTAATCCCGGTTGCTTCCTTTTCCTTTTGCTCCAACTCCAGCAGCCAAGTCTTGCCCTGTGTCGAGGCTAAACGGTACTGATCCACCTTTTGATGGTAACCTGGCTTAATTACGCCGCCCTCCTTGGAGGAAATCGGCGCATCCTCCGCAATCCCGGCCTCGATTTTTTGCCATAAATCCTCCAAAACATCCAGTTCCTGCCGGAGGCCGGCCAAGGCCTCGCATTTGGCCTCAGCCAGCAGGTTCTTAATATGCGGCAGCATTGCCAGTGAATTTTTAAAGGCAAGTAAATCTCTGGGATTCGCAGTTTTGGCAATCAGCTTGGCCATCAGCCGCTCCAAATCATAAATCGGCTCTAAGAGTTCCCGCAGTTCCGCCAAAAAAAAGGGCGCATTTTTCAATTCCTCAACCGCTGACAGCCGCGCCTCAATCAATGCTTGGTCCAGCAGCGGCTGCTCAATGAAAAAACGAAGCATCCGAGCGCCCATCGCGGTCCTCGTCTTATCCAGCACCCATAGGAGCGAGCCGCGCTTATCTTTATCGCGCATGGTTTCCGTCAGTTCGAGATTGCGCCGGGTGGCCGGGTCAAGCAGCATATATTGACTGGGTTGATAAACCTCAATATGGCTGATTTGGCTGATATTCCCCTTTTGGGTATCGCCGGTATAACGCAGCAGCGCTCCCGAAGCGATTTGATGAGCCGGTTCCAAATTGCCGATGCCCTCCAGCGTCAAAACGCCGAAATGCTTTTCAATCACCTGCCGGCAAGCCGCCAAATCAAAAAAATAATCTTCTTTGGTCGTTACAAAGATATGCTGCCGGCCGGTTACTCTCTGCATAAAATCCGAATCCTGCTGCATGTCCGTCTGGAGCAAAAGCTCAGCCGGTGCCACCTTGGCGATTTCTTCCACTGCCTGCTCAAAGCTGTGTGCCTGTGTCGTCCGAAAATCGCCGGTAGAAATATCGGTATAAGCAATACCATAGCTGCCGCCATAGGCAATCAGGCAAAAAATATAATTGTTTTTGGTTTCATCCAAGTTGTCCGGATTTAGGTTCGTCCCCGGCGTAACAATCCGCACGACCTCGCGCCGGACAATGCCCTTGGCCGCTGCCGGATCTTCGACCTGCTCGCAGATCGCCACCTTGTAGCCCTTCCCGACCAAGCGGTACAAATAATTATCCACTGCGTGATAGGGCACGCCGCACATCGGCGCTTTTTCCTCCATGCCGCAGTCCCTGCCGGTCAGTGCAATTTCCAGCTCCCGGCTGGCGGTCTTAGCGTCCTCAAAAAACATTTCATAAAAATCGCCTAAGCGAAAAAATAAAATGCAGTCGGTATATTCCTCTTTCAGCGTGAAATATTGCTGCATCATCGGTGTCAGCTTTGTTTTATCCATAACTGATCATCTCTCCCATTAAGTAAAATGTTCTGGCCCTTGTGACCTTAACGTCGACAATCTGCCCCAGCAGCGCAGAATCCCCGTCAAAATGAATCAGGTGATTATTATTTAATCTGCCCCTGATTTTTCCGTTCTCGCCAATGGCCTCGGCTAAAACCGGCTGAACCGTTCCCAGCAGCGCCGTCGATTTTTTGTGAATATTTTGATTCACGATTTTCAGCAGTCGCCCAAAGCGCTCCTTGCTGACCGCTTCCGGGATTTGATCCACCCGGGCGGCTGCCTTCGTTCCTGTCCGCGGCGAGTAAAGAAAGGTATAGGCCATATCAAACTCCGCTTTTTCAGCCACTTCCAATGTTTGGGCAAAGTCTTCTTCCGTTTCCCCGGGAAACCCAACGATAATATCCGTACTGATGGCAATGTCCGGTCTGGCCCGGCGAAGTTTCGCCACCAATTCCATAAAATGCGCCTTGGTGTAGCGCCGGTTCATTTCCTTTAACACCTTATCAGAGCCGGACTGCATCGGCAGGTGAAACTGCGGACACAGCTTTTGGCTGCTGCCGATAAAATCAATCAATTCATCGCTTAAGTCTTTCGGATGCGAAGTCATAAAGCGCAGCCGTTTTAAGCCGGGAACCTCCTCGAGCCTACGCAGCAGACCGGTAAAATTGATATCCTCGGCCAGTCCCCGACCATAGGAATTGACATTTTGCCCCAGCAGCATGATTTCCACGACTCCCTCGGCAATTAGCTTTTCCACCTCGGCCACAATATCCGCTGACGGCCGGGAACGCTCCCTGCCCCGGACATAGGGCACGATACAAAAGGCGCAGTAATTATTGCAGCCATACATAATATTGACGCTGGCTTTATATGGATTATCCCGCCGAATCGGCAGGTCTTCCACGATTTCCTGATGCTCCGGCCAAATATCAATAATCTGTCCGCCGCTTTCCAGTCTGGCCGTCAAAAGCTCGGCAAACATATAAATATTATGGGTGCCGAATACGATGTCAACATGCCGATAGGTTTTTTTGATCTTGTCCAGCACTGTTTGCTGCTGCGTCATACAGCCGCACAGGGCAATCAAAACATCCGGCCTTTGCCGCTTCAGTGTCTTTAAATAGCCGAGCCGGCCATATACCTTTTGCTCGGCACCGTCGCGAATAGCGCAGGTATTATAAACAATAATATCGGCCTGCTCGTCACTTGCCGCCGGCCGGCAGCCGATATTTTCCAAAATCCCCCGCAGCTTTTCCGAATCGTGCTCGTTCATCAGACAGCCGTAGGTGGTGATATGATATTGAATGGGCCGGCCTTTTTCTGCGGCCATATTTTCCAGTTTTTCCCGCAGCCCGGTCAAAATCTTTTCATAATCAGCGGACATGACCCGCTGCTGTAGTTCTTCTTTCACAGTAGTTCCTTCCTTAAATTATATTATAAGCTGCTCGTAAAAGGCAACACGCCTGACGCTCCTTTTACTCATATCCTGCACTCACTTTCGGTGTTCGGCGTGCCTGCATGAGAAAATCTTCCGGATTTTCTCTCCGCTTCGCCGCTCTTATAGCCGGCTTCGTTAAAAGGCGCTTACATGCAAGCATGACGCTCCTTTTTCTCACACCCTGCACTCACTTTCGGTGTTCGGCGTGCTCGCATGAGAAAATCCTCCGGATTTTCTCTCCGCTTCGCCGCTCTTATAGCCAGCTTTGTTAAAAGGCGCTTACATGCAAGCATGACGCTCCTTTTCTCACACCCTGCACTCACTTTCGGAGTTCGGCGTGACTGCAAGAGAAAATCCTCCGGATTTTCTCTCCGCTTCGCCGCTCTTATAGCCGGCTTCGTTAAAAGGCGCTTACATGCAAGCATGACGCTCCTTTTAACAAAACGGCTGCACTCACGCCTTATTACGCAACATTATAGCATATTGAGTGGGAAAATGCCAATAAAAAACTGACAGGGTTTTTACTATATGCCTGTCAGTTTTTCGTATTTCTTCCTATTTAATATTTTCTTTTACACCAATCAATGTGCCGTTTCCTTGGCTATCCGGTTGACCATAATCTCTGACCGCATAAACATCAATCTCGCCTTTGCCATCCAAGTTGTGCAACTGCCGCATAATACCCTTAAACTCCCCACTGTCAAATGACTTGCCATTTGACTGCATAACATCGACAAAAGTCCTGACCAGCTTACCATGATAATAAAAGCAGTCTTGCTCTTTATCATAAACTAAGCCAAACGGCTTATAAACGGAGTATAATTCTTCCCATTCATCGGCTGTTAATTCCGCTCCCACTTCTGCGGCACTGGCTCTTTGAATCCAGGGATCTGCCGTCGGCTCGGCCTGCCCCTCCAGTCCTGTATCTGCTTTTTCGCCTTCATAGCTGCTGCCGCTTTCGGTCTTTCCGTTTGAAAAGGTTTCTGCATTCTCATCCGCCGAAGTGGTTCCGTTCCTTAACAGAATTTGTTCCTCCACTGCTCTGTCTTTCTCATCCCATACTTTTTTTAAATATACCTGCTCGGCGGCAATCTGAAAAGATATCTTCTGACTGCTCTCCGCTGCGGCAATCTGATTCAGCCTTTCTACGGCTTCAGCGTCTGTCATTTTTAAGATATCCTCTATCTTTGCTTCTCGCCAAAACTGCTCTATGCCCGACATTACTCTGGCCAGGCAAGCGTCCCGCTCGCCAATCGTCAGTACCTTTTTATCAGAAATATGATACGAAAGATGATAGGATAAGCTGCCATAAAAGCTATGAGTTCTGTTCTGCTCCTCTTTGTCCGGCAAAATAATCATAGTTTCCGGGTCTTTTTCCTTGGAACCCATGTAGCCGCTTTTGACCAATTCGGCATTTTCCCGACCGGACGCCCCAACCGTGAGAACAATGAATCTTTTTTCTTCGGCTGATAGGGAAACCCCATAATCATTAAAGGCAATATCCTCGTCAATTCGCTCCGAACACTCAGGATTACTGCTGGCCCATTCCAGCAGCGCCTTATTAAAATCCGCTACTGTCATCTTCTGATAATCCGGTGTTTTCAGCGCAAGAAGCAAACGGTAATCCTCCTCCGAGGCCTGCGGGCAGCGGCGCGGTTCGGACTGCTCCGCATGGTTATCGAAGCTTTCCCCGTCAGATTCTGGGAGCGGCGTATAAAAATATTCTGCCGAAACCCAAAGTTTATCGCTGCTCCACTCTTTTTTGATTTTTTCAATTTTGGCGTCAATCGCTTTTTGCATAAAATCTTTATTACACAACTCCTTCTCAGTTTTATCCTGCAAAGCAGTTAATAAAGCGTTCTTCACCGCCGAATGGGCAGCGGCATATTCGCCAACCGTCAGTTCGTCCGCTTTTTTGATGTCCAGGGTAAAGGAAAACTCCAGCGCTGTTTCATCATTCGTCCATCTTTCGCCAGAACCCGTTGTTTCAGAGAAATAGGAGCCAATACTGCCGCCAAATTCTCTGGTCTGCCATTTTTCTGAAGTAAGCGGTACTAAAATATTACACAAGAAAGAAGCAAACGCATCGCTGGCCACCTGCTGCTGCAAGGCTTCATTTTGTGCGACCCGCTCCAGCAGTTCCTGATATTCTTTCGTATCGGCCATTTGCCAGACCTTATTTTGATACTCAGAAACACTCATATCTTCATAGCCGTTCCATTGCAGAGCCCGCAGCCAATTCCTTTCTTCCTCTGAAAAAGCGGCCTCGGCGGCGCTGGTTTGGTTTGACTTTACTCCCGCAGCAGAAATAGCAAATATAACCGTCAGGCTAACTGCCAACAGCAATGCCAAAACAAGCGCAGCCACCGATGTTTTTTTCATTTTCATAATCGCCCCAATCCTTTCTTCAATAGCATTTTTGCTAAAATTATTGCACAGCGGCGCCAGCCCTGCCTGATGAATTTCCATATCAATCAGAGTATAGGCATACGCCGACCGGCTTTTTTCTCCAAACATCCGAATAACCGTTTCATCGCATACTAACTCAATATCCCGGTTAAGCAGCAAAAACATAATCCATACCAGCGGATTAAACCAATGAATACTAAGTGCCAAAATCATAACTGCTTTGGTTAAAATATCAAAATGCCGAATATGAACATATTCATGAGTCAGGATATAATTCAGGACTTCCGTATTCGTCAAATCCAGTTTTTCCGGCAGCAGGATAACCGGCCGAAACACCCCGTAACTGAGTGGTGTTAGAACCTGATTAGATCTGCGGACAGCAAGCGGCCTTTTCAGTGAATGCTTTGTTCTCCAATCATGGATAAAATCGGTATCTACCGGCAAAGCCGTTTTGAACTTTTTCATCCCTCGGCCGTAGGCAATCAGAAAAAAAACAATACACAGGAAACAGCCCGCTGCCCAAACTACAACCCACAACGATATCGGCAGGCGTTCCATAAAAGAAGTTGACGGCAGCTGATAGTTCCGCTCCTTGTCCAGTCTTTCCGTTATCCTCTCCGCGGCAGCCGGAACCTGCGGTGCGTAAAATCTTGCTTCCGCCTCCGTTGCTTGCGCTTCGCCGCCCTGCGGCAGCCATGAATAAACGCTAAACGGCGACGGGATTGAAACCGGAAGCAAAAGCCGCAGCAAAACCAATCCCCATAAAAATAAGAAAGTTTTTTTCGGCAGTTTATAAATCAAAGCGGCGCGTAGGATGATAATGGCCGCAATCATCACCGCCGCCGAAATACTCATTTGCAGCAAATTCATCGCTTTCACCTCACTCCAAGTCTGCTACCATTTTTTTCAGCTTTTCAATTTCTTCTTTGGACAGCTGCTTGCTGCTGATTAACGCCGCAAACAGCTTATCAACAGAGCCATCAAACATCTTGCCAAGCAGTTCATTGGTTTCTGCAATCTGCACTTTTTCCCGTGGAATTAGGGCATGGCACATAAAATTAGGCTCTGACCGCTCAATCGCACCTTTGTTGATACAGCGCTTGATTAAAGTATAGGTGGTATTCATATTCCAGCCGGTTTCGTCCTTTAAGACATCAGAAATATGCTTAGCCGTAGCATCTCCCTCTTTCCACAAGACATTCATCACTTTCAATTCGGAATCAAATAACTTGACTGTCATTTTGTGCCTCCTTTCGCAAGACAGCAGTAGTTTTGTTTTATACTACCACAGTCTTGTGGAGATGTCAATACTACTGTTGTAGTTTTTAGGGAAATTTTTACATAGCTTTTTGATAAGTTCTTGGTTGGTCTTTTCCTATTTTGTCCCCAAACTCTTATCTATCCAGATAATCCGTTTCTTGCGATCCTTTAGTAAATCATGAACTTAGTAACCAGCTCAAATTTTCAAAAAACCATTCTATCGAACTTAGGAAAGTTGAGCAACCCATTTATCGTTAATTAAAAATTAAAAACCTTAAAGCACCCAAATAAAGTGCTTTAAGGTTTTTCCGTCCGCTGCTTCCTGATCAGCCCTTGACGCTGCCAGCCGTCAGCCCCTCAACAAAGAATCTTTGAAAACTGATAAATACCAACAAAATAGGAATCAGGCTAAAAACCGAAAGGGCAAAGACATATCCCCATTGGGTAAACTGATGCTGGCCAAAAAAGCCGGATATGGCAATCGGCAGAGTACGCTTGGCATCATCGTTAATGACTGTATTTGCCCAGACAAATTCTTCCCAGGCCGTTAAAAAATTAAAGATTGATACCGCTGCAATGCCGGGCTTAATCAGCGGCAAAGCCACCTGAAAATAAATGGTCAACACGTCACCGCCGTCCATATAAGCTGCTTCGTCCAATTCCTTGGGAATATTTCCTGCAAAACCCTTTATCATAAAGGTCGAATACGGAATCACCCAGGCAATATAGAAGGGAATCAGCCCCCAAACACTGCCCACCGCGCCAAGCTTAACTGCCAGTTCATACTGCGGCACAATCATGGTTGTACCCGGAATTATCATCGTTAAAATGATGAAGCCAAATAGGAACCGGCGACCCCAAAATGAAAACCGGGCAATGCAAAACGCCAACGCCGAGGAAACAAAAGCCGCTCCCGCCACTGTTACAAGCGATACTACCGCGCTGTTGATAAAATTGCCAATAAATTTGCTCTGACTTAAAATAAAACGAAAGTTTTCTAAAGTGATTTCTGCCGGTTTTGGGAAAAAACGGGGCGGATATTCGTACAAAGCTCCATTTGGCCGAAGCGCCGTGCTTATCATATACAACATCGGCAGCACCACAATCCCAATTCCAAGACAAAGCAACACATAAATCAGTCCAATCTTGACCGCCCGCTTCTGCCCGGAATACCAAACAGCCAATTTCTTTCTTGGATATGAGCTTCTTATTTTCTCCATTCCGCTATTCCTCACTTTTCATCAGTCGAAACTGGACAAACGCCAAAACTGCCAACACTGCTGCCATAATAAACGACAGCGCCGCTGCATAGCCGAACTTACCGGTACTGAACGCCTTATAATACATCCAAGTTAAAATTACTTCCGTACTATGTGCCGGTTTTCCGTCTGTGATCAGTTTTGTGGAAGTGTACACGTTAAAACCGCCAATCGTCAGCATCACCGTAGCAAATAGGATCGTGCCTTTAATTCCCGGCAGTGTTACGTTCAAAAACTTCGCCCAGCCGGATGCCCCGTCCAGCTCTGCCGCTTCGTAAAGCTCTTTCGGGACGGTATGCAGGGCGGCCAGAAAAACAACCATATTCCAACCAACCCCTTTCCAAATGCCAAGCAGCATCGCTACCGTCATCCCGCCCCATCTGGTGTCCAGCCAGTGAATATTTTGCCGCGTTAAATGAAAAATGCTTCTTAAAACATAATTCAGCAGCCCCTCGGTGTTAAAAATATACTTAAAAATCAGCGAAGCAATGACCCATGAAGTAATAACCGGCAAATAATACGCTACCCGAAACAGGATTTTGCCCTTTGGCACCGAATGGATCATCAGTGCCACAATAAAGCCAAACAACATTTGGGCGGGTACCGTGACCAGCGCATAGGCAGCGGTATTGCCAAAAGCCGTATAAAAATATTTATCACTCAGCACCGCCTTATAATTTTCCAGTGCAATAAAGCTTTGGTTAAAAAAGGAACCAAAATCCCACTGGAAAAAGCTCATTAAAAATAAGCGGAAAATAGGATAAACCGTAAACGTTCCAAAAATCAAAACGCCCGGCAGCAGCAATAATCCAATTTGCAGCTTTGCCCTTTTGTTTAGCTTCATGACTGTATTTCCTCCTGTGATCCTCAGCTTCATCCACCTTGTTGGCCGCTTACTCCTCTGCCAGCAACTGATCGACTTTGGCCGCCAATTCATCCATTGCCGCCTGTGCCGTTTTCTCCCCGTTAAACACTTCTGTTATTGCCGCCGAAAGCTCGGCGTCGATTTCACTCCAGGCAGCTACTGTCGGCCGGGACTTAGCCGTTTTTAACTGCTCAATATAAGGTGCAAAATCAGCCTTTTTCACAGTATCACTTTCCAGTGCCTGCTTGTTACAAGGAATTTGTCCGCATTTGGCCATTTCTTCCTGTGCCAATTCGCCGGTCATAAAAGTCATAAACTTCCAGGCCGCTTCTTTATGTGCGCTGCGAAACATAGCAATATCTTCGCCTCCCAGTACCGAAATGGAACCTCCCTCGCCGGCGGGAACCGCCGCTACCTTATATTCCAGTTCCGGATATGCACCGGCCAGCTCCGCTACTTTCCACGGCCCTTCTAACAGCATGATATAGCGTCCGGTGCCAAATCCGTCCGTCATCGGGATATCTCCACTGTTCCAGCCGGTAATCGCCCCTTTGGCATGTAAATCTGCCAGCATTTGAATGGCCTTCACGGTATTTTCCCCATTGAGATATCCAGATGCCTTGGTTTGCTCTGGATTGGTCAAAGCGCCACCCATGCTCCAAATAAAGGGACATAAGTTCCAGCCGGAAAGCCCCGGCTCATCATAGCCCCAAATTTGCTGTCCTGATTCGTTCATGCCGGACAAACTTTCACAGGCTTTTACAAATTCGTTCATAGTTTTAGGAACCTCTATTCCCGCCTGGTCCAAAGCTTTCACGTTATAAAATAAAATCTTAGTATTGGTGTTTAACGCCAAGCCATAATAATCACCACCTATTTGCGCGGTACTCATGGCGCTGGCCAATAATTTATCCGCTGCCGATGCATAATCCTCAATTTCCTTATTCAGTGCCACTAAAATTCCAGTTTTTTGAAATTCAGGCACCCAGGCACTGTCTAACCGGGCAACATCTGGCAAAGTATCAGATTTGGCACTGATTAAAATTTTATCATGCAAATCCGCCCATTCATGTGAAACCGCATTGACTCGAATCCCCGGATTTTCCGCTTCAAACTTAGGAATCAGCACATTCATCAGGGTTTCGTTCTCAGCTGACTGGGCGCTGTAATGATGCCAAAAGTTCAGGGTGATTTCTTCGCTGTCCGTCTTGCCTTGCTGTGTTTCTGCCGGCTTATTCTCTGCTACCGGTGCCTTTAGCTGCTTAGTGCCGCAGCCCGCTAAAATTGCTGCTGACAGCAGTGCACAAAAAATCCAAATTAAGCCTTTGCTCTGTTTTTTCCTCATTTTCTTGCTCCTCCTTTAACTATTTTTACTTCCATTGGCATTAATCGAAATGGAATTACTCCTTGATAGTCCCACATATCCGCATTTTCAAACCCGGCCGTATTTCCTGTAATCACCTCATATTCTTTGTTATCGTTAAAAATCCCGCTATGTTTCCCATCAAATAATACCGGCGCTAAAAGCTCCGCGTCCGTTTCCCCCGCATTAACCACTGCCATAATTTCTTCCTGCGTCTCCCAATCAAACCGGAGAAAGCCAAACACCTGACCGTCGGCGACATTAACCGCCAAACTGCCACCGCGGATGCAGGGATTTTCTTTTCTAATAAAAATAAGTCTGCTGTATACCGCCTTTATATCCATATCCTGTTCCGCCTCGCCCCACGGCATACAACGCCGACAGTCCGGGTCGTTATCGCCCGTCAACCCGACCTCGTCGCCGTAATAAACCGACGGAGCACCCGGCAGCAACATTTGCAGCGCCACCGCCAATATCAGCTTTTTCTTATTGCCCCGGCATAAAAACAAAAATCTGGCCGTATCATGAGAATCCAATAAATTAAACATAATATGGCTGATCTCCGGCGGATACCCGGCCAGCATATTGCCCAGCCGGTTTGCAAAACCTGCCGCTGAAATACTGCCTTTTGCTATAAAGTCACAGACAGCGCTGCGAAAAGTATAGTTCATAATGCTGTCCATTTGCATGCCATTCAGCAGTCTTTGTCCGCTACCCCAGGTTTCGCCCAACAGTAAAATATTCGGATATTTTTCTTTCAGCCGCACCCGAGCCAAACTCCACACACTCTCCTCCACCTCGTCGGCCACATCCAGCCGCCAGCCGTCTATGCCAAACTCTGCAATCCAATAGTCCATTACTTTCAACAGGAATTCCCGAACCGCGGAACTATCGGTATTTAATTTCGGCATATACGGATAAGCACCAACACACTCATAACAAGCGTTTGATACCGTAACCGGAAATTGGGTGAGCAAATACCAGTCCTTATACGCCGAATTTTGCTGATTTTTCAATATATCGGCAAAGGCAAAAAAATGAATTCCGGTATGATTAAATACGCCGTCCAAAATCACCTTCATATTACTGTCATGTGCTTTTTGCACCAATTCCCGCAAATCGTCCTTGTCACCAAATTGGGGGTCTATTTCAAAATAGTCCGTTGTGGCATATTTGTGATTAAAATCCGCTGCAAAAATCGGAGTTAAATATAAACATTCCACCCCTAACTGCCGGAGATAATCCAGTTTTTCACAAATTCCCCGTAAATCGCCGCCCATATAATTTTCCCGGCTGGGCGCCGTTCCCCAGTCCACTGTTTCCGGCCGGTCGTTTTTTCGGTCACCGTTATAAAAACGTTCCGGGAATATTTGATAATAGACTGCTCCCTTTGCCCATTCCGGAAAATTCAGCACATTTTGCTGATTGGCGTAAACCATTTCAAAATAATTATCTTCCGGCGGCATTTCGGAAAATCCAACTGCTGACAAATACCTTACTTCCTGCCCGAAAAAAAGTGCAAAATAATATTTCTGGTACCTAGCCACCTGCGAAAATGAGACTTCCGTTAAAAAATAATCAAAAAACTCATCCCGGCAACACTTTGTCATAACAGCTGATTTTTTTTGCTCGGTCTTATCTCTGGAAAAATAATATAAAATACACTTTTTAACGTCGCCTCGGGCAGTTCTGATTTTAAAACCCAAAGTATTTCGATTTCTTAAATATAAATCAGGGTACGCCGCCTTATGTTCGACTGCTTCCATTTTCATATCCACATCAACTCCTTTTGTCATTCTCCATTTTCCGGCCGGCCTCCCGCCACCCTTGATTAGACTTTTCCCTGCGATGAACGGCGGACAATTAAGTCTACTGCCAGTAAAATCTGCTCCTGCCTCAGCTCTTTATTCTTGATCTGCTCTAGCAGTTTTTGCGAGGCAATCCGCCCCAGCTCATAGGTATTGATATCTACTGCTGTCAGCGGCGGAACCATAAATTCCGCCAGTGGATAATTATCAAAAGTAACCACCCCGATATCAGCCGGTACTCTATACCCGCTTTGATCAATGGCTTTTAACACATAATAGGCAATTTCATTGCCGGAACATAGAAAAGCATCGGCCTTTTGCACTTCTATCGCCGCTTTCACTTTTTCCGGCAAACTATCCATATCCCGGCATTGAATAATACTTTCTGCTCTACTCTGTCCGTTTTCTTCCATTGCCTTTTGAAATCCCCTCTGCCGGCTTTGAGCAAAAACCGTCGTCAAATCCTCCAACACTAAAAAAATATTGGTATATCCATTGGCCTGCAAATGTTTGACTGCCAAATAGCCGCCTTGCTCATTATCAATATCTACCCAAGCTGCAACGGCGGTTTCTGCACCGGGAGCACCTAAAATAATATAGGGAAAGCTCTCGCTGTTTAAAATATTCATCAGCTTAGCATCAAAGCAGCTAGACGGTATAATCACGCCATCCGCTCTTTTTTCATAAATCAAATTGCTGATTACTTTCTTTTTTGTGCCGCCATTAACAATCAGCAAATCATAGCCATTCTTCTGCAAAACATTTTCTATCGCAAAGATGCTCCGGTTAAAAAAATTATTGGCAAAGGCTTTTTCATTGTCCGCGTCAATCACCAGCGCAACCGTATTGGTACTGCCCATCACCAGCTTTTTAGCGGCACTGTTCGGGTGATAGCCCAATCTTTTCATGGCCTGATTAATTTTCTCCGTTGTGTCAGCGGAAATGACCGCACTTTTGTTGATGACCCGCGATACGGTCGAGGGCGATACGCCAACCTCTCTGGCGATATCCTTAATCGTTGCCGCCATAATAGCACTCCTTTCTGGATTCGAAATGCAAACGTTTGCATTAATAGCTAAAAAAATATATCTGACAAGAAGCTAAAATCCTTTGACCAAGTTAGCGTTATCAGCAGATTTTATTCATGCAATCGTTTGCGCTAATTTCTAAACAAAAGATACACCTAATCATAACTCTTGTCAAGCGTTTTTTAGGAAAAATTTTTATAAAGTATTTTTTTGAGCATTTTTATGTTTTTTGTGAAAAAAATTTCTCTTTTGGTAACGAGCTATGTTTGTTTTTTATGCTATTCGTTAATTTCATATATTACCGCCTATTTTAAGCAGCTACTTTAAAATCACCCATATTATTCTTCTTATAAAACATAAGCTTATCGAAGACTTCGTGACAAATTTTTAGGATTTTTTATTTTACTTATTTCCGGGCTTGATGTATACTAAGCAGATAGGAGGATGAAACAATGTCGCTGGAAAAGGTACAACAATATTTTGAGGGCGTCGGGCTGGGCTCGCGGATAATAGTGTTGGAGAAGTCCAGCGCGACCGTCGAGGAGGCGGCCGAAGCGATTGGCTGTCAGCCAAAACAAATTGCCAAAACCATGTCCTTGCTGGTAAATGATAAACCAATCCTGATCGTCACCGCCGGTGACGCGAAAATTGATAACAAAAAATATAGAGATCTGTTTCATCAGAAAGCTAAGATGATCCCCGGCGAACAGGTAGAGCCGTATATCGGGCACGCTCCCGGCGGCGTTTGTCCTTTTGCCGTCCATCCCGGAGTGACGGTTTGGCTTGATATTTCACTTAAACGTTTTGAACGGATTTATCCGGCTGCCGGAAATGGGAACAGCGCCATTGATCTAACTTTAGCGGAATTAACGGAACACTCCCATTTCGCAGGCTGGGTCGATGTCTGCAAAGACTGGACTATTACCAGCCCTTGACCAAGTTAATCGTGTCCATAAAGCGAAGCTGCCAGACTTCCTTATCCGCAGTAATTTCCTCGTATATATCCTTGAGGGTATGGGCCGGCGCCAGCGACCATAAGGCATAGTCCTCCAAAGTGACTTCACCTATCTTTTCCAGATCATTTAGCAGCAGCCCCAAATCCTTGTGATTAAACCAGCAGTCTGTATCTATGGCATATTTTGTATTTTGCTTCTTACAGGCGATTTGACTGTTTAGAAAGTCCTCCATTGTCGGCTTCTCTTTTTGCAGGAGCCTAGTACAAGCCAGATGATATTCTATTTTTCTTGGACTCCGGTCAACATCCGAGACAAAAACTATCCCATATTCATTTTCAAAGTGAACGGCCAGCACATCGCCGACCTTAAAATACGGTTCCCGCTTTATTTTGGCCTTGGGCACTTTCAGCGGTTTGGGATTGACGCTTTGCAGCTGAAGCGCCAGCTTATCCAGCACCTTTTGTCTTTGTTTTAAAGCCTTATCGTCTATTTCCAACCAAAATGGATCGGCGCCCCTATCAATAATTTCTAACGCTTTATGCTTTATTTCTTCCGGCAAATGCCCGACCTTCCACAGGGAATAGGCCAAAGCTGTCCAATAAATTTCCGTATAAAAGCCGTCTGTGCAGTAATTTGCCTCGTCCTTTAAAAGATCGGCAATGATCTGGTCGATCTTTTCCCCATCCTTATAACGCTCAACCACCGCATTATAAATATCATAGCCGTCGTCGCTGTCGATAATTTTCACTCCGTCAATTGCCATTTTCGTCCTCCTACTCCTGTACCGTCATCCGGCAAAGTGCGATCCGGTCCCTTTCATCACTGATAAAAACATGATCCTGCCAAATGTCCATCACCCTAAACTTCGCGTAGCCCCTTGGCAGCGTAATATCCAAAAGTACTCGGTCAAATAATCTTAACAGCTTTTGCTTTCCTTTCCATTCATCCGTCTTAAACACCGGCGACAGAATCAGATATTCTTTGCATGCGCTGAACTTTCCCCGCATGCCGTGCTTGCCCGGCCGCTTATCTAACTTTTCCTCGCCCCAGATCTTGCGCCGATATACCCCGTCCCGGGTTAGCTCCAAGTACCAATAATACTTAAAGGACGATAACCCGCAGGGGTTGATGATATCCGCCTCCAAAAAAGCGTACAGGCCGCTCTCCCGTAGCATCAGCGCGCCTATTTGCGGATAAGCATAACGAAAATCCATTTGGTGATATACACCGCTAGCCCGGACCAAGGATTGCTGAAACAACGTTTGCGTCTTTTCCGTGGTAAACACCGGAGTGATTTGCTGCTCCCAGTGGAGCGCCGACGTTTTATTGTCATAGTGCAAAAAAGTAAAGCTATTGGCGGCAAACACTTCTCCGTCCACCCGGCAGATGATCGGATAATTCCCATTTTCTCCTAGGGTCGGGATTTCCGTGATATTTTCCCCGGCACACCAATTCTCACATTCCACCGCGCATGGCCGCTGATCCGGCGACGACAACCGCCAGGCTTTTTGATCCGCCCCGCCAATAATCAGAATATCAGAAGCGGTGTCAAGTAGCAGCGGCTGGTTCCAATTTTTCTTTTGCGCCGGCGACGGAATAAATGTCCACTGTCCGTCCTTTATCCAGCCGATCCCGCTGCTTTCCCCTGTCTGATCGCTGCACCAAATAACGAACTCTTCTTTGCCCCGGGCAAAATGGTTCTTGGCGCTAATAGGAGCATAGGCATAGGCGCTGAGCCCCAGGCTCAGTCCGGCCGTTATCCACTCAGAAATCTGCTCTAACTTTACCTGCATAAAATCCTCCTTGCAAATAGTTTATCAAACCAACTTTCCTACCCCTGCCGGCGATTGGTATGATGGTAAAACAGCTCGGCCTGCTCCTTACTAAGCAAGCCGTTCTCCGCCAGCCTGTCTACAAAGTTTTGCTCATATCGCTCAAAATCCTCAGCACAGCCGGTATTTTCGGCAAGCAAGATTAAGGCGGCATTGACCGCTTCCGACTTTGGCGCTTTGTTCAGCTCAGACTCTATCATTCTGCACAATTCCTCCAAAATCTGAACGTTTTCCTGATCAGCTTTTTCCCAATCAGCGCTCCAGTCGATCCGGTCAAGCCTTTGCCTTAAAGATAATATTTCCATTCTTAAAAATCCCTCATCTCATCAAAAATCCGCAAAAGCCCCTCTTTATCAATGGCCAGCTCCGCCGGCAGTAAGTCCAAAATTTCAACCAGCGCACTATAAATATCCTCGCGCTCGACCGTTTCAATAAAATACTTGCGCTTATCCATCTTATTAAAACCCTCGGTATAGGCCCGCACCAAGGCTTCGGCCGAGGGCGCGGCTTCCCCGGGCGAGCTGCCTGTGAGCTTTAGGATGCCGGCTCTGGTCCTGCGGTACAAATCCGCCGCTTTTTTGGCATTCGCCGCCGAAATATTCTCCTGCCCGTCCCAGGCGCGAAACGGATTATCCAAGTTCTGCGCCAGCCATTCCGGCTTTCTGGCCTTTTGAATCCAAAGGTTCAGCCCCTGCTCTTTTCGCTTTTTATACAGCTGCTTCGCCCTTTTGGCCGCGTCCTCCGGTAGGCTGCTCATCCAGAACCAGTTTAAGCTTGGCATACTCTCCGGCACCGGGATATCCGCGGCGGAAAAGCCAAATAAATCCACGGTGGTAAAGCCTTCCAGTTTGGTAAACCGGGATAGCAAAGCAAAGTTAGACAGCATGCCAGGCTTACCCCACAGCCGCAATTGCCGCAGCATCGGGTATGCTTTTAAAACCTCGGCCAGATCCAGTTCCGCAATCTCCATGCAGCGCAATTTGCCTAAACTCTCTAGTCCCCGCCCGCTCGGAACGGTCGCGCTAGCGTTTAGCAGCAGCTTTGCTCCATTCTCGGCCGCGTGTATTTGGCAGTTAGCCGCTATTTCCCCTAAAAAGGTCAGCTGCTCCAAGTCGTCATTCAAATAAAGCTCCTCTACACCGTTCATATCAATTGACAGGTCATGAATATGTGCGCCGGCAAAATCCAGCCTTTTTTGCCGGTGATTTTCCAGTACCAATTCCGTTAAAAATGGGTTTCCCCGCAAGTATTCGTATAAGCCGGCATGCCATTTTTTACAGGCCAAATAGGATAAGCAGGGAAAAGCCTTTAATTCCAGCGCGTTTTCAAAGGGCACCCAGTCATCCTGCAGGCGGCGCAAGGAAACCGCCGTTTCTTGCCCGGCAAATAGGACTTTTTCCTGACTGGCGACCGCTTTTTTAAAGGCATTCCTTTGTTCTTGGGGGATTTCCTGCCATTTAAGCTGCCGGTATACCCGGTAGCCCTCGTCCCACGAAGAATAGAAATTGGTGCTTTCCCTCGTTAACGGGCTGATATTCCCTGCCAAAATATAATTGGCCGGCACCTCCGGCTCGACATTAACCAAATGCAATTCACGCGGCCAGTACATAAAATCCTGATACAGCGGTCTCAGCGCGGAAAGCTCCGTTTCCTTAAGCGGCTGATCGCCCGACCAATCAAGCGACAGCAGTACCGCCGTTTGTCTTTCATCCTTATTTTCAAGCTTTGTGACCTGACAGGCGGTATATTTTTTTAAATAGAAATTGTAAACACAGTATATATCTCCGCTTTTGGCTTGCATCATCAAAATCCTCCCCGCACTCTTAACTCAGTTTGTACTTTGCATATTTTCCGCCGCAATACTTGTATATCTTTCCTACCTCGACAAGCTTCTTAATTTCAGAATATGCTTGCTCCGGAGTTATCTTTAGCAATTCTGCCACATCCTGCTTGGTGATGATTCCATCTTGTGTTCGAGCTAACTTAATAATCATTTCAGGATATGCCACTCTATCGATACCGGATTGTCTCACATATTGGATGCTTCTATTACTTGCCTTATATACTTTCCCAGAAAGAATATAGGATCTTAATTTGCCACTTCTTACTCCTTCAACCAGCCCATCTTCAACTAAGTTTTCTATTGCTCCAAGCAGTTTTCCCTCTGCCAAGTGTGTCATTTCCACAATGCGATCTACTGTCAGTCGTTTCTCATTCTTTAATAATGAGAGAATCATTAAAGCATATATTGACAACGGTCTCCCCAATCTATTTTGCTCATCTGCTATGAATTTGGTAAAAATATCATCTGCTTTCGCTCTTTGAATGAAGAGCCTGACATTGGTACTTGTAGTTTCGGAATAGTCCGGCCATGGTCTTCCATATATTATAGAACCTTCATATATACGATCTATACCACGTCCTGTTTTCTCAGCAAGTCCTATTCGCTTTAAAGCATCGGCAAGGGCGGGGTTTTTACCATGTGGTTCCACGGTAAGTAAGTTCTCTAATGTAACTCCATCAATAAATCCTCCTGGACTGCTTATCGTCATTCCTTCATCATCGATCAATACCCGAACCGTTCCCAACATAGTGTAATCCCTATGACAAAAGGCATTGATCAAGCCTTCACGAAATGCCGCTTTATCGAATTCCGGTACTGCAACCCTAAATAAGCCATATTCTACTTCGCGTTCAGGATTCCAAGCCTCTGCATATGTTTCAAACTTTTCAAATACTTCAAGCAAAGGTGCTGATGTTTCAGTATTTATTCTAACTTTTGTTCCCTCCAAAACTTGGAAAGATGCTTTTACAGTCGGCATCAACTCAGCAACTCGATTTTCTTTCCCTAAAATAAGCATCCCTGTAACCGTCGGATAAATTTTGCCATCAACTTCTGCAGTAAATCGTAAAGCCTTGTCTAATTCATCATCCGTTAGACTAAGCAGATTTTTCTCCCCTCCCGGTTTTGTCTGTATAATGTTTCTTAATCTATTTCTTTGATTTGGATCAAAATCCTCAACAGCAGAACCGGCAAGAGGTCCTGCCGAGAAATCCAACAATGCTAGTTCTGACAATCTTGTAACTATTTCATATGAGAACATCGGAATAACTTCGGGAGTCCCATCTGCCTTTAATCTTCGCTTTAACATCTTACCCGATCTTGTAGAAACCACAGTTCTGCTTATCGGTATTTCAATCTTGAGTACATCTTTTCCCTCTGCTGTGACTATCTCCGCACGAACAGATACCGATGGTACCGTGTTATTTGCCACAAGAGCTACCACTCCTACTGCATCTTTGTGTATTTTGTTTACGCCAGTTATCGCTCCATCGTCCTCTACTCCCAAATATAAAGTTCCGCCTTTGGTGTTGGTCATACCAGCAATTTCATCTATTAATTCACTATCCGGATACCTTTTAATGTCACTTTTAAATTCAATAATCAAATCCTCTTTATATGGAATCGTTCGCATCGCTAATTCCTCCCTAACATAGATTTAACTCAATTATAACTCAATTTGTAATTTTTGTCGAGTTAAAACCGAGTTAAAATCGAGTTAAAATAAATAATTGTCAGCCACAATTTTTTTTAAAAATTTCCCTTGCATTTTTCTCCGTTTTAGGATACAATACCATTTATGTTAGACCTGTGGAGAGGTATCGAAGTGGTCATAACGGGGCTGACTCGAAATCAGTTTGTGAGCAATCACACGCGGGTTCGAATCCCGCCCTCTCCGTTCATAAGCAAACGCTTACCGGCGTTTGCTTTTCTTTTTACCCAAAATACGTACCGCTTAGGAGGGAAAATACTATGAACTATATTGATGAAATCATTGATCTGGTTAAAACCAAATACCCCGACCAAGCCGAGTTTCAGCAGGCTGTCAGTGAAGTCCTGACTTCGCTTGCTCCGGCCATCGCTTTAAATGAAGAAGTTTACCGCAAAAACGCGGTCTTAGAGCGGATGATTGAGCCGGACCGGCAAATTCAGTTCCGGGTCGGCTGGGTTGACGATAACGGTCAGTATCAAGTCAACCGCGGCTATCGCGTTCAGTTCAATAACAGCATCGGCCCCTACAAAGGAGGCCTGCGCCTGCATCCTTCGGTTAATTTAAGTATTATGAAGTTTTTGGGCTTTGAACAGGTTCTGAAAAACTCTCTGACCGGCCTGCCGATGGGCGGTGCCAAGGGCGGCGCCGATTTTGACCCCAAAGGCAAGTCCGACCGGGAAATTATGGCTTTTTGCCAAAGCTTTATGACCGAACTGTCTAAGTACATTGGAGCGGATATTGACGTGCCGGCCGGCGATATCGGTGTCGGTGCCCGGGAAATCGGTTATTTATTCGGTCAGTACAAGCGCATCCGGTCCTGTTACGAAGGTGTCTTAACCGGCAAAGGCCTGAGCTACGGCGGTTCCCTGGCCCGCAAGGAAGCAACCGGCTACGGTCTGCTTTATATCGTGGAAAAAATGCTGCAAGCTCACGGTCAAGAGCTGAAAGGCAAAACCATTGCCGTCTCCGGTTCGGGAAATGTTGCCATTTATGCGATTGAAAAAGCCCAGCAGCTTGGGGCTAAGGTTGTTACCGCCAGCGATTCTTCCGGCTTTGTTTACGACGAATTCGGCATTGACCTTTTGCTGTTAAAAGAGATTAAAGAAGTAAAGCGCGGGCGGATGGCTGATTATGCCGCCCAAAAACCAAGTGCCGTCTATCATGAAGGCAAGGGTGTATGGCAGTACCCATGCGACATTGCCCTGCCCTGCGCCACCCAAAATGAATTGGTGCTGGAAGATACCGAAGCTCTGGTTGCCAACGGCTGCATGGCTGTGGCCGAGGGCGCTAATATGCCGACAACACTGGAAGCCACCGAATATTTGATGAAAAATAAGGTCCTCTTTTTACCGGGCAAAGCGGCCAATGCCGGCGGTGTTGCCACTTCCGGTCTGGAAATGAGCCAAAACAGCCAGCGCCTTTCATGGAGTTTTGCCGAAGTCGATCAAAAGCTGCAAGCCATCATGACCGGCATCTTCCTGAATATCGACGCAGCCGCCGCCAAATACGGCGCACCGGATAACTATGTCCTTGGTGCTAATATCGCCGGCTTTGAAAAAATTGCCGATGCGATGCTGGCTCAGGGCTGTATTTAAAAACTAAATTAATTACTCAACTTTCCTTTATCCGATAGAACCGTGTTTTGGAGCCGACCGCGCAGCTTTCGACAGGGGAAAGTTGAATAAATTTAAGAAAGGATTTATTATGGTCAATCAATCTCGTCTGATTCAAACTTTCACCGATTTAGTCGCTATTGACAGCCCCTCCTTTGGTGAACGGGCCGTCTGCGACCATTTAAAAGCAATTCTCCGTGACCAGCTAAGCCTGAACCCGGTCGAAGACGGCGCGGCTGCCCTTTTAAACGGAAACTGCGGTAATTTATATACTTATGTCGACGGCGGGCTAAATCTGCCGCCGCTGCTGCTGAGTGCGCATATGGATACGGTTGAGCCTTCCTGCGGCAAAAAAGCCATCGTTCATCCCGACGGAAAAATTACTTCCGAGCAAAAAACGGTATTGGGGGCTGATGATTTAGCCGGTATAGCGGCCATTATTGAGGCGCTGCGCTGCCTAAAAGAACAAAACCTGCCACACCGCCCGCTTGAAATCCTTTTTACCGTGGCCGAAGAACCCTATAATGTCGGCATTCACTATGTCGATCCCGCCTTGCTCCGCTCCAAAGAAGCCTATGTCTTTGACCTGACCGGCCCCGTCGGTACTGCCGCTTATCAGGCACCGACGATGCTGACTTTTACGGCAGTTTTCCATGGTCGTCCGGCCCACGCCGGATTTGAGCCGGAAAAAGGAATTCATGCCATCAAAGCCGCCGCACACGCCATTGACCGGATCCCCTGCGGCCGGGTGGACAGTGCAACCGTTAATATCGGTACAATTGAAGGCGGCCGGGCCGGCAATATTATCCCGGAATTCTGCCGCTTAAAAGGGGAAATTCGCAGTCATGACCACCAGCGGGCACTGGATGCTTTGGCTCAAATCAAGGCGCAACTTGAAGCCTCCGCTGCCGCTTTTCGGGCCGAAGTCAGCGTCACAGAAGAACTGCACTGCATTGCTTACCAAACGCCGCTTGATCACCCGGTCGTCAGCCGGTTTAAAACCGCTTGTCAAAGCCTTGAACTGACCCCGCAGTTGGTCACCACCTTCGGCGGCAGTGATAACAATCAGCTTTCGCAGTACGGGCTGCGCGGTTTAGTTGTCGCTAACGCCATGCAGGATTGCCATTCTCTGCAAGAATATACCACGGTCAGCGATTTGACCAAAGCGGCTGAACTGGCACTGGCCCTGATTTTAGCTACGGAATAAAACACATAAAAATCAAGCGGCTCAGTCGGCTAAAATGCCGGCTGAGCCGCTTCATGTCCTTAAAGCGCAGGGTCACATCCTACAAGCCGAAGCCGCTTCCGCCCAGTCATAACAAATTACCAGACTACCATCGCTTTCTTTATATAATGGCAGCTTGGGAACACTGAGTTCTTCAATATCGCTGATCTCGCCGGCTGCAAACTGCCCCATCCGGCAGGCGGCCGAGTCATATCTGGCCATCAAACCGCCAAACCGGCGATCCAACACTTCAAATCCATACGGCTTATTTGTAGAAAACCAAAGTTCTCTGGTTGCCTGCCGCAGCGTTTCAATCGCCGCCTTAATTTCCGGAACCAAAGCGCACAACTTTTCGGCTTTTGCCCGGTCATGACTGCGGACACAGCCGGCCGCCTGCGAATGCCAGAGTGACGTCCGATACATGGCCTGCGCCAAAGCTGCATAAAAATCAAATAATTTCCGCAGATAGGCGGGACATTCCACCTGATGATACCGCTCCGCCAGCGCCTGATAATGTCCGGCTATATCAATCCCCCGATAATCTTCTTCCGACATCGGTAAAAGCGGATCCTGATACAGCAGCGTCCTGACAGCATTCGCCGGTCTCTCAACCGCAGATTTAACTCCCGGCAGTCTTTGGAACTTACTGAGTTCTTCAAAATCCGCCGCTTTTGCGCCGGTACAGGCCCCAAAACGCTCCGCTAAAGTCGCTCGGTCATACTTTCCGGTATAACACATCTCTGCATAAAGCTGCATACCGTAAAGCACTGCCTGTAAATTGCATTCCGCACCGTTATCGCCCCACGCCGTCAAAAAAACTTCCTCCACACCGGCCCGACGGCACTCCGTCAAAGCCGGCACTGTCGCCGCCAAGGACTTTTCATAATCAAGCGCCGCATTTGGCAAAGGCCGGTTTTTCCTCAATCGCCACACTTTCCTCCATCCGGTATTGGTGCAGCAAAGACAAGCCTCGGCCCAGATCGCACAGCCGGCCTTCGATTTTGGCCTTTCGTCCGCTTCTTACCACTTTTAAACTGGCCGCCGCTTCCTTGGCTTCCGCTTCCAGTTCCCAGTCCGCCGGACCATCCGTCAATTCAAAGTCCAGTTCCGGAACGAGCGCTGCCACTAAGCGTTGCTCCCGGTCTTCGGCTTTTAACAACAGTTTAATCAATTTCTTCCTCCTTTTCCCACTGCAGAAATTGCCTAACAAACTCATCATCGGCTAAATGCGGATAGCTCCGCCACACCCGATCAATCTCTTCCGCCTGCCCCGGCGAAAGACTTTCTTCCGGCTGTAAAGTCCATATCCCCGGCATCAAGCCCTGCCGGCGCAAAACTTCATGAATTCCGGTAATACAGCCGCTAAAGGCGTTAGCCGTATCAAAAAAGGCCGCATTACAATCCGTTACCTGAGCGGCAATCGTCAGCAACTCAGCTGAAATTTGACCGGCTTCCCTCTCCCGGCAAATTCTCTCATAAAGTCTGACCGCGCCGTGCGTCCAAACCGCCCAATGTCCGAGCAGCCCTCCGGCAAAGCGGATTTTCTCCCCACCGACTTCAAACTCCGTCAAAAGATCGGATACAATATTATCATCATTGCCGGTATAAAGCGCCAGTTCATTTTTCCGGCCGCTATCGGCTACCGCCCGGACAATATCTAAGGTTTGATACCGGTTAAACGGAGCTGCTTTAATGGCCGCCACGCCTTTTAGACGACAAAGTTTTTGCCAATAGTCATAGCTAAATCTCCGGCCGCCGACCGCCGTCTGTAAATAAAAACCAATCACCGGCAAAATCTCCGAAACCGCTTCCGCCCGCTGCAAATGCTCGGCTTCACTCAGATCGTTCAAACCGTTCGGACTAAGCAAAACGGCATCATAACCCGCTTCCTTGGCCAGTTCTGCCTCTCTGCAGGCGGCCTCTTTCGGCCCGCAGACACCGCAGACACAAACTACCGTCTTACCTGTTTTTTGCTCAAAGCGGCCAATTTCCTCGCGTGCAATCCGGATCAGCGGCTCAAACAGTCCAATTGCCGGCTGCCGGATTTCAAACTGGGTGGTGTGTACGGCTACCGCCAGTCCCCCTGCTCCCGCCTCCAAATAATAGCGGATCAACCGGCGCTGACCGGCTTCGTCAAAGCTTCGGTCCTCTCGCAAAACCAGCGGCAGCGCCGGGATAACGGTTCCTTTTTGCAGTATATTTCTTGCCTCTTCTCTCATTAGTAGCTTCCTCCCTTTTCTTCAAAATGCGTCGGTATATTCAGCACCCGGCCGCCGGACAAAAGCCATTCCGCCTGCCACTTAATCATCTGGCGTAAGGTTACCGCCGGATAGCCGAATAATTCAAAGCAACGGGCAGCATTGTTTAAATACGCTTTATCTTCTTCCGCCCCGGTCAATTTTGGTTCTTTCCCGAACAACTTTCCGAATTCTCCTGCCACATAACGGACCGATACCGTTTCCGGGCCGGTCACATTCAAAACCGCCGCCGGACTTTCCGCATGAAGCAGTCCCCGAATTGCCGCTTCATTGGCATAACCCTGCCACACACAATTAAAATTACCGGAAGTCAGATCGATTATTTCATCTTTTAACACTTTTTGCGCCAAGTCATACAACACGCCATAGCGTAAATCCACCGCATAGTTCAACCGGTAGAGCAGCACCTTGGTTTTGCCGTCTTTCGATGCCGCCTCAAAAACCCGCTCCCGCCCCAGTGTGCTCATGGCATATTCACCAACCGGTACCGGTTTTTCCCAGTCAGCACAGCCGCCGCTGCAAATCGGCACCTGCGGATAAATATTGCCGGATGAAAAAACAACGATATTCCCCCCGGAAAAGCGTCTGGTCACTAAAGTCGGCAAGCTGACATTCATTTTCCAGGTTTCGCTTTCATTGCCGTTGGTACCGAACTTCTTACCCGCCATATAAATCAAATTGGCGGCGTCCGGAAGCTGCTCCAGCGCTCCGTCAGCCATTAAATCCAAAGAAATCGTAGTTACGCCGTTTTCTTCCAAAAACCGGCGGCCGACCTCATCGGAAAAACGGGACACCGCCCATATTTTTTTATTCACTCCGGCGCCCCCGGCGGCCTTAGCGGCCAGCACCGCCAAAGACGGTCCCATCTTCCCGCCGGCCCCCAATATCATAATATCGCCCTTGATTTTTTTCATATCCTCAATCAAGCCCGGCGACGGTTCCACTAACAATTGATTTAATCTTTCTTCATTCCAGTTCAATTTTTTCTCCTTTTCCAAACCAATTCCGACAACCATTTTAGTTTTTGCCGCACATATAGGATAAAACCAAATCCAAAGTATGCTGTTTGCGGTTTTCTAAAATTTCTTTTTCCGTTAAGTTTTTTGAAAACAAACGGGACAAGGTATAACGATTGGAAAAATTAGCAAAACATACCACAATCAGCGATAATACCGTTTGCTTTTCATCTACCTCCGGCAGAAAAATGCCGGCCCTTTTGCCTTCAATAATCTTTTCGCAAAAAATATTTAAAGTCTGGCGGCGCACCTGCTCAGCCGGCATTTCCTCCAGATACTTACCCTTATTTAAGTTTTCCCACATCAGGATATTAACAAAAGAAGTATTTTCCGCCAAAAAATCAAAATACGTTGAGATAATCCCGCCAATTAGCTCTTTCCCTGATAAATCATTTTTTAAAAGCTCTTTTTCGGCGCTTTCCATGCGGTGATAAACCTCAAACAACACTTTTTTATACAGCGTTTCCTTATTTTCAAAATATTCATAAATCATGCGTTTATTGATTTGTGCCTGCTGGGCAATCTCGTCCACTCGCGCCCCGTAAAAGCCTTTTTCCGAAAATTGTTCTTCCGCTGCCGCCAAAATATCCCGCCTTGATTTTTCCGCGTTTCTTTCTTTTCTTGCCATCGCCATGTCCTTTCGTTGGTTACAGTTCAGGCCAGCTAACGCCACTCTGGGAAGTCGATGAACGCACATTATAAACGTCTTCCCTGAACTCTAACTTTCTTTAATCAGCCTTTGACCGCATGCAGGCGGCCGTTTTTTTCAGCACATATCCTGTAAAATCCTTCGACCGATAAGAACTAACTAGTTATTTACTTATGATTTAAGTATATAATAGCTCTTTTGCAAATGGAAGTCAATCCATTTATTTGTTTTCCATAAAATCTACAATTTTTTTGCTCGATTTTTGTTAAAATTTAAAAAGCTTTGAACAAGCGGCTAAACTTGCTCAAAGCTTTTGGATATCTTCTGTCCTTATTTAAAATATTCAATCTCGCCAATTTGCCCCATTTTGGTCAGCGCGGTGTCAAACCACTCCACACTTTTCGGTGAACTTATACTCCTGACCATAAAATATAAGGCTCCGCCGGAATTATCCCGGCCGCTCAGCGCTTCCTCAACCGCCTTGCGGGTACTGTCCTGAACGGTAACAGAATAATAGCTGCCGTTAGAAATCGGTGAAAATTGATAGGTCTTACCATTATTCTGAAAAACGACGTCCGTAATATTATCAGGAAATCGCTCGCTTTCCACTCGGTTTAAAATGATATTGGCAATCAGCAGCCGAGTGGTATAAGGCTCCGCTCCGGATTCCGCTTCCACAATGCGCGACAAGATTTCGTACTCTTCGGTCGACACATCCCTAGCCTGCCGGGAAATCAGCTTACCCGAGGTCACAAACTGGCGGTTTTTGGTATCCTCCGCCAACTGCAAAACATGTTCTTCCGGCTTGATTTGGCTGACATATTCCTCAATCTTAGCCGTATAATAATGCGATCCGACTTCTTCCTCGTCCGGCACAAGCCCCGATTCCGCTTCCTGCTCATCCTCATCGGCAGTCAGCTGCCTTCGCTCCGCTGTATTTTTATCGCCTTCTTTTAATACAAAACCATTGACACCTAAAAGTAACACTATCACACAGCATGTTGCGAAAACGACCAGACCGTTTTGATGTCCCTGCTTTAAACTACTGAACAACTTTTTTAAAAAGTTCATCCTTCGTCTGTTCCTTTCTTATTTCTCAATTTTCCCTGCGCCTGACTTCCTCTTTCGGCGCGACATCCGGCCGCTCCACAAGAGCATTCGGCCAATACGGAAAATTAAGTTTTTTGCTTATCTTCGTTTGTTTTCGTTCCATCTATGATAAACGTCAGAAACCTAAGTTTGGATTTGCGTCCGCCGCTACTTTTTTAAGACCGGCACCACTGGTTCAGGTTTTAATCCCGCCAACCATTTGAGTGGTTTCTTAACGATTTGCCAATTATACCGATAGCCAAAGAAAGTGTCAATATGATTTGCCGATATTATCTGTATTTTCGATATATGTAATTTTTCAGAAAATTCACGCCGCCATTTTGTTGCTCTAACTTTTCTTATTCTTATATTTTTTATATACTTTGCACAAAATCAAATCAGGGTTTTTTATACTTCTTTTAAGAAGGACTATTTATTATCCGGTTGAAAAAACAGCAAAAAGAGGCTGACCCTGGTACCCCTAACTTTTCGATATATTGTCCAAGGTAATATTAAAAGGCGCCGTCAGCGATTTGTACCGCCGACGGCGCCTTTATTGGTTGTATAATTTTTGGGTGCTGGTAATGGAATTCGTTCCTTGCTAGCACCATTATTTTTAACGATTCGCATAAACTTCGCAATTCGTCAAAATGCGGGATAACTCCCTGTTTTCCTATCGTTCCCGCCCGCCGCCGAAAGGGGTAGCCTTTCTGGAAGCAACGAACCCCTTGATCGAAGTGCTTCTCTTTCTGCCCGGGCAGCAGTCTGCCTAAAAAAGACTGTTCTAGTTTTGCAGAACATGGGAAAGTTAAGTTATTGTTTTTCCGGAATTGCTTTGATCTTATCATCTTCCATGACAAAGCGAACCAGCGTCACGTTTTCCAGCTCTTTATCCAAAAACATCTCGGATAAACGATCTTCAATATGGACGGTGATGCTCCGACGCAGCGGTCTGGCCCCATACGCCTCATGGTAGCCGTCTTTGACCAGAAAGGCCCTCACTTCATCCGATACCTCGATATCGAAGCCCTTTTCCTTGGTCGTCTTCCGAAGCTGCTCCAGCATAATGTCCACAATCTCCGCTAAACTTTCCTCGGTCAGATTATCAAACACAATGATATCGTCCAAACGGTTAAGGAATTCCGGCTTAAAGAACTCATTGAGCGCCGTTTTCACCTTTTCCGTCGTCCTCGGCGCTTCGCTCGGATTAAAGCCAATCCCTGCACCTTTGCGGTCGGTACCGGCATTGCTGGTCATCAACAGGATCGTATTTTCAAAATTAACCGTCCGGCCTTGACTATCGGTCAATCTTCCGTCTTCTAAGATTTGCAGCAGCAAATGAAAGATATCGGGATGCGCTTTTTCAATCTCATCCAGCAAAATAACCGAATACGGCCGGCGGCGCACCCGCTCCGTCAGCTGACCGGCGTTATCATAGCCGATATAGCCCGGAGGCGCTCCAATCAACTTAGACGCCGTATGCTTTTCCATAAACTCCGACATATCAAAGCGGATCAGCGCGTCTTCGCTGCCAAAAAGCTCTCTGGCTACCGCCTTGGCCAGCTCCGTTTTACCGACTCCGGTCGGGCCGACAAAAATAAAGGAGGCCGGCCGCAGCCTTGGCATAAAGCCGGAGCGGCGGCGCTTAATCGCCGTAGAAACAGCGGAAATCGCTCTGTCCTGCCCCTTGACCCAGCGGCTAAGGCGGTTATTTAAGCGCTTCAGCTTAATCGCCTCTTCTTCCGTCAGCTTCTGCACCGGAATCTTGGTCCACGACTCAATCACATCCGCAATCAATTCTTCGGTCAATTCAACCTGATCGCATTGCTGCTCAATTTCTTTAATCTTATTCTCGAGCCTGAGCTCATCCATCCGGCAATCTGCCGCTTTTTCATAATCATCCGCCGCCGCCGCAATTTCTTTTTCCTCAACTGTCTTGGCCAATTCGTTTTTCAAAGCTTCCAGCTCAACTAAACCCAGATTTCTCAAATTAGCTCTGGAACCGGCTTCGTCAATCAAGTCAATCGCTTTATCCGGCAGATATCTTTCGTGGATATAACGCTTGGACATATGGACGGCATAGGCAATCACCTCATCGGAAATAACAACATGATGAAAGTTTTCATAGTAATCCTTAATCCCCTTGATAATCTCAATGCTGTCCGCCTCATCGGGTTCTTCCACCAGCACTTTTTGGAAACGCCTTTCCAGTGCCGAGTCCTTTTCAATATGCTTGCGGTATTCTTCCAAAGTCGTCGCCCCGATGACCTGAATATCGCCCCGGGCCAGCGCCGGTTTTAAAATATTGGCTGCGTTCATCGAGCCGCTTTCTGCTCCGCCGGCACCGGTAATGTTATGGACTTCATCAATCACCAAAATAACATTGCCGCTTTCCATCGCCTCATGCAAGATCGCTTTCATCCTGGCTTCAAACTGACCGCGGAACTGAGTGCCTGATACTATACCGGGTAAATCCAAAAGGTAAATCTCCGTGCCCAGCAGCTTATGCGGCACATTCCCTTCGGCAATCCGCACCGCCAGTCCCTCGGCAATGGCAGTTTTACCCACGCCCGGCTCCCCGATCAGCACCGGATTGTTCTTCTGGCGCCGATTCAAAATTTGAATCACCCGGTCAATTTCTCTTTCCCGGCCGATTATTCTGTCAACTTCTCCGGCTTTCGCTTTTTCTGTCAAATTTATACCAAACTGATCCAAGTTCTTCCTTTTTATTTTGCGGACAGATTTCACCTTGGTTTTGGTTGCCGCTCCGTGCGGTGCATCCTCGCCCGAATTTAAAAACTCCTGAGCCGGCTCGCTGACGCTTTCGGCGGTTTCCAATGTCGGATCAACAAATCCGCTATCCAAGGTTTCCATAAATTGATTAATCCGATCGCCGATTTGCGGATCTTCCAGTATTTCCATCATCTGGTCGTTGAGATTGTTCATTTCTTCCGGCGACATACCGGTCTGAGCCAGCAAATCATTGAGGGGTGCGATTCCCTGTCTTTTCGCACAAGGCAGACACAGGCCAATTTTCTCCTGTCGGCCGCCTTCTAATTTCGACATAAACACTACCGCGGTATTTTTATGGCATACCGAACATTTCACTTTAATCACAACCTTTCTTTCTGCTTTTCCGGTAAATCATACTCTCGTTGTCCGGTCGTAAATGAAGGCCGATTGCTTCTGCTTCTTTCCTTCTGCCGATTGCCAAATCTTTTTCTTCACTGCGCGAACTGACTTTATCCGAACAATTATGTATACAATATACCAGTATCTCAGTATATCGCATATAATTTAAATCCATATTATTATTTATATAAATTAACGTAAAAAATGCTCTGGGTTCAAATAAACAGCCCTTCGGTCTCAGCGGAAAGTTTTCTCTCCGGAGGCATATTCGGCCATTTTTTTTCCTGCCCAGAAAAGTAACTTGGCAAAGTTCATTTCACCGGATTATTCTTACCTAAACCGTCATCTCCTTTTTAGCCTGTGCATAGCCGGCCGCGGACCATTCTCTGATATTTTCCTCGGTATAAGTCATGGATGCGTTTTTGTCAAAATCAAAATCCGGCTTGATTAAGACAATCTGATCCGACCGGTATTTTTGCCGCACCGCCTCCGGTACGCTAAACTCCCGATCAAGCGCAACCGCATAAATAATATCGACTTCTGCTGTCAAAAACGGCTCCATAAAGCGATTGTTCAGCAGTCCACCGTCCAGCAAATAGCCGTCATAGGTTCCGGCTGCGATTTGTTCCTGAAAAAGCTGATCATAGGTTTTAGCCTTAAAATCCGCCGTCTTCCAGCTGTACGGGTTGGGCAAAAGCGAAGATGCCCGGACATATTCCCTGACTTTATCATCACTTTCCGCCACCAAATCAGAAAAAGCATGGCGAATCGTTCCGTTTTCAACCGGCAGATAATTGACATAAAAATGCTCAACCGCCGGCAAGCGCTTCGTTCCCAAAAACTTTTGAATTTCTTCAACCGCAGCCATACTTTCAAAAACCGGCACGGTTCGGTCAAGCCCATATTCGGATTGACTCATTTGCTTCCAGATCTCAGCCATCCGTTCGATTCCGCCGTAAAAAACGGCCATACCGTTAATCGCACCAATCGAAGTCCCGACGATGACCGAAAACTCCATTCCCTTTTCGGCAAATGCCTGCAATGCCCCGGCCTGAAATGCACCCTTGGCTCCGCCGCCCTGTAAATATAAGCCCACTTTCTTTTTCATTCTTTTCCCTCGCTTTTTGAGTTTGCGCCAGGCAAACATACCTATTTGCTGACCACCGGCATAAGTAATCTTTCTGCCCGGACAAGCCTTCGGTTCAGACCAAAAAAGCCGTCTTCTTAAACCCGGAAATAAACCGGCTAAGTTAAGCCTATCTTGATGAACCGATAAACAGTCACTTAAAAAAATGTTATTTTTTAGTATACCATATTTCGCCCTGAAATTGAATGTTTTTGCTGTTTTGTAACCAGAACGTAAAAAATGACCGTTACAAAAGAGTCTTTTATCATATAAAAAAGCTGAGTCAACTATTTTATTTTTCAAACCGCATACGGCAAAAGCTGAGCGGCCAATTCATCTAAGTGCAGGCCATTGACCGCTTCCAGCGTTTCTGCCGCGCCGGCCGGGAACTCCGGACGGATTCCGCCGCAAATGGCAGCGGAAATCGCGCCGATCGTATCTGTATCACCGCCCAGCTCGGCACTAAGGCAAGCCGCTTCCCAGGCATTGCCGCCGGCCAGCTGAATAACTGCCAATGCCGCTGGAATACTTTCAATCGTTTCCACCCCGGTGCCGTAAAAATCTGTCAATTCACGCAAAACTATTTCTTTCGGTTTGACGGCTGTCAACTCCCTGACCGCTTCAATCCGCCGACGCAGCAAAACCGTCGGGAAAGGATAGCCCCTTTTTCCGCCGCTTTCAACCGCCGCCAGCGCAATCTCCCATAGCTCTTTGACATCACCGCCGCCCCGCACACCGTAACTGACACAGGCCGCTACGGCTGCCGCTCCGGCAATCGCCACCGAAGTATTATGGGTCGGTCGGCAAATTTGCTCAACATTATCCGTTAGCCGCTCCATATCCCGGTAATCGCTGATAATGCCAATCGGGCTTATCTTCATGGCTGAACCGTTAGTCGTACCGAAGATGCCGGCCCGTTCGATCGGCATTCCTTTTTTAATGGCCTCCAATGCTCTGACTGTGCTGGGACCGGCCACCAAACTGCTTTTTTCCTTATTTTCTTCCATCCATTTTTCGAGATAGGCTAAGTAGCGCATGGTATCAGGCCGGCCGCCGGTATCAATCAGCATCTGTGCAACCAAAACCGTGTTTACCGTATCATCGGTGATTTCCCCGGCCCGGAACCTACGCCCGAAAACATCACGCTTAGAAGCCGGATAAAACTGCTTTACTCCGTCCGGAAACTCGGCGACGATATCCTGCCGGCTCATCATTTCAGTCGCCATTCCCATTGCGTCACCACAGGCGCCGCCAACCAGCACGCCCCAAATTCTTTTCTGCATTTCTTGTTTATTCATGACTTCCTTTCTGCCGCTCTGTAAAAACTGCGCGCTGAATATGAATTGTTAAATACAAAAGTTCCTCACAGCCGATATCAATCCCATATTTTTCAAGGATAAAGGCAGCAATATTTTGACCGCATTTATAAGCGTCCTGATATTTGACCGACAGGGTTTCCAGCAGTTCTTTGTCCTTATCATCGCCCGAAAAGGCCGCATCTTTGACCAGCCGGGCGGAAAAATAGCGGAGATGATTAATGAACCGAAAATAAGCCAGGGAATCTTCCTCAATTTCCACGTCAAAATAGGATTTTACCACCTCTAAAATTTCTTCTATAATTTTTGTCGCCCGGCAAACATTTTGAGTATCCGGATCATCTTCCATTTCCGCGTTGACGATGTGCAGCGCAATAAAACCCGCCTCGTCCGTCGGCAGCAAAACGCCGGTTCTTTCGTGAATGATCTCCAGACTGGCACAGCCAAGCTTATACTCATCAGGATAAAACCGCATAATATCAAACATCAGGCCGTTTTGAATGGAAATTCCTTTTTGAAAGTTTTTCAGCGAAAAATGAATATGATCGGCCAGCGCCACATAAATCACATCACTGATTCTTTTGCCTAAGCTGGTCTGGATTTCACTGACAATTTCTTCAACGATGTTTATCTCCGTCAATGGTAAATCACTTAAAATTTCCTGAAACTTGAGGTTTAAAGCATTGGAGGAAAGACAAAATATTTTTTCAATTCGCTCCGGTTCGACTTCATCGCCTGCTTTTTTGCCATGAATGATGCCCTTGCCCGTCACAACCTTCTCCTTGCCCTTTTCATCCGCCACTACTGCCGCATTATTATTCAGAAATTTCCGTATTTTCATGAAAACGCCCCGTCCTCTTTCTGCGCTGTTATGCGCCGGCAAGCCTTTTTCCCGTTGCAATGGCCACCAACAACTCGTCCGCATACGAAACCTTTTCTTTGGCCACTTCAACAATATCCAAATAGTCGGCTGTATTGGAAATCAGCACTGCTGTTTCCATATTATATCCCTCTTGTTTGATTTTATCCAAATCAAAAGTGATAAGCACATCGCCCTTTTTTACCCGCTCCCCCTGCTGTTTATTGATGGTAAAGGTTCCCTCCGGCAACTGAGCGGTATTGACACCGATATGAATCAATATGTCGGCGCCGGTGTCGTTTGTTATTCCGATCGCGTGCCCGGTCGGAAACACCACATTTAAAATGCCGTCACAAGGTGCGATAACTTTTCCCTCATCCGGCTCAATGCAAATTCCCTTGCCCAACGTTTCCTTGGAAAAAGCCGGATCCTGCATTGCGCTCAACAGCTTTACGCTGCCGCTCATCGGGGAAAATACTGTTTCCTTGCGTTCTTCCTTATTTTTGGCATCTGCTGTCCCCGGTTTTTTACTGTTTTTTTGAGAATCGGTATTGCCGTCGTCTTTGGGCTGATAGGTAATCCAAGTCAAAAGAAATGCAGTCGCCACCGTTACCGCCACAGCCAGCAGGCTGATATACATCCCGCTCGAACTGCTGTCTGCCGGATTAACAAAGCCGACAAATCCGGTCACGCCCATGGTAATGGCGTACATCGGCGCATTGGCTAAACCCAAAATAAGCGCTCCAATCGTTCCGGCCAGCATACAAATTCCGAACCGTTTTTTTACCGGCAGCGTAACACCGTAAATTGACGGCTCAATAATGCAAAAGCAAGCGGAAATCACTGCCGGCAATGCCGTTTCTTTTAAAACCTTATTTTTGGTCTTAAAGTATACGGCCGCGCACACCGCCAAATGTGCAAACGAAGCCGGATAAATCAAGGAAATAATCAATGTGCTGCCGGAGGTCGCAAATTCAATCAAACCCACGGAAATCAAGGCCCAGTGCAGGCCCAAAACTACCAGCGGCTGATAAATCACGGCAATGACCACAAACGCCGCTATCGGCGAATACTTCACCAAAAACGTAATCGACGTACTGATCAGATTGGTTAAAATAACCGACACCGGCCCGATCACAAGGAGCGTCACAACACTGGCCATCAAAATTGTAATCATCGGCAGGACATACATTTGCGCCGCCTGCGGAATAATTTTATCAAAGCGTTTCTCTACTTTAGCGGCAAAGTAAGTTGCAAAGATGATCGGAATAACAGTCGAGGTATAACCGGTGGTCGGAAAGAAAATCGGAATGCCGAACAAAGTCTTATATACCGGCATGGCCAAACTCGTTCCCGCGAATAAAGTATAGAGTGCATCGCCGCTGTTAATGCTTTCGGTGATATTGGGGAAGGCCAGTACACAGCCCAAAATCATACCGACAAAAGGATTCATCTTAAATGCCCTGGCACTGGTATAGCCCAGCAAAATCGGGAAAAAAGTAAGACAGGCGTTGCCCATGGCGTTTAATAAGACCTGCGCGCCATCGCCGGGTTTAATTATGCCGGTCGTCATCAAAATGGCCTGCAGTCCGGCAATTAAACCGCATGCCCCCAGAACGCCCAGAACCGGCACCATGGTTTGGGTAATGGTGGCGGTAAACCGGTTTAAAACGGAGCCCTTACTTTCCTCGGCCGCCTCCGTCTCCGCCTTGCCAATCCGGCGCATAATCTCTTCATAAACATTTCCCACATGCGTGCCGATGACGACTTGGTACCGGCCGCCGGAGTTTTGCGCCGTCACGATGCCCGGATCCGCTTTCAAGGCATCCTCGTTTACCTTGGACTCGTCCGTAAGCTTAAACCGGAGCCTGGTCATACAATGCGTTACATTTTCAATGTTTTCTTTTCCGCCCACATTTTCAACAATAAAAGAAGCGAGTTTTTCATAATTTGCCATAATATTCCTCCATTCTTTTGAAATTGATTTATTTTGCTGAGCCGGCCGCTTTTACCCGCTTTCAGCTCTTATCTTGGCCGGGATTAAAAAAGGCTTGTTTGAACAAACGGCGTTTTATCCCGCTTCTTCAAACAAGCCTAGCTTATCTTTCAAGATAATCACTACCTTGTATGTCTATGATTAAAATAACATAAAAAAAGTATTTTGTCAATGTTTTTTGCGGCTTTTAACCGGTCCGCCCAGCGAAAAGATCAACTATTATAGGCTTTTATCTGACCTGATCAATATAAAACTTAAACTTATCCGTCCGATAATAGCATTTAAAGTTTTCAATCGGAATCTCCCGGCCATTGATTACACCATAGGTAACGCAGCGGAACAATATAATCGGCGAATCTTCTTTTATCTCCAGATATTCCGCAATCTCCGCCTTGGCTAAGATTGCTTCCATGGTTCGCCGCGCCTTGGTAATTTTCACACCGTAGCCGGTTTGAAGTAATTGATACAAAGAATCCTTTTCCAAGTTTTGCCGGGGCAGCCGCGGAAACAATTTTTCCGGCAGAAAAGTCAGCGTATAATTCAGCGGCTCCTGATCGGCATACATAATTCGGCCAATCATATAAAGCCTATCCTCCGGACTGATTTCCAAGGCCTTGGCCTTTTTCGGCCCGGCCTCGACTATCTCCGATACGACCAGTTTTTTACTGGGATGTTTGCCCAAACGAACCACATCCTCCGTACTGCTGACGATGGACACTAAATTGCTGCTGACTTCCTCAGCTTTAACATAAGTTCCTTTCCCTTGAATCTTATATAAATAGCCCTCCGCCGCCAGTTCATCAATTGCCTTACGAACGGTAATCCGACTGACTTGATAGCGCTCAATCAATTCCCTCTCACTGGGAATCTGTTCATCCGGCGCAATTTCACCGCTTTCAATTCTTTCGGCAATCTCTTTCTTCACCACATAGTATTTGGGTAACTTTACCTCAATCATATCTCACCATTCCCTACCTGAACTTTTCCGCCGTTTTTTCCCAAAACGATACTTTCTTGCCGCCGGCAGCAATCCTGTTCATTGTTCTGTTGTCTGGAACTCTCCTTTCGGTTAAAAAATCATATTTCAATTCTTTTATTATAGTGGAAAGTTCTCAATAAGTCCAGAACTTACCTGAACTTTATCAGCACTCATTTTTAAACTCTCTGATTTTTTCTTTCATTGCCGGAATATTGTCATGTAGTTTTAAAATAGCGCTGCCCACAAAAGCCGCATCGGCTCCCGCTTCTTTCACCATTTTTACATCTTTGGGCAGATGCACGCCCACACCGCAATAAATCGGCCGGGTAATCCCGCACTGGCGCAAATAATCCACACAGCTTTTTAAAGTCGGATAATAGGGATTTTTCGGTTGATCAGCATAAGGTTTAGCCTGTAAATACACAAAGCCGTTTGATGCTTTTGCCGATTCAATTTCTTCCGGCGGCAGATGAAACTGAACATAGCAAGATATTCTTAAGCCGGCCGCAAGCAACTGATTTTTAATCTGCTCATCTTTTAAACCCACCAAGATAATATCCAGCAAATCATTTTCCCGACAAAATCCAATAAACTCCGCTACGCCGATTTCTGCTACCGTGCTCTCATAGGCCAACAGCAGAATGACTGCTTCCGGGAACTCTTTTTTTATCTGAACAATTGACTGCATATAAACAGCATAGTCTCCGCATTGCTTTAACGCTTCCGCCATCCGTCCGGCAATATATTCGCTTTCTAAATACGGATCTTTAGCCGGAAAATCCACCTCCATCATTTTACAACCGGCATCTACATATTCTCTTGCAATCTGATGACTGGCTTCCAATGTCGGATAGCCGTTTGATAAATAGCAAATAATTTCCATTTTTATTCTCCTTTATAAGCCTTAGTAAACAATTCCCGCCATTCCTGCGCAGATGGAATAATCGGATTGGTTTTGGTGCAGCCGTCATTTTTAGCCATTTCTATCATTTGATCCATCTTTTGATGATAAGCCGCCTGATCCGGAATTACGGCGCTTAAACAATCCGGAATCCCCAGCTTGCCATTTAGTTCTGTGACTAATTCCACAATATCATTTACTCCCGCTTTTCGGGCAATCTGCTGATAAATTTCTGCCGCCCGCTGATCTTTGCGATTATAGCGAATTATATAAGGCAAAAGAATGGCGTCCGCCAGCCCGTGGGCCACATGAAACAAACCTCCTACCGTATGCGCCATTGAGTGAACAATCCCCAAAGACACATTGGTAAATGCCATTCCCGCCAGCATTGACGCTAACAGCATCTTTTCTCTGGCCGACCTGTCTTCCCCATTCTGGTAGGCCTGAGGCAAAGCCTCCGCAATATCCAAAACCGCCTGCGTAGCCAGTACATCCGAAAGATAATTGGCCCGGGTCGACACCAACGCTTCCAAAGCATGCGTCATGGCATCCATTCCGGTTTCGGCCGTGATCTTCGGCGGCATTGACAATGTCACTTCCGGATCACAGATCGCAATATCCGGCATCATTTCCATATTGCCTACGCCCAGTTTGATTCCGTCATCACCTGAAATCACAATCGACCTAGACACTTCGCTGGCAGTTCCGCTGGTGGAAGGAACACAGCAAAGTCTGGCCTTATTCCTCAAATCGGGGAAGGTATTCGGCGGCAAAATATCTTCCATGCTTTTCAATTCAGGATGTTCGTAAAAAATCCACATTGCTTTGGCCGCATCCATCACCGAGCCGCCGCCTAAGGCAATGATTAAATCCGGCTCAAACTCCAGCATGCTCTTGGCTCCGCGCATGACCGTAGCAAATGACGGATCCGACTCCACGCCGTTAATTTCCAGATTTTGAATCCCGGCCTCGGCTAAATATTTCTTGACCTTACCCAATATCCCGTTTTTTTCCATACTGCTGCCGCCGAGGACAATGGCAGCTTTCTTCGCCTTTATGCTTTTAATATATTCCAGTGAACCGTACCCAAACATCAATTCCGAACCAGCTAATTTCATTGGTCTCATCATTTTTCTTTTTCCTTTCTTCCGCAGCTGTCTGCGTTTCCCTCTTAAAGCTGAATCAAGCTATTTTTCACCGTAATGCCTGCAGCACATTCTTTGTCAATTCATAGGAAATCGGATTTGAAATAATTCCGCCCTCCTTTAAGCCCGAACCAATAATCGCGCCATCGGCAATCCCCAGTTGTTCTTTAATATTGCCGGCATTGACGCCGCTGCCGGCGAATACCGGAATCTTAACTACATTTTTTACCTTCTTAATCATTTCAATCGGCGTTTCTTCCCCAATTTGACTGCCCGTCACAATAATTCCGTTCGCGCCGTTATCGGCCGCTTCCTTGGCCGACTGCTCAATGGTAATCTGCGGCAGCAGCATATGTGCGTGTTTAACCTGAATATCTGCCAATAGTTTAATATCTTCCCGGCCAATCTGCTTACGATACTCCCGGCACTTTTTGGCGCAGGGATAAATTAATCCATCCGTAAACACGACCGTATCCACAAATACCGGCACCCGCACAAACGCTGCGTCCACCATGGCTGCAATTGCCAGACTGGCTTCATAATCATTAAAGGCGGCATCAATTCCGACCGGTACCTTGACCGCCTTTTTTACCGCGAAAGACGCCATCGCCAGGGCCGCTACCTGAGCTTTATTCAATAGTGCCGAAAAAGGTGTGTCACCCATATTTTCTACTATCACGGCATCAATTCCGGCTTTTTCCAACGTCAGGGCATCGCCGACTGCCCGATCAATAATCTTTTGAAAATCGCCGTCAAAACCTGCGGTCGTTGGCAGCGGTGCCAAATGTACCATTCCGATTACCGTTTGCGCGCCCAATTTCAAAATTTCTTTCTCCATTTTTATTTCTCCTTCTGCTGATGATAATGGTAAATTCCTTCCAGTGCCGTCCGGCAAAGTAAATCCTCTGCCTCCGTTCTATCGTTTCCCTTTAAAGTCTGCTTTAAGTTTTCTAAAACCGTTACCATCGTTAAAACACAGGTTTTTACCCCCATCAGTCTGCCCAAGGTCAAAATACAGGAAGACTCCATGTCAATGCCGATAACTCCCAGTTTTTTTAGTTCGGTAAATGTCCGGCTCATATCCTGCCCGCATTCTTTTGAAAATCTGGACTCATGCATTTCCCGATAAAAGCCATCCAAGGTGCAGTTTAAACCATTTCGATATTGTCTTCCCGTTTGCCGCACAACTTCATTCATTGCATTGACCAGTTCAATATCCGCCACCGCCGGATAACTGAGATCAACATAAGCGCAGCTGGTGCCCTCTCTTCTTAATGCCGCCAGCGGTATCAAAAAGTGTCCCAGCATATCATCCTGCAACGACATAGCTGTTCCCATTCGAATCGCCGTTTCCATGCCCGCCTCATACATTTCTTCCATGGCAATGGCCGCCGAAGGAGCACCGATACCGGTCGAGCTAACCGTAATTTCCACCCCCTTATACCAGCCGGTATAAGTATTGAACTCCCGTTTAAACGCGATTTGCCTGGGCTCCTGCAAATAATTTTTAACCGTTTCTACCCGCCAAGGATCCCCGGACAATAAAACATATTTGGCAACAGAACTTTGATCCAATCCCATATATAATGTGCTCATAAACTTTTATATAACCCAACCAGACTATAAAGTATCTGGGTTTTTCCTTTCTTCCGAATTTTGCTGAGTAATTTTCATCCTTGATTTTTCTGTGATTAAATCCATGCTCTCCCAATTTTCTTTTCCTGCGGTCTTTCTCGCCGTCATACTCTAATTTTCTGATTTAAGAGCAACCTTGGCTAATAATTCCTGCTCCGTCGGCAAATTAGTGCAGCAGCCCTCCGCCTGCAAAACAAAGTATGACATCGCGCTGCCTAACCGGCAACAATCCACCGCTGAATGTCCCTTTAAATAGCCATACAGAAAACCGGCAATATAGGCATCCCCTGCTCCGGTTGCATCTATAATTCCGTCCACAGGATAGGCTCCTACTTCTTCTCTCCCGATTCCCCTCTCCAGCCTGCTGTAACAAACGCTGCCTGCTTTGCCCAAAGTCGTCACTAAAAACTGGGCGCGGCTGTGGTCAAACAGTTGTTCAATCTGGCTCAAACCATACATGGCTTTGATTTCCTCTTTTTCCGCCGAATTCATAAAAATGATTCGGGATTCCGCCAGCAACCGTTTTAAAAAATCCTTCGGAAAAGCATCAAAATCCGCCTTCATTCCAAAAGCAATCGGTACCTCATGCTTAAGACACTGCTCAAAAAAATATTCATTATCCTGCCGTGACGCCACCGTAATTACACCCAGTTTAAGACCGGCAAACAAATGGTCCGGCAGCGGTTTGGCATAGCAGCCGTTCATTGCCCCCGGATAGAAAACAGTAATATGATCATTATTGTTATCCTCAAGCAAATAGCAGGTGCTGGTTGTTTCACTCTCCACTATGGTCGCAGCGTTTAAAGAAACGCCGCCTTCCTCTAAAAAACTCTTAAATCCGTTAGTCTCATAATCCGGCCCCACTCTCAGCACCGGCATAGACGAAATCCCCAGCCGGCACAAGGCATACGCAATATTAACGGAACAACCGCCATAGCGAATAACCGAGTTGGACGGATTGGTCACCAGAGAAGTGAATCCGATTCGGGCCGGCCGGTCAATTTTGATAATATGATCCATGCTGACATAGCCGCTGGTAAGTACGTCCATCATTTCCTCCTAAAGTCTGCCTTGATCGAGTAAATCAAATAATTCTTCCATCGTAACCACCTGGCCGAGATACCGGTCGATATCATCCAGATGCACCTCGTTGACTACATCTGAGTTGGTAGCCACACATTCCCTGACCACATACGGGGTATAATCCAGATAAAAAGCGTCCGTCACTGTCGCCCGAATGCAGCAATTTGTTTTGGTTCCCGTGACAATCAAGTTTTTTACATCATTTTCTCTTAAGACCAAATCTAAATCTGTGCCAAAAAAGCCGCTGTATCGACGTTTTCGGATCACATAGTCTTTTTTCAAATCAACCGTCAGCATCGGATCAATCTCTATTCCAAAAGTTCCTTCCAGACAGTTCGGCCGCATATTTCCCGCTTTTCTGTCCGGTTTATCCCGCCGGTTAAAATGCTGCAAAAAAATGATCAAAATATCCTTTTCCCTGCATTTTTCCGTGACTTTTTTAATATTCGGCAAAATTTCGCGGTTTTTCGGATAAAACACCAAACCTTCCGGGTCCGTAAAATCCCGAACCATATCTACTACTAACAATGCCGTTTTGCCCATAATACACTCCTAACCTAATTTATAATTTCTAACCTTAGCATTTTTATATTTCATATACGATGATACCGCCAATACGATAACCATTACAACATAGGGGATTGTATCAAACATTCCCGCCGCCGGTCCGGCATAAATGCTTAAATTGATGGATAATGCCCTGGCGACAGCAAATAACAGTGCGTAAAAGGAAGATGCTCCCGGCTTTCCCTGGCCGCAGTAAATGGCGGCGATAGCAATGAAACCCCGGCCGGCTGTCATCCCGCAGGTAAACATAGCCATTCTTTCCAAAGATAAATTAATCCCTGCCAAAGCACAGAAAAACGCTCCCAAAAGGACTGCCGCATATTTATACCAAGTGCTTTTAATCCCCAAACTGATTGCCGAATCCTCATTTTCACCAACCACCCGAATATAAATGCCGAACTTCGTCTGATATAAAACAACCGCCGTCAGCACAATCGCCGCAAAAGCCAAATAAGTAATAAGCGGATGACCACTCAGCACTCTCACTAACGGCACATCTTTTAGAATCGGCAATTCTATTTTAAAATCTGTCGCGCCGATGTTTTGCAAGCTGATATTGGCTAAACCCATGATTTTTAAGATAAACTTTGAAATCGCCGCCGTCATCAAATTAATTCCTAAGCCAATGACAATCACATTCCCTCGGCAGCGAATTCCCAAAACCGAAAATACCACGCCCCACAGCAGCGTACTGATAAGCGCCGCCATAATTGCCAATGGTAAGCTGTCTGTTAAGTATTGCACCAGAACAGACACAAACGCTGCATTGAGCATCATGCCCTCCAGGGCAATGTTCAAAACATTGGCCTTGTAGGCAAAGAGCCCTCCTAAGGTACATAAAATGATCGGCGTGCTATGATAGATCGTATCATATAAAATATTTGCCCACATTTCCATTACTTAGCCCGCCCTCCTTTTCGATTTGCCGAAAACAGTTTGACTTTTTCCCCGATAAACTTAACTGCTAAAAATAAGATAATAATGGCCTGAATGATCTCAATGATTTCCTTCGGCACCGAGGTATACATATTAATGCTGTCACTGCCCGTTTTTAAAGCAGCGTAAAAAACAGCAGCAAACAAAATCCCCAGTGGCGAATGACCACCCAGCAGAGCAATCAGCATACCATCCCAGCCCAGTCCCGGATTTTCCGAAAAACTCAGCGTATACTTAAACTGGTCACTCAGCATCCAGCCTGCGCCGGCGATTCCCGACAGCGCTCCGCTAATCAGCATTAAAATAATGATCTTTTTGCCTACGTTCATTCCGGTTGCTTCGGCAAATTCAGAGTTTTTCCCGATTGCCCTGATCTCATAACCCAGTTTTGAATACTGCATGACTACTATCATCAGCAGTAGAAGCAGCAGCGCTATTCCGAAAAACAAGGTAATTCGAAAATTGCCTAACCGGTGAAACATCGCGCCTTCACCAATCAGCGGCGTCGCCACATAACCGGCCGCCTTGTCCCTAAATACACCCGTCGTTAAAAATTCCAAACTCTTGGCTACCGCATAATTCAGCATTAAAGTGACAACCATCTCATTGACTCCGCATTTGGCTTTGAGCAGTGCCGGAATCAGTGCAAACAGCATACCGCACAATATCGCCACTGCAAAGCACAAAAGCTTACTCAGCACCGAATTTTCCATCGGAAAATATGCACCTACAATGCCGGCAAAAAATCCGCCCAGCAGCATTTGTCCCTCTACGCCCATGTTGTAAATATTCGCCTTAAATGTTACTGCAATCGCCAATCCCGTCAGGATCATCGGCGCTGCATAATGCAATGTATTTAAGATACCTTTGCCGGTAAACAAGGACTTGCTGATTAAAATTCCATAGGTGGTCAGGGGATTTTCTCCGAGCAGCAAAATGACGATACCGCCTAAAATAAATGCAGCTATAATCGGAATCAATGAATTTAAAATTGTTTTGAGCACAGTTTCCTTTTGCATATCTTATTCCTCCGCCGCCGTAATGCCTGCCATCAAAAGTCCGATCTGAGCCGAACTTACTTCTTTTGGCTGTACTTCACCGGAAATTTTTCCTTTGTACATAACCAATACCCGGTCAGATAAACTCATGATCTCCGACAACTCGCTGGAAACCAAAATAACAGTATTGCCCGCTTCTTTGAATTGTAAAAGCTGCTTGTGAATAAATTCAATGGAACCAATGTCTACTCCTCTGGTCGGCTGACAGGCAATCAGCAATTTTGGCCCGGCCGATAATTCCCGGGCGATAATTACTTTTTGCGCATTTCCGCCGGACAAGCTGCCAATTAAACCTTTCACGTTGCTTAAACGAATATCAAAGTCCTCAATAAAACGGTCTCTTTTGTGATCAATTTCCTTGGTGCGATGGAAACCATGCCAGCACACATCCGCCCGATTATGATACCCGGCTATGCAATTTTCCGACAGGCTCATCTCCCGGCACAGCCCCTGCGCATATCTGTCTTCCGGAATAATTCCCATCCCGGCGCTTCTGAGCTGTTCCGGCCACCAATTGGTAACATCCTTTCCGTTCATACTAATCCGGCCGCGGGTGGAACACATCAAACCGGTCATTAGTTTAACCAGTTCCGACTGGCCATTGCCTTCTACCCCGGCAATTCCCAGAATCTCACCCTGACGGGCATAAAATGAAACGCCGGCCACGACCTCTTTGCCCTGATCATTCACGGTCGCTAAATCCTTGACCTCATATCGAATCTCATCTGACGCTTGAGATTTTGACTGATTTTCAACTCTCAAAACCACATCCCGGCCCACCATCATTTGCGCTAATTGTTTTTCGCTGGTGTCCTGCTTTCGAACATCACCAACCACTCGGCCCTGTTTGATCACAGTCACACTGTCGGCCAACTCCATCACTTCTCGCAGCTTATGGGTAATGATAATGATGGTTTTTCCTTTTGCCTGCAGTTCTTTCAGCGTTACAATCAGCTGGTCCGCTTCCTGCGGTGTGAGCACTGCTGTCGGCTCATCCAAAATCAAAATATCTACATTCCGGTACAGCATTTTCAATATTTCAATTCTTTGCCTGCTGCCTACCGAAATATCCTCTACCCTTTCCATCGGATCCAGTGAAAAACGATATTTCTCCATCAGCCGATATACATTGTCAATCTCAGCCTGACGATCAATCAACGGCAGCCGAAACTTGCCCTTTGTTTTGGTAATTTCCGAGCCTAACAAAATATTTTCATAAACGGTCAGACTCGGAACCAATTTGAAATGCTGATGAACCATGCCGATTCCCGCCGCAATTGCCTCCAAAGGACTTTTCAGCACTGTCTTTTGACCTTTAATCCAAATTTCACCGCTGGTCGGCTGGAGCAAACCGTAAAGCATGTTCATTAAAGTTGTTTTGCCTGCTCCGTTTTCGCCAACGATACATTTAATTTCTCCTTCTTTCACCTGTAAATTAATCCGATCGTTAGCGGTAAAATCTCCAAACTTTTTAGTCAAATCTCTGGTTTCTATCATATTTGCCATGGTTTTTCACCTTTTCAGAAAGCTAAAGTTATTTACTCCATTTCCCCTGACCGAACGCTTCGCTTTTTTCGCAGGCGCGCACCCTGCCTAAAAAAGACGGTTTTCTCGAACATGAAAAGTCGAATTATTTAATGGTCACATTCGGGCAATTCTCCGCTTTAAACTCTTCGCCGTTTTGAGCATTTGTCACCTTGATGGTGCCGTTTTTAATCAAGGACACGACCTCATCGACTTCCTTTTTAATCTCTTCCCACTTAGCTTTGCCGCTCTCAGCAATATGTTTTTCAATTTCCGCCAAATCCGTAATTGAGGTAGCGCCGGTAGAAAGAGAATAATACTGAACTTGTTCCATTTCCCCTAACTTGCCCTCAACTCCCGCTTTCACAATTTCATAAACCGGAACTTCCGTATTTTTAATAACACTGGTTAAAACATATCCCGGCTGCTGGCTGTCTTTATTGGCATCTACCTGGATCGCCAATTTTTTTACTTCTTTGGCTTTGGCTGCCACGCCATCCCCCACGGAACCGGCTACAGAAAATACGACATTGGCCCCCTGATTAAAATAGGTAGCCGCTACGGTACCGCCCGTCGAAGAATCGGTAAAACCGGCATCATATTTCGAGTAGTAATCATACTTTACATCCATTTTAGCCGCTTCATAATTAATACCTTCGATATAGCCATAGGAAAACACCGTAATCCCGTTAGAATTGGTGCCGCCGATAAAGCCTACTGTCCGGCCGCCGTTTTCAGGCTTGGTAAATTGATAATTTTCCGTGCCAAAAAGAGTTTCGGCATTTTCCGTTACCAGTGCTGTTAATGCTCCGGCCACAAAAGATGCTTCATGCACATCAAAGAGAACACTGATCACATTTTTATGAATCTTTTTCCCATTCTCATCCTTATTCGGATCATCGTTCATACAAATAAAAGTTGTGTCGGGGTACCTTTCGGCAATGGGCTTTGCCCCTCCGGTTCCTTTAATTAAGGCCTCAAAATCATACTCCAAATTAAAAATTATCTTGTAACCATCCTCAGCCAAAGTTTCCAACGCTTGCGGAACACCGGTTGTCGGCTCAACCACTTTATACTCTGTTCCAAACTCCTGCGCTACTTTTTTAGCACCGTTAACTGCCGATTCGTTATAACCATTGTCATTTTGCCCCGCCGAAGAACACACAATGGCCACCCTTAATTTTTCCCCTTTACTGTCCTTTTCATTCCCGGTGCAGCCCGTCAAACCACTTACCGAAACCATCACAACCAATAATGAAACTATTACCCTTTGCCAAACCTTTTTCATAGCATTCTCCTATTATCTTGTCATCATGTTGTTATGTTGTCATTACCAGTAAGTTTACTTTAACACCTTTTTCGTTTTTTGTAAAGAGATTTTATGCTTTTTGGCGGAAAACTACAATGTTTTCTTTTGTTTTTTGTGTGTTTTGCCTATGCGCCTTCTAATGCAGATTTCTATTTTTCTAAAAAATGTATTATCCCGCTTTTATTTCAATGCTTGATACAAACTTAAAAACTCTGCTTCCACTTCACTAAAGACGCGTTCCGAAGTGTCCGGCACCGAATATACCGGCAAATCGATCTCAAAAACCGGCATGCCCTTCAGTGTTAAAAACTCATGCTGCAAAATAGTATCGTCAATCAAAAAAATCAAATGAAGTTCCGCTTCCGTCAGTCCGGCCAAGCCAAAGCGTTCAAAGATCTTATTTTGCAGCCCGCTCTCAAACTCTTTGTAATTGCTTAAATACTGTTTTACCGGCCGGGTAATATCCGACAGATAGGCTTCACTGGCATCATGCAAAAGGCAGCCCAACTGCACCCGTTTAGAGTAATTTCTGGCCTTGGCTTCCCGCACGCAATTCACGCAATGCTGCCCGACCGAATAAAAATGCGGCAAATGCCCATTGGCTCTGGTCATCAGTGACAGCGCCCGGGCAATATCGCAAACATCAATCGCTTCTATCTCCGGGCGCAGCGGGTAAAAGCGCTTTCCCGTATAGGTAATAATATAATCTGACATCTCTGCTCTCTTTCTCTTTTTCGGCCCTGAAGCCAATTTTTAGGAACTCAAAAACCGCTGCCTGTCCCTGCCGGTATTCCGGTCACATAGACTTGATTTCTTTTTTGGCAGCTTGGCAGCTTGCCTGAACCGGACTTAATTTTCCTTAAAAAAGCGAACCTTTTGTTCATTTTTAATCAGCGGCAGGAGCGGCAAATATTTCGCCGAAATCCGGGCAATCACATTGACCCTTTCATCCAGCGGCAAATCCTCAGCTACAATTTGCATCTCGCCTGAATAGCGGCCGTACCTGATATTATCAATTGTTACGCTGCCCGCCTTACGCGGCAGTGCCATCACCGGTTCAATCTCCCGACCGGCCGCCGCAAACTCCCTTGACTCCTGCAAACGCTTTACCCAGCGGGGCGAATCTACCCGCACCGTATAACTTCGGCCAAATAAATATTCATCATATTTATCCGACAGCGTTTGCACCGGCAGATAAAGCTCGCCGGTCTGGCGGAAATATTCGATTTTTTCCCATTCTTCCCGGCTGATTGCGCCGTCACCGACATAAATATCTTCAATCCCAAAGTTCAGCGCCAAATCCAGATAGGCAACATACGGCGGCAGACCGCGATGCTGTTCCAAGGTCGGCAGCCCCTCAAAAATCGGCCCCCGCTTAAAAACATTGCCGGCAATAAAAGCCATCACCGGAATCCCTTTGGCCTTTAGCCAGTCATTGCGCTGCCGGAAAAAAACATCGTCCAGCCCCGTTTCCGGCCTGGGATAATAATTATGCATAGCATAAACTTCACCACCCGCTCCACGGATAGCTTCAATTTCATCTTCTTTTAAAATAGTAGCATTAACGCAAATCGGTATTTGCGCGGCAATTTGCGCCAGTTCTTCCCGGCTGAAACCAAAATCCGGCCGTAAAATCGAAATCCCGTATTCCCTGGCAACCTCAACAATATCATCTTTTTTGACATACTCCAGTGTTTTTTTTGACACATCGGCAATCAGCTGATAACCCATTGCCCTGATCTGAGCGCACATTTCTTTAATCCGCCCGGCGTAATCAGCCGTATTTTCCTCGGCAATGTGCAATGACGTAAAAATATAAGGGGTTCCTCCTATTTTTTTATACTCCTCCGCTTCGGGAAAAAAAGGTTTTAATTCCTCAAAATTGCTTAAAAACGCACTAAAATTTAACGGCTTATACATTTGATCTCCTTTTCTATATAAACTTTTTTCCAATCTGTTTTTCCGATTAAAAAACTTTCTGCTGCCGACTCGTCCATATTTGATAAAACGTTTTTTAATATCGTATTTTCTCTGTTCTGCAAATAAAAATATATCTCTCAGTACACGCCAATAAAGCTGATTTGGGGACAAACCCGATATTCCTCAAAAATAATTTCCAGGCAATCACTTTTAAAATCTGCCGGCAGCTCTGCAATTTTTTTATGGCCGATGGTCGTACCTTGATAAATCCATTCTTTTTGCTGATATTCCGATTTTATTTTAAAACTTTCTACCCGCTGGCTATTTGGAATATTTTCCTTTAAGACGATGTATCGAATATTTTGCGGCACTTTCCATCTTATTTTCACAGAAATCGGTTCGTCAGCCAAAAGCTGCGGCTGATACCATTTTTCATATCCTTCCTTGCGCATATTTTCCGCTTCGCAATCTATTGCCGCAGCAGTAGCTGTGATTGTGCCGCACTCCAACAAATTATGGGTAAACTTTTCACGAATCTGCCGCCCCAATTCTCTTAGGCTTTTTTCGTCGGAATCTGCTATTTTTCCTTCCTTATCGGGCGGAATATTTAAAAGCAGCATTGCATTTCCGCCTGCCGATTTTAAATAAAGCTCAAATAATTTCTCGGCTGATTTCACCTGATGATCTTCCGCCTGATGATAAAACCAGCCCGGCCGGATAGAGACATCTACTTCCGCCGGATACCAGATAAAGCTTGTTTCATTTTTCAGCCTGTCGATGCTTCCTAAATCTTCTTCACTGCTCCTGATTTCCTTTTGCCGGAATGTAATATCATCTTCCTGCTGACTGGCACCTGCAATTTTCTCATTATTGGCCATTCTGGCAGCAACTACGCTCCATTCGCTTTTCCGCGTCTTTCCCGCTTCATTGCCGCACCAGCGAATATCGGGCCCGCAAATACTGATCGTGGCCTCCGGCTGCAATCTTCGGATTACTTCATAATACCTTTCCCAGTCATATTTTTGCTTCTTCCCATTCTCGCCTTCCCCGCAGGCGCCGTCGAACCATACCGTAAAGATTTCACCGTATCCGCTTAACAATTCCGTTAATTGATTCACAAAAAAATCATCATACTCTCTGCCGCAGCCATATTTTTTGCAGTTTCTATCCCAGGGCGAAAGATATATTCCCGCTTTTAAGCCGTATTTATGGCAGGACTCGACAAATTCTCTGATCACATCACCTTTGCCTTGCTGATAGGCTGAGTTTTTAACCGAATGTTCTGTATATTTACTGGGCCATAAGCAAAAACCGTCATGATGTTTACAGGTTAAAATCAGGCCTTTCATTCCTGCCGCCCGCGCAATTTCAGCCCATTGATCCGTATCCAAGGCTGTCGGGCAAAATAACACCGGATCTTCTGTCCCATCTCCCCATTCCTTATCTGTAAAAGTATTTATGGAAAAATGAATGAATCCGTAAAACTCCATTTCCTCCTGCCTGAGTTGCTTTGGACTTGGTCTTACCTGAATCAGTTGATTGATAAGCTGTTCTCTGTCCATATTCCTTCCTTTCCTGTGTCGGCAATGATTTGACTGCATCATCTATTTACAACTTCTGCTGATATCAATCTTAATTATACTTACTATGCCTCTGGAGCGCAAGCTCTCCGGTCGTATCTGCTATAATTGCCTGCTATAGCAACAGTTCAGGCAAGCCGCTGATAATTCACTGTAAGAGAATTATCAGCATGTTCCGCAAATAGGAAGTTATACTTGATACTTCCCGCGAGAGCAAGCTCTCCGGTCGTATAGTAAGCATAAGTCTGCCGGCTTTACAGTTTAGGCCAGCCGCTGATAATTCTCTGTAAAAGAATTATCAGCATGTTTCGCAAGTGGATAGTTATACTTGATATACCTTTAGAGAGCAAGCTCTCCGGTCGTATCTGTTATAATTGCCTGCTATAGCAACAGTTCAGGCAAGTCACCGATAATTCGCTTGCAGCGAATTATCGGTGAATGCGTTCCGCAAATAGGCAGTTATACTTGATACTTCCCGCGAGAGCAAGCTCTCCGGTCGTATCAAGTATACATAGGACTGCCAGCTTTACAGTTCAGGCAAGCCACCGATAATTCGCTTGCAGCGAATTATCGGTGAATGCGTTCCGCAAATAGGCAGTTATACTTGATACTTCCCGGAAAAGCAAGCTCTCCGGTCGCATCAAGCATAACTCCCTGCTTGCCTGAACTGTAAACAAAAAAAGCCTACAAACCGCAATTACTGCAATCTATAAGCTTTCAGCGTGTGCAAGAAGATTCGAACTCCCGACCTTCTGGTCCGTAGCCAGACGCTCTATCCAGCTGAGCTATGCACACAAAGTGCCCGAGGCCGGACTCGAACCGGCACGGTATCGCTACCGCAGGATTTTAAGTCCTGTGCGTCTACCTATTCCGCCACTCGGGCTAATGATTAAATTAATGGGCCTTCAGGGACTCGAACCCTAGACCGACCGGTTATGAGCCGGTTGCTCTAACCAACTGAGCTAAAGGCCCCCAAAAAAGCCGTTTAAAATAAAAATCCCCTAAAGGCAATGACCCATGGGGGAATCGAACCCCCGATTCAGCCTTGAGAGGGCTGCGTCTTAACCGCTTGACCAATGGGCCGATATTACGTGTCCGACATTAGACAATCGGCAAACCAACAAAAAATTATTAAACAAGAAAAACTGATGCTCAGACTTCAAATGTCAGGCGCTTTGCATTCATATACAATCTTGATTCCCAGGAAAGCCCGCTTGGACTTTCTTAGTTCAAGGCCTCGACCGATTAGTACTCCTCAGCTCAGTGCATTACTGCACTTACACCCAGAGCCTATCAACCTGGTCGTCTTCCAGGGGTCTTACTTCTTTCGAATGGGATATCTTATCTTGAGGGGGGCTTCACGCTTAGATGCCTTCAGCGTTTATCCCTTCCCAACTTGGCTACTCTGCTATGCTCTTGGTAAAACAACAGATTCACCAGAGGTCAGTCCATCCCGGTCCTCTCGTACTAAGGACAGCTCCTCTCAAATATCCTGCGCCCACGACGGATAGGGACCGAACTGTCTCACGACGTTCTGAACCCAGCTCGCGTACCGCTTTAATGGGCGAACAGCCCAACCCTTGGGACCGAATTCAGCCCCAGGATGCGATGAGCCGACATCGAGGTGCCAAACCACTCCGTCGATGTGAACTCTTGGGAGTGATTAGCCTGTTATCCCCAGGGTAGCTTTTATCCGTTGAGCGATGGCAATCCCACTTTCTTACCACCGGATCACTAAGTCCTACTTTCGTACCTGCTCCACTTGTTGGTGTCACAGTCAAGCCATCTTCTGCCTTTACACTCTGCGAATGATTCCTAACCATTCTGAGATGACCTTTGAGCGCCTCCGATACCCTTTCGGAGGCGACCGCCCCAGTCAAACTCCCCACCTGACACTGTCCCTGTACCGGTTTACGGCACGAGGTTAGAAACCTAATACTACAAGGGAGGTATCCCAACAGCGACTCCACCAACCCTGACGGGCTAGTTTCTCAGTCTCCCTCCTATCCTGTACATGCAGTATCAAGTCCCAATATCAAGCTAGAGTAAAGCTCCATGGGGTCTTTCCGTCCTGTCGCGGGTAACTGGCATCTTTACCAGTACTTCAACTTCACCGGGCGCGTTGTTGAGACAGTGCCCAAATCGTTACGCCTTTCGTGCGGGTCGGAACTTACCCGACAAGGAATTTCGCTACCTTAGGACCGTTATAGTTACGGCCGCCGTTTACTGGGGCTTAAGTTCCTAGCTTCGACTCGCGTCTAACCATTCCCCTTAACCTTCCAGCACCGGGCAGGCGTCAGCCCCTATACTTCACCTTTCGGTTTCGCAGAGACCTGTGTTTTTGCTAAACAGTCGCTTGGGCCTTTTTTCTGTGGCCGGTTTCTCTCCGGCACCCCTTTTCCCGAAGTTACGGGGTCATTTTGCCGAGTTCCTTAACAACGCTTCTCCCGTCGGCCTTAGGATTCTCTCCTCATCCACCTGTGTCGGTTTGCGGTACGGGCTTGTAACAATCTATAGTGGCTTTTCTTGGCAGTTTAGATTCAGAAGCTTCGCTACTTCCCTTCGCTCCTTATCACGCTTCAGCTTTCTCGCGGTATCTCCCCCGCTCCGCCTTTGCGCTTATACCGGTCTTTCCTTTCCCGGCTCTTCTTATCTTCCTGCGTCCCCACAGTTCTGTTCCTACAAGGTACTGGAATTATCACCAGTTCTCCATCGACTACGGCTTTCGCCCTCGCCTTAGGCCCCGACTTACCCAGAGCAGATCAGCTTTACTCTGGAAACCTTGGATATTCGGCCTGAAAGATTCTCACTTCCATCTCGCTACTCATTCCGGCATTCTCTCTTGTGCATCCTCCACGGTGCCTTCCGATCCCGCTTCTTCATCTGCACAATGCTCCTCTACCGATGTATTTCTACATCCCACAGCTTCGGTGTCATGTTTTAGCCCCGGACATTTTCGGCGCAAAATCTCTCGACTAGTGAGCTATTACGCACTCTTTGAATGTATGGCTGCTTCTAAGCCAACATCCTAGTTGTCTTTGAAATCTCACATCCTTTTCCACTTAACATGTACTTTGGGACCTTAGCTGGTGGTCTGGGCTCTTTCCCTTTCGACAATCGAACTTATCTCCGACTGTCTGACTCCT